>DIDQ01000164.1 GCA_002418215.1 Anaerolineales bacterium UBA5796
TCACGGGAAATATCAGAGAGCCGCTTGATCTTGAACCAGATTGCGTTATAGATGTCGTCGCGCTGGTTGCGCAGGGTGGTTATTTGGCCCTTCAAGGCGGACATCTGGTTGCTGATCGGGGCCGCGCTGGCCAGGTCGGCTTCCAGGTCGGCGGAATCCCATCCGTCTATGGTGATGGGCGGTGTGATCTGTTTCAAGCCCTCCAATACATCTATTCCTTGTTGAATAACATTTGCCGGATATTTTCTTGCCATGCTGTAATCCTCCTGAGAGTGTGTATTTATCCGGGGAACGCCCCAAGACATGTTTATAGTATAGGCAGCGGTATCTTTTTTTTCAACTTACAAAATTGCAATTTCGAATGCTGCCGCGCATCTCAAATCTTTGGCCGCGAATTACGCTAATTTTCGCGAATTGACTCTACTGCAAAAACCTTAACGCAAAGCCGCCACGTTACAAAGGCGCAAAGGAAACCTGTTTTTGTTCCCAAAAACGTACTTTTTTGTGTTGGTCAGTAAAAGTGTGAACAAAATCGGCTCTATTCGCGCCAGGCCCAATGAGGTCATGCTGAGCGGAGCGACACTTGCGCCTGCGCTGCAAGTGCAGATGAGCATCTCTGCGACCGTCCAGGAGACCCTTCAGTCGCTGAAAAGCGCTCCTTCAGGGTGACAAAGCCCAGATAGTGTTGGCCATCCAGTGTTCAACCTTTACGTGCTTAATACACAAAAACGTACTTTTTTCGCTTGTAAACGGCGATTTGCGCAAATTTAATTGGTTCATTGGGAATCGTCGTGATACACCCCCATATTTGGCGGCATCCCGTAGGTCACGTTTCAAACGTGACCTACATCTGGCGGCACACCACGCTAATTCCCAGAGAGCCATTTAATTTACAAAACTTGGCGACTTTGCGGCTCGGCGGCTTAGAGAGTGTTTGAAAACCTTATCACCAAGCCACCAAGTCGCGAAGTCACAAAATATTTCCCCTTTTGAGTCTTTGTGACTTCGTGTCGTGGTGAAAATGCAGACTTTTCAAACACTTTCTTAGCTGTCTTGCATCAGTTATAGGGCAAACGTGATGCAAACCTTTTAAGCCACTGAGACACGGGGACACGGAGAAAAAGAAGAAAGAAACTCTGTGACTCCGTAACTCAACAGATGTGTTGAGGTGCTCAACAGACGTGTTGAGGTGCTCAACAAGCGTGTTGACCTGCTCAACAAGCGTGTTGAGTTGCCCAACAGACGTGTTGACCGGTTGGCGGGTAAAAAAATGCCCGCCGCTGAGTGAGGGGGGCACCCAACGGCGGACGCCGTTATTTTAGGGATCGTAAATAAATAATTTCCCGCGCCGTCATTGCGAGGGCCGGATGCTCTTCCCGGCCCGAAGCAATCTTCAAAAAGGCAGAAGCACCTATTAACTGGGCTTTCCCAGGCTGGAGGAGATTGCTTCCCTTCGACTTACTCAGGGCAGGCGTCGGGGAGAGCACCCTCCTCGCAATGACAGCGGGGATTGATGGATTTTTCCTGTATACTTGACGGGTATGGATGAAAGGTCCCGAAGGTTTCCGTAATTCAGGCTTGGTGACTGCTCAAATCCTTCGACAGGCCCAGGACAAGCCTTCGGGACGGTGCATAATATCGGTCAAAAAAGGGACCAGCCCATGAACACACCTGAACTCGCTCACTCTGAAATCGAAAGACTCGTCAGGAAATTCAAAGGTTTGCCTACCGCCCAACGTAAAGGCTTGAGCGAGATGCAGACCCGCCTGGGTTACATCCTGCCGCTTTTCGAGGCTCTCGGTTGGGATACGAGGAATATCAACGAGGTCAGCCCCGAAGAAAAGGTCTCACGTGGTTGGGTGGATTTTTCTTTTCGGTTAGGCAATGTCCCCCGCTTTTTCCTTGAAACGAAGAGGGCTAACGAAAACCTGAATGACCCGCGTTGGGTTAAGCAGGCGATTGACTATGCTTGGACTAAATCAGTAACATGGGCGTTGCTCTCGGACTTTGAGGGCTTGCGGGTGTTCAACGCCGAATGGAAAGAGACCGACCCGTTCCGCGCCCAGTTTATTGAGTTCGACCTGGATAGTTATCTTATGGATTTCGAGCGGTTATGGTGGCTCTCCAAAGGCGAGACATCCGAGCGCCGCCTTGACGCCGAAGCAGAAAAGGTCGGCAAGAAAGTCAAGCGTTTGCCAGTCAGCCAGAACCTGTTCGACGACCTGAGAAAGTGGCGCGAAGACCTTTTCAAGAATTACAAAGGCTACAATCCGATCTATTCGCCCGCTCAAATAGACGAAGCCGTCTTGCGCCTGCTCAACCGCTTGATCTTCATCCGCACTGCCGAAGACCGGGAAGTGGAACAGGTGCAACTGCGCGCCCTGCTGCGTGAACTGAAAGACCGGAAACAATTCAAGAACCTCGACCGCGAACTGGCCGCTCTTTTCCGCCGGATGGATGCGACCTATAACTCGGAACTTTTCGCTCCCCATTTCTCGGAAGAATTGTTGATCGCCCCGACTGCCCTCGAAGAAGTGATCGAAGGGCTGTACGAAAAGAATTACGTGCGCTACAACTTCAACGCCCTCGACGCCGACGTGCTCGGCACGGCTTACGAACAATACCTCGGTCATGTGGTGGCCGAAAGCGAAGGCGGCACGCATGTGCAGGAAAAACGGGCCAAGCGCAAGAGCCAGGGCATTTATTACACCCCTGCCTTTGTCACGAAATATATTGTGCAGCAAACCGTCCGCCGCCATCTCGAAGAACACGGCTACCACCCCTCCCATCCGCTGCGGGTGTTGGATATGGCCTGCGGCTCCGGCTCTTTCCTGATCGAGGCCTTCGATGTGATTGATGGTTACGTTGCCAAACAACGCGGACAGGCGCATAAAGGTGAAGTGGACATTTACGACCGCGCCCGGCAATTGGAAGTGTTGCAGAACTGTATATTCGGCGTGGATAAGGACAAGCAGGCGGTGGAGGTAGCCAGACTGAATCTGCTGTTGCGCGGCTTGCATTCACGCGAAAAGCTGCCCATGCTCGAAAACATCCATCATGGAAACAGCTTGGTTTCAGGGACATCCGAAGAGTTGCAGAGAACTTTTGGCGAAGATTGGCAGGCCCAAATTCCCTTCGATTGGGAAAAAGAATTTGCTCCGATCATGAAAAATGGCGGATTTGATGTGATTGTTGGCAATCCACCATACGGGATGCTTCAACCACATAACACAGATCAAGAACTTCTCGGTTTTCTGAATGCACATTATGAGGTCGCGAGTTTTAAAATCGATTTATTCCATTTATTCATCGAACGTTCCATTTCCATTCTAAAAGATGGTGGTTATCTCGGTTTGATAGTCCCCAATACTTTTATTACCAATGTTTACACGGAGAAACTTAGAAAGCTTATAGCATCTCAATGCAAGATTATTGAAATAGTTGTCTCATCTGAGAGAATGTTTGTTGAGGCCGAAGTCAATAATGCGATAATCATATTGCAAAAAGACCAGCACGCTGAAAGGCGGGAAGTCAATCAAATCAAGATCGTTCTCGACGCTGATTCTGACTATCTTATTGGAGAAGCTTCTCAAGCCACAATCCAATCGCTACAACAAGGTGATTTAGTATTTCTGGATAGCGGCTCTTGGAACATCAAATTATCTAACGAAACTGTAATTTTGATCAAGAAATTCCAAACTGTCGCCGAGCAGTTAGGAACGATTGCAAAAATCAATCGGGGTTTGATTAGTGGTGATAGAGATAAGTATTTTTCTCGAACAAAAAAAGGGGAGAAATGGAAGCCGATAATCACTGGTACTGATGTTGAGAGATACTCCATAAATCCTGCAAAGGAGTATGTTCTTTTTGAAAAGCCCAAAGGAGCAGGCGGCACATGGGATTCAAAAGTCCATCTCTCAGAAAAAATCGTAATCAGGCAGATTGGGTATTACCCAATTGCATCTTACGATACTCATCCGTATTGTGTCACAGGAAATATTTTTACTGTCCGGTCTTTGGGAACCTATAAACCTGAATACTTGCTTGCTATCTTGAACTCAAAATTTACACATTGGCTCTGGCAACTCTTATACGGTGATTTCAAGGCAATATTCCCCGAATTGAAAGGGATTTATTTGGAGCAGTACCCCATCCGCCGAATCAACTTCGACGACCCCGCCGAAAAGTCCGCCCACTACGGCCTCGTGAGCCTGGTCGAGCAAATGCTGGCCCTGCACCAAGAGCGTCAGTCCGTGCGGCCCGAAGACGACCTCGACCGCGCCCGCACGCTCGACCGTCGCATTGCCGAAGTGGATAAAGAGATTGACAGGCGGGTTTATGAGTTGTACGGGTTGACGGAGGAGGAAATTAAGGTGGTGGAGGGGACATAGAGTTATGGACGAGAAAACAATTTGGAAAACGTATTCACCCAAACTCAACCCCTGGTTTTCAAGTGAACTTGTTTATGAAGGCCAGGGAACAGCCTTTTTCGAAAACCCGGCAGGCAAGGTCGAAGGTAAAACTGTAATCTCGATTGATGAACTCGGTGAAATCAAAGTCGATATGGAATATGCAAGACTGGACACCAACGCTGCAATAACCAGCGAGTCGGAGAGTTTCAGAATTCTCAAGTTTTTATATCAGCATGTAGGTGAAGCCAAGTATCCAGATATTATCGCCGAGGGAGAGAAAAATAAAAATCCCTGTTCCAAATTGATAGTCGAGACCCAAGACGGGACATTCGTTTCGACAGGAAATATTTCGTGGGCAACTTTAGACGCAAGAGATGGAATTATTTTTTGGATCAGCCGTGGTTTGTTCGAAGTAAATAACGCAAGAGAGCCTAAATATTGGGTCTTGCCTTTGACAAATTTCGTATCATATTTCCCGTGGAATAATCATCCACTTTTAGTAAATCATCCAATGAGGTTGTATCAAACGCCAACCGTCCCAGAGATGAGTGATGAAAGACAAAAAGCCGCTGCACTTTTTGCAGCAACCAATAAGAATTCTCTGGTAGGTTTTGAATTCAGCAAAAAGCCTGGATTTATTGAACGTATGCCTGATTATGCCGAGAGAGAAGAGAAATTGAAATCCAAGCAAGTCAGGCAATGTATAACCGCACTGATGGTTGGTGAAATTTCAGATGCAATAAAGTCCAGGTGGTTTCCTTATGAATGGGCAAACTTGTTGAGCTTTGCATCGGGGACAGAAGTAGGTGCATCATGGCTGGAGCTTAGGGATAGTGAAGGGAAATTGGTCAATAGAAAACATTTTCCCACGCTCAAGACCACTTATGAAAAAGGGTATGCTGTTATTGATGAATTTCGGCATGGTGGGCTGGGCTACCTTATATCGCTCGCTAGTAATTCGCCGGAATTCAGCCAATCATACTTTCGCATTCTGATTAATCAGTTAACACATGCAAATTTACAAAACCATGCAGAAACCAGAATGACGATACTTAGTCGAGCATTCGAAGGGTTATTTGAATTTGCAAGAAAATTGGGTCTCCTTGAACAGCAAAGCTTAATGTCAAATTTGCCAGAACATTATAGACAAGAAGTTAAAACCATTTTGGACAAGGCCAGTTCTGAGATAGAGAACTTGTATCTGCGATCAAATAAAGAAAACCTTTCTAATGACGTGAGCTATTCACTAGAAAGAATAGAAAAGAAAATCGAAAATGCGAACAATACGGATGGGGATTTCGGGATGAAAGTTTTGAAACTGCTCGATTTGTACAAATTGCCAGATACGGCAATTATGGAACAGCACTTTTTTCAGGAGGTCGGCAAAAGTATAAAGTCTTGGGCAGGTTTCCTGTCCATGCTTCGGAATGCACCAATACATCAAGGCTATTTTGCGATCCAAGATGGCATATTCGATTGGGAAGAAATCATAAATGCCCAAGACCATTTGCATGATATTCTCGTTCGCATTGTGTTAAAAATCTTGGGTTATGACGGCAAATATCAACCGAAAGTTATAGATGTTCCTGCCGATGGAAAGACCATAGATTGGGTAACTGAAAACACATCGGCTGAAGATTTGGGGTATGAGAGAAAACGGTTTGGTTAGGGAGTGAAGCCGGTAACACCAGTCCGCAGCTCCTACAAAGACTTTGGGGATGGTGAGGCGTTGGAGCATATCCCCTCCCGGCCCCCCCAAATTCCAAAAATCGTGGAATTTGGGCGAGGAGCAGGGATGGATTGGATGCGTAGAATTCATTATAAATTGCCAAAGTCTCCCCCATTTTCGGTTTTTGAAAATGGGGGAGGCCGGGAGGGGGTCCTATCATCCTCCCCCAAACAACTCCATGAACTTTTCCGCCACGGCCGGGTCGAAGTGTTTCCCGGTCTGTTCGCGGAGGTACTCGCGGGCTTTGTCGGCGCTCCAGGCCGGGCGGTAGGGGCGGTCGGAGCAGAGCGAATCCCAAACGTCCACGATGGCGAAGATGCGCGCCGCCAGCGGGATCTGCTCGCCTTTCAGGCCGCGCGGGTAGCCGCTGCCGTCCCATTTCTCGTGGTGGCAGTAGGGAATATCGAGGGCGGGGGCCAGGTAAGCGATGGGGGTGAGCATCTCGTAGGCATAGACCGGGTGGAGCTGCAAGATCCGCCACTCCTCGTCGGTGAGCGCCTCCTCTTTGAACAGCACCGGGTCTGGCACGCCCAGTTTGCCGATGTCGTGCAGCAGCGCCCCGCGGCGGATGTGGACCAGGTCGGCTTCGGGGACGCCCATGGCGGTTGCCAGCTTCAGGGTCATCCCGGTCACACGCTGGGTGTGGCCTTCGGTCTCCTTGTCGCGCAGGTCCATGGCGCGAGACCAGCCTTCGATGGTGGCGTCGTAGGCCAGCACCAGGTCGAAGTTGGAGCGTTGCAGGCTCTCGAACAGGTTGGCGTTGTCTATCGCAATGGCGGCCTGCCCGGCGAGCGTCTCCAAAAAGCCGAGCCACTCCGGGCTATGGCCGAGGCGGGAACGCTGGTAGAGTTCCAGGACGCCGACGACCTGTCCCTTGACGATCAGGGGGAGGGCGAAATAAGAGACGAAGTTTTCCCCGGCCAATCGGAGCGCGGCGGGGGTGTTATCCTGCTCATCGAGCAAGTCCGGGATGTAGACTCTCTGGCGGTTCAGGATGGCCCGGCCCGCGAACCCTTCCCGCAGCCCGAACTTTGCGCGCTGACCGGCCTGGGAACGGAAACCGCGGCTGGAGACGCATTCCAGCGACATGGTATGCCGGTGAAGCAGCAGGACATCTGCCGCATCCACGCCGATCTGGGCGATGAGGTGGTCCAGGAAAGAGTCGAGGATCAGGTGCAGGTCGAAACTGGAGTTGATCAGGTTGTCTATGGCGTGCAGGGTATTCAATCGTTCGAGCTGGTCCCGGATCTGCTTCTCGGCCCGTTTATGGTCCGTGATGTCAGACGAGAGGATGAAGATGCCCTCGGCGACCGGCTGGATGCTGAGTTCGAACCAGCGGCTGCTGCCGTCTGGGAAATTGAACTCGCCCTCGGCGCGCCTGGAGACCCGTTCTTCCATGCAAAGTTTGAGCACCTTGAAAACTTCGGTGTTCTCGATGCCGGGGTAAATATCCATGATCGTGCGCATGAGCAGGTCGGTTGGGGCTTTGCGGGCCTGCCCGGCCGCGGCGTCGTTGACGTAAATGTAACGCCAATCGAAATCAATGATCTGGAACCCCTCCAGCATGTTTTCGATGGTCTGGCGGTAGCGGGTAAATCCCTCCAGCATGGTTCCTTCGAGGTGTTTGCGTCTGGAAATATCCCGCACGCTCAAGAGGGCGCAATCCCTTTCACCCAGGCGGATGGCGCGTGCCCTTATCTCCACATCAGCCAGCTTGCCATCTTTTTTCTGGTGTTTCCACTCGAACTGCGCCCCGCCCGCCGGCGCCGGGTTGATCTTTCCCGCAAACTGGTTTTTCAAGTCGGGCGCGGATAAGTCCGCGGCGGCCAATTGAAGGAATTCTTCGCGGCTGTATCCATACCAATCGAGCGCAATGTCATTCGCCGCAAGGATCAGCCCGCCGCCGTCCAGGATGAACAGCGCATCCGGGCTGAAGTCGAACAATATTTGGAATTCGCCAAGGTTCCCAGGGGGATTGGGGGCCGGTTTGCTTGCGAGATGGCTTTCCTCCTGCCCGGGTGCGCTATCTGCCCGGTCTTTGGGTGGTTCGGTCATCGTCTCACTCCTCAGGGTCTGACGGTATCTGCCCAGGGAGCGCGGCGCGCTTTGGGAAGAATGCTTCGTCCAATGGGGTTTTGCGGCGCGGCGCACTCGCGTAACTGCCTTCACGTGAGGGCTTGTTGCCTCAGTATAGCACAGCCGGTAGAGCAGAATTCAAAACCGGATTACAATACCTCTACCAGAATTGCAAACTCAAAACAAGGAGCATGTCAATGACCATTGTCCTCGATGGTTCATCCCTGACCATTGAAAAACTCGTGAAGATCGCCCGCTTCGGCGAGAAAGTGGAACTCGACCCGGCCGCGCTGGAGCGGATCAGGGTCTGCCGCGCCATGCTGGAGGATAAACTCGCCAAAAAAGAGATCATGTACGGGACCAACACCGGCATCGGCGAATTCTCGGAAGTCCTCTTGAGCGACGACCAGGTAAAGGAATTCCAAAAATATCTCATTTACAACCACGCCGCGGGAATCGGTGACCCGGCGCCCATCGAATATGTGCGGGCCGCGCTGGCCGGGCGGATCAACGTCCACGCTCACGGCAACTCCGGCTGCCGCCCGGAGATCACCCTCACCCTGGTGGAGATGCTCAACAAGGGCGTCACGCCGGTGGTCTGCCAGAAAGGCTCGGTCGGCGCTTCGGGCGACCTGGCTCCCATGGCCCAGGCGGCGCTCTTGCTCATGGGCGAGGGAGAAGCCTTCTTGAACGGTGAACGGCTGCCGGGTCACGAAGCGATGCGCCGGGCCGGGATCGAAATCCCCGGCTTGCAGGCGCGGGACGGCCTGGCCGCCATCAACGGCTCCAACCTGCTCACCGCCATGTCGGCCCTCCACATCTACGAGATGGAACGCTGGCTCAAGCAGGCCGAGATCGCCGCGGCCATGTCCATCGAGGCCCTGCTGGGCAATCTCAAGCCGTACAACAGCAAGTTGCACGAACTGCGCGGCTTCCGCGGCGCGGTCGTCTCGGCGGCCAACATCCGCAAGTGCATCGAAGGCTCAGACCTGACCACCGGCAAGATGAAGACCAAAGTGCAGGACGCCTACTCGATGCGCTCCACCCCGCAGGTGATCGGCGCGGCCCGGGATGCGGTGGCCTACGCCCGCTCGCAGGTCGAGATCGAGCTGAACGGGGTGGGCGACAACCCGATCTTCATCCCCGAAGACCGGCTGACGCTGACCGGGGCCAACTTCCAGGGGACGCCGGTCTCGCTGCCGATGGACCTGGCCGGGGCGGCCGTGACGATGGTCTGCGTCCTGTCCGAGCGGCGGATGAACCGGCTGACGAACCCGGCCCTCTCCCAGGGCCTGCCGGACTTCCTGGCTCACGAACCCGGCTTCTACTCCGGGCTGATGCTCTCGCAGTACACCGCCGACATGATGATCGTCGAGAACCGCATCCTGTCCACGCCGGCTTCGATCCAGTCCATCCCGGCCGCGGCCGACCAGGAGGACTTCGTCTCGATGGGCATGAATACGGCCATCAAGAACGGCCAGATCCTGGACAACGCTTGCGGCATCCTGGGGATCGAGTTCATGGCCGCCGCCCAGGCCCTGGATTTCCGCGACTTTACGCCCGGCAAGGGGACGCAGAAGGCGCGGGAGGTCATCCGCCGCCGCGTGGCCCACCTCGACATGGACCGTCCGCTGTACCCCGACCACAACACGATGAAGGCGCTGGTCAAATCCGGCGAGATCTTGGAGGATGTGGAGCAGGCGGTGGGGAAGCTGGCATAACTATCGAACACGAAGGGCACAAAAGTCAGGCGAACTCAAGGCTCAAGAGCCTTTTCCCGTCGTATACACTTCGGCTTTACTCAGTGCAGGCTTTGTGCCCTTTGTGTTTCAAAGGTCTTTTGCAACCGGGCGGGTTGCCCTGCCCGGTCAAAAAAAATTGGCTCTTTGATATTTTATGGGGTTGCCCATTTTTTCACCACAGAGATCACAGAGTCCACAGAGAAAAACATTTAAAATCTCCGTGCTCTCCGTGTGCTCGGTGGTAAAACGGGTTTTCACCCCACTTAAACCTGAAGAGCCAAAAAACTGGCGAATCCCCTTGAAACGGGATTCCCTTTATGCTACAAATAGTACAGACAAGTATCACCCCAAAAAATTAGCGGTGATTTCCCATAACCGGGCAGCAGGGCGGTCTTCGTAAAGTTCCCCGTTTTTTGCGATGGTTTACGGTGCAAAATTGATAACCGGACTCGCAGGGTGGCGGGCACGACCAGTGTTTTCGCAAAGATTCGCATAGTACCGCACGCAGCCGGAGCACGGTTGTTTGTGGCAGGAGGCGTATCATGTCAACCTCAAAGGCCACGATCCATCCAGTCCATCTCGCCATCCGCTGGATAGCGCGGATTTCGAGCATCGTCTTCGTCGGCGTTTTCTTGTTGATGTTCCTCGGCGAGGGTTTCGAACCGGCGAAGGTCAAACCCATCGAATGGGTCTACCTGATTTTCGGCCCCTTCGGCCTCACGCTGGGGATGCTCCTGGCCTGGTGGAAGGAGGGCCTGGGCGGCGCGGTCATCGTCCTGAGCCTCTTCGTCTCCCTGATCGTCGGCGATTACTCCGGTTCGGGCGCGGGATTTATGCTGGTCTGCGCCTCGCCCGGCTTCCTGTTCCTGCTTTCCTGGTTCCTTTCCCGGTCGGCAAGTATCTCTGCGGCTACCGCCGCTTCGGAGGAGGACGGGTCACAGCCGCCATCAAACGAAACCCTCGAGACGAAATGAACCCGCATCGCCAGCAGTTTGCGCCCGAAGTGCAGCGCCCCGGTGAAACCCACCTGCCGGAACTGCCCGCCTTGCCGGATCAACCTTGAGTTTGCGAATGCCATCCCGATCAATTGCAAGAAGGAGAGATGAAATGAAACCCCAGACAGGCTCCCGCCGAACTTCCCCCGTTTCCCTGCTGCTCGTACTCCTGATCCTGGTCGTCACCGGCTGCGGACCGGCAGCGACGGAGGCCCCGCCGGTCCCCTCGGCTACCGTCGTCCAGCCCAGCGCGACCCCGACCACACGCCCGACGGAAACACCCGTCCCGACGAATACCCCCATCCCAACCGAGACCCCGACGCCATTCGTCCCGAAGGCGACCTTCAAGATCGCCGGCCACGGTCCACAGACCGGCGGCCTGTCCTTTTTAGGGGTGGACATCCTGCGCGGCGCTGAACTGGCTGTCGAGCAATTGGCCGGTCCTTTGACGGGGTTGGGGTATGCGGTGGAATTCGCGCCCAGTGATGACCAGGACGATTTCGGGGTTGCGGTGGATGTTGCCAAGCAGATCGTTGCCGACCCGGATGTCTTATGCCTGGTGGGACCTTCCACGTCCCGTATTTTGAACCAGGTAAAGGAAATCTATCACCAGGCAGGGTTGGCGTTCATTTCTCCGTCGGCAACTGCCGCGTTTGCGACCGCCAGCGGTTACCTCGAGGTCAACCGCGTCGTGGGCCGTCACGACAACCAGGGGATGGTCGGCGCGCAGTTTGCCAAAGCGCAGGGCTTTGGGAACGTCTTCGTCATCAGCCAGAGCGGCGATTATGGCGAGTTCAACGCCTTCCATTTCAGGAACGAAGCCAGCCGCCTGGGCATGACCGTTGCCGGCAATATATCCACCGATGCGATGGAGGGCTTCGGCCAACTGATAGACCGCATCCTGGCAGCCGACGCCGACCTGGTCTATTTCAGCACCCTCAGCGTGGACCAGGCAGGAGTATTCTTCAGGGAAGCTCGGGCCGCCGGGTACACGGGCGCGTTCCTGGGCAATGAGGGCATCAACGCCCCTGCCCTGCTCGAAATTGCGGGGCCTTTGTTGATCGAGGGTGGAGGGATGTACTATACCGCCATAGCGGCCTCTGCCGAATACTACCCCGGAGCGGCGCAGTTCATCCAGGACTTCGAGACCGTTTACGGGGCCGCGCCGCAGATTTTCGCCGCCCAGGCTTACGACGCCGCAGGGGTCTGCCTGAGAGCCATCGAGGAAGCCTCCAAAGCCAAAGGCGGAGAAATCCCCACCCGCGCCGAGGTCGCGAACGCGGTCCGCGCCCTTCAGGGCTATCAAGGCATCACGGGAGTCTTCACCTTCGACAAGAACGGCGACCCGGACCCGGCGACCTATTTCGTCTTCCAGGCCACCTCGCCGGACCCCGCCGACTGGAACCTGAACCCCCTGGTCGCCACGTATGAGGTGTCGCCGCCCGAATGATCCTCGAATTCGTTGCTTGACATTCCCCCTGCCCTCAGATAAAATCACTGCGCCTTGTCATGGGCCTGTAGCGCAGTTGGGAGCGCGCCTCAATCGCACTGAGGAGGTCAGGGGTTCGAATCCCCTCAGGTCCACTTGATTTGGATTTGCGATTTATGATTGACGATTTTCGAGTGGGGGTTTACAATGTGGGCCGCCGGGTTTCAGCCCCGATCAATCGTAAATCTGAAATCCAAAATTAAAAATCGAATTGGGCCCATAGCGCAGTTGGGAGCGCGCCTCAATGGCATTGAGGAGGTCGAGGGTTCGAATCCCTCTGGGTCCACTGTAAGGAACGGACGGCTTGCGCCGTCTGTTTTGTAAGCGTATAATGATTGAAAAGTCATGGCAGGAGTAGTAGGTCATCCCGTCAGCGAGAAGGGAGAGCGAGGTGGAAGCCCTTCACGGCATCGAATGGGAATGCCAATCAAGACCGAACTCGCCTGCCGTCCTGAGCGAAGCCGAAGGAGACTGCGCTGGTGAAATCTCACCACAAAGGCACGAAGCACACAAAGCTGGCTTTGTGATTACAAAGAAAAACTCTGTGCCCTTTGTGTCTCTGTGGTGAAAAACAGTAGTCAGCGCCGGGGTTGCCCGTTATAGCGGAAAAGAGCGCCGGTTAGTTCGTTGGTTACGCAGTCAAATAGTTGAATAGTCGGTTGGTCAACGGACTATTCGACAAAGCGACAATGAGACTATAAGACTAAGCGGCGAATCCGGGTGGTACCGCGGAGGATAACCCTTCGTCCCTGAGTGGATGAAGGGATTTTTGTTTAATCGGACGGTAGACGAAAGACGGTAGACCGTGAAATGTCGTCCAGCGTCAACGGTCCACGGTCCAAACGAAAGGAGGCCGAAATGAAAGCGAATACTCGTATCAACTGCATCTTCTGGAAACAGGGGCCTCTTCTTCCGGGTCTTAACGCGTCAAAATTTGAAGGTCAAAAATCGAAATTCGATTCTCGATTACTCGAAAAACGCAATTGAATCTTTTGGAACACAAACATCAAACAACGATGAGGAACGAATGACAGATACAGCCTACAACCATGCAAAGATCGAAAAGAAATGGCAGAAAAAATGGGAAGCCGACGGGTTATACCGTTCTGTGATTGACGAGAACCGGCCCAAACATTACGCCCTGACCATGCTGCCTTACCCCTCCGGCGACCTGCATATCGGTCACTGGTACGCGATGACTCCCTCCGACGCGCACGCCCGTTTCATGCGCATGAACGGCTACAACGTGCTCTTCCCGATGGGCTTCGACGCCTTCGGCCTGCCCGCCGAGAACGCGGCGGTCAAGCACGGCATCCACCCCAAAGAGTGGACCTACGCCAACATCGAGCGGATGCGCGGTCAGCTCAAATCCATGGGCGCCATGTTCGACTGGAAGCGCGAGGCCGTCTCCGCCGACCCCGAATACTACCGCTGGAGCCAGTGGTTCTTCATCCAGTTGTACAAGCACGGCATGGCCTACCGCAAGATGTCGCCGGTGGACTGGTGCCCCAACTGCAACACCACCCTGGCCCGCGAGCAGGTCTGGGGCGATGACCGTCACTGTGAGCGCTGCGGCACACCGGTCATCAAGAAAGACCTGGACCAGTGGTTCTTCACCACCACCCAATACGCCGACGAACTGCTGGATTTCTCCAGCATTGACTGGCCGGAACGCGTCCGCACCTTGCAGACCAACTGGATCGGGCGTTCGGAAGGGGCCTCTGTCATTTTCAAAACGGAAGTGGGCAACCACGACATCGAAATCTTCACCACCCGCCCGGACACGCTCTGGGGCGCGACCTTCATGGTCTTCTCCCCTGAGCACCCTCTCGTGGACCTGGTGACTGCTCCCGCTAAAAAGGCCGAAGTCGAGGCCTACAAGGAGCAGGCGGCGCGCCAGACGGACATCGAGCGCGAAGCCACCGACAAGGAAAAGACCGGCGTCTTCACCGGCGGCTACGCCATCAACCCGGTCAACGGAGCGAAGATCCCGATCTGGATCGCCGACTACGTGCTGATGTCTTACGGCACGGGGGCGATCATGGCCGTCCCGGCCCACGACGAGCGCGACTACGCCTTCGCCCGGAAGTTTGAGATGCCCATCGTCCCGGTCATCCGGCCTACGGGTCAGGACGATGCGGAAAAGGCCGTCGCCGAGGCCGCTTACATCGGTCCCGGCGTGATGGTCAACTCCGGCCCGTTAAACGGGACATCCGTTAACGATGAAAAGGGACGCAAGAACCCGTCCATCGCCGCAGCCATTGACTGGATCGAATCGCGCGGCGTCGGCAAGGAAGCGGTCAACTACCGCCTGCGGGACTGGCTGATCTCGCGCCAGCGTTACTGGGGCGCGCCGATCCCGATGATCTACTGCGAACAACACGGCTGGAACCCGGCGCCGGAAGACCAGTTGCCCGTGCTGCTGCCCGACGACGTGGAGTGGAAGCCGACCGGCGAAAGCCCGCTGAAACTGCACCCGACCTGGAAGAACACCGCCTGCCCGGTCTGCGGCGAACCCGCCACGCGGGAAACCGACACGGTGGACACCTTCATGTGCTCGTCGTGGTATCACCTGCGTTACCTGAGTCCCGATTACCACGACGGCCCGTTCGACGAGGCCGAGTACAACTACTGGATGCCGGTGGACACCTACACCGGCGGCATCGAACACGCCACCATGCACCTGATCTACACCCGCTTCTTCCACAAGGCGCTGCGGGACATGGGCGTGACCGAGGGCCACGAGCCGATGCTGCAACTGCGCAACCAGGGCATGGTGCTGGGCGAGGACCACGAGAAGATGTCGAAGAGCCGCGGCAACGTGATCGCCCCGGACGAACTGGTCGAGCGCTACGGTGCGGACACGGTGCGGGCCTACCTGATGTTCTTCGCCCGCTGGGACATGGGCGGCCCGTGGAACTCGCAAGGCATCGAGGGATCGGTGCGCTGGGTGCGCCGGGTGTGGACGCTGTTTACAACGGACTCTGTCACGGATTCACGGATCAAAACGGACATTGCGTTGGACGAAGTGAAGCGGACGCTGCGGCGCAAAGTCCACCAGACGTTGAAGAAGGTGACGCGGGACTTCGAGGCGTTCGAGTTCAACACCATCGTCTCGGCGCTGATGGAACTGCTGAACGAGATGTACAAGGCTCGTGAAGCTGGAGCCGCCGGGTCGGACGAGTGGGCCGAGGCTCTGGGCATCTACCTGCGGATGATGGCCCCGGTCTGCCCGCATATCACCGAGGAACTGTGGGTGAAGCACCTGGGCAAGCCGTATTCCATCCACCAGCAGCCCTGGCCCAAAGTGGACGAGGAAGCTGCCCGCGAAGACGAGATCACCATCCCGGTGCAGGTCAACGGCAAGCTGCGCGACCGGGTGGTCGTCCCCGCCGACACCCGCGAGGAAGACGTCAAATCCGCTGCGCTGGCGACCGAGGGCGCACAGAAATACATGGAGGGCAAGCCGCCAAAAAAGGTGATCGTGGTACGGGGGAAACTGGTGAATATTGTGGTGTAAGGCGGGGATTTGGGCTAATATCAAGGAGGCCGCGTCTGCAAGACGCGGCCTCCTCGCTTTAATCGAAATCTTTCCCGGCCTTGCAGGAAAACGAATTTCAGTCCAAATTCGGGAGGCGTTCCATGCCGGCTTCGCGGGCCAGGCCTTCGACCATCGCTGACAACTCGGCTTCCCGGTCGAGCGCGATTTGCGGACGCCGGTACTCGTCCAGCAACTGTCTCGTAAGGGCTTTGGCGCGAGCGAAGGTGTCCGGCGAACCGGCAGCCTGCCAGCCGCGGATCGAGTCGCGGTCAATGACCGGGGAGGGTAAATACTGCTCGAGCGGGAACAGTTGACGGGTGGCGCGCTGCTTGAGGAAATCGCCCTTGAAGTTGATCCCCTCGAAGAGCATTGTCGCCAGCGTCTCGGTGCGGACCTCGAGGCCGGCTACCAGGCGATGGGCCATGCCTATCGCCTCGGCGTCCACCACCAACTTTTCCGGGCTGTGGCAGGCCAGGAAGTCGAGCATCCCCGCCCCTGAGATCATGTTGATCCCTGCCAGCGCGCCGAGGACGGCCGAGACGCCGCTCTCCAGCCCGGCCTGGGCGTCCACGATCTTCGAGTCGGTCGCGCCGAGGTAGGTGTGGGTCGGCAGCCCCAGCGACTTGCCGACCTGGGCGTAGGCGGCATCTATCATGGCGGTTTCGACCGCGCCCATCGGCGTGGTGCCGCGGCGCATGTCGAAGATGGCTGGCGCCCCGCCCCAGACGATGGGCGATCCCGGCTGCGCCAGTTGGTGGATGGCGATCCCGCTCAGGCTCTCGGCCGCGTGCTGGACGACTGATCCCAGCAGCGTGACCGGGGCGGCCGCGCCCGCCAGCGGCATCGAGACCATCTCTGCCGGGACGCCCGCCCGGGCCAGCTCGATCAGGTTTTGCGCCCCGAAGTCGCTCCAAATCAGCGGCGGCGAAGGACACACGTCGAAAACGGCTTGCGGCTTTTCGGCCAGGGCGTCTCTTCCACCCGCGAATAACGCCAGCATGTCGAACATGGCCGGCAGGGTCTGGATCGAGAACGAGCCGGTCACGATGGGCTTCTCGGAGAACATCAGCACGACATACAGCCGGTACAGGTCGCCGATAGGCTTGGGCACTTCGTTGCACACCACCGCCGTGGACTGGGCGGCGTACTGCGGCAGCATCTCGGCCACCTTGACCAGCCTGACCAGATCGGCGGTGTAAGACGGCCTGTGTTCCAGCGTTTCCGGGTCGAGCACGTGGACGCCCGACGAGCCGGGGTCGAACTGGACCGCGTCGCCGCCATAGGTGACTTTGGGATTGCCGTGGCGGTCGTACAGGTGGAATGCCGCCGGGACGGTTTCGAGCGCCGTGCGGACGACCTTTTCGGGGATGAAGGCGATTTCGTTCGCCTCGTCTATTCGCGCCCCGGCCTCGGCCAGCAATTGCCGCGCCTCCGCCGATTGGACCTTGATCCCCGGCTTGAGCATCAACTGGAAAGCCTCGTCCAGGATGCGGGCGATCATGTCTTGGGTAAGCAGTTCGAGTTTAGGTTGCATGGGTGGGTATCCGATCAGGTGACAAGTGCGCAGGTAAACAAGTGGACAAGTACACAGGTAGACATTGGTCACTTGTTTACCTGTCTACCTGTTTACGTTTTTACATTCTCACTTCTCCAACGAGGCGATGATCTTCGCCATCTCAGCCGAAACCTGCGGGTCGAGCGGGTCGGGCTGGTGTTCTGCCAAAACCTTGCGGGCCTTGTCCAGCGCCCAATCCCGGGCATTGTCACTGCGCGCCTCCCACTCGTTGTACGGACGCCGGTCCATGAACTGCGGCAGGAACAGGTCGCGCATGTGGCGGCGGGTATGTTTCTGGGTCAGGAAATTGCCGCCCGGCCCGACCGCCGCGATGGCTTCCAGCGCCAGGGTCTCGTCGTCCACCACGATGCCCTGCATCACTTTGTGGATGATCGAGAATATCTCGGCGTCCATCATCATCTCGGCATAAGACCAGATGCGGCTGCCGTGCAGGAATCCGACGCCAAGCAGCATGTCGGACATGACGATGCTGGCCATGAAGGTGGACAGGCTGTTCTCGATGCCCGCCTGCCAGTTGGGTTCCTTCGCGCCGGTGGCGAACGATCCCATCGAGAGCGGGATGTTGTAAAAGTCGGATAAAACATTCGTCGCCGCGCCGAACAGGAAATCCTCCGGGCCGCCGCCGGTGTAGGCCCCGGAGCGCGGGTCGGAGGCGGTCTGGGCTGCGGCGTAGAAGACCGGCGCGCCGGGATAGGCCAGTTGCAGCAGGGCGGTGGCGGCGATCACCTCGGCGTTGCCGACCGCCAGCGTCCCGGCCAGGGTTGCCGGGCCGGTGGTCATGCAGGCCGACATGGTCATGAACCCGGTCGGCAGGCCGTATTCGGCCGCGACCAGGGCCGCGTCCAGGCTGCCGCCGTCGTGGCCCAGCGGGGGCGCGGAACACTGCATCAGCGACAGGACCGGGCGCTCGCGCAGTTTGTCCACGCCGCCGACGAGTAATGCGGCCATTTCGACCGCGGCCCGGGCCTCGCGTTCGTTGTAGATGGATTCGGTCTGGACGTGCTTGGTCGAATTCTCCCAGATCGCCCGGACCTCGTGCAGGCCGCGCGTTTCGGCGGGTTTGTCCTGGGCCGAAAGCGCCACCCAGTGGAAGGCCACTTCTTCGGTGGCGTCGGCCACGCGGGCGATCTCGCCCACATCCTTGAGTGACGAAATCCGCCGCTGGCCGGTGTGGATGTCAATGATCTCCACGCCGCAGCCGTCGGTGCCGACGTAGACGTGATTCCCGTCGAGGAACAGGTCCTGCCCCGGGTCTCGCGCCGCCAGCGGGTAGACCGGCGGGGCTTTTTTCAGCGCCGCCTCGATCAGTTCCGCTTTGGCCCGCACGATCATGCTCTCCCGGTCCACGTTTGCGCCGTGGGCGGCCCAGATATCCAGCGCCCGCTGTGACGGGAAACGCACGCCGACGTTCTCGATGATGTGCAGGGTCGCGTCGTGCAGACGTTTCACTTCCTGCTGGGTCAGGATTTTGAGTTTCAGTTTCGGGTTGGTGATGGATTTGATGGCTTTGGTCATGGGTTCTCCAATAATGTGCGCTTCACGCTACACGTTTGCATTTCGTGTTGCGTGTTGCGTATAGCGTGTTTCGTGTTGCTTACGCCTTCCCCATCAATTCTTTCGCCACCTTGACCGCCCCGATGGCATCCTCGCTGTAGCCGTCGGCGCCGATCCGGGCGACCCATTCGCGGGTCACGGGCGCGCCGCCGACCATCACCTTGACCTTGCCGCGCAGGCCCACGTCCTCCAGGGCTTCGATCACCTCGCCCTGCTTGACCATCGTGGTCGTCAGCAGCGCAGACAGGGCCACGATGTCGGCGTTTACTTCGCGGGCCTTCTCGATGATCCTGGTGGTGGGCACGTCCACGCCCAGGTCAATCACCTCGAAACCGGAGGCAGACAGCAGGGTCCCGACCAGGGTTTTGCCGATCTCGTGGATGTCGCCTTCGACGGTCGCCAGCACCACTTTGCCGTACATCTGACGGGCGGTCCCGCGTTTGGCCATCTCCGGTTCCAGGATGGCGACCGCGGCCTTCATCGCCTCACCGGCCATGACCAGCTCGGGCAGGAAGGCCTGTCCGCAGGCGAAGTTCTCACCGACCTCGTTGACGCCGACCACGTAGCCGCTGGTGATGCACTCCAGCGGGTCGAGTCCCATTTCGACGGCTTGTTTGGCGAGAGCCTCGGCCTCGTCCGAGTCGCCGTCGAGGACGCTCCGGGCCATTTTTTCGAACAATTCAGCAGACATATTCTTCTCCTTTTATCGGGTTGTGGTTTTGGGTTTGATGGGGCAGTTTTATCCAAATGCCGGACCAAGCTGGGCTTCCCGCTCGCGCAAGAGTCCTTCCGGGACATCCAGGAAGGCGACCAGCTCCCGCCCCAGGTTGCGGATGTGCTCGCGGGTATGCTGCGCCGCCAATTCGCCCTGCCCGGACGCAATCGTCTCGACGATGGCGAGGTGCTCCTGGTATTCCTGGGCCAGACTGGCTTCGAGCAGCTCCGGGTGGCGGAACATATATTCGTAGAGCATCCAGTCCGGGAACTGGTTGGCGACCATGGCGTACAGCCGCGCAAGCAGCGGGCTGCCGCCGGCCGTGACCAGCATCTGGTGGAACTCGCGGTTCAACTGTCGCTGCATGGACATGTCGCTCAAGGCCACCAGCGGGCGGGTCTTTTCGAGGATGGCGCGCAGGGCCTCCAGTTGCTCCTCCGTGCGGTTGGCCGCGGCGGTTTGGGCCGCGGCGCTTTCCAGCAGCAGGCGCATGGCATAGGCGTCGGCGATCTCATCCGCAGTGAGCTGCAGGACGCGTACCCCGCGATAGGGGACGCGTTCCGCCAACCCGGCCGAGACCAGCAGGTCCAGCGCCTCGCGGACCGGGGTCTGGCTGACGCCCAGTTGGGAGGAGATGTCCTCCTGGCGCAGCCATTCGCCGGGCGCGGCCTTCCCGGCGATAATGCGGTTATGCAAAATGTCGAAAATCTCTTCCTTCAGCGGTTTGCGCTGGACGCTTTCGAGTGAGTCTAACATCCTGGGGGCCTTCCGTCTTTCATATCTTTGTACATTATACATAATATATAAAATCCGGCAAGAATGACCAGGGGTCGGTAAGGTGGACTGCGCTGCCGGGAGCAGCCTCGCAGGAATTGGGTTGTATAATTGTCTTGCAACATTCCGCCCCGGTGCCTTTACGATCACCCGATTCGATGACCGACACGACCCTCCTCCAGAAGGCCACCACCCTGACCGCCCGCGACCTGACCACGGTCGCCCGGTCTGAGTCGTTGCGCGGGTTGTCGCGCCTGTCTCTGCCGGAGATCGAGGCGGTCGTTGACCTGGTCTCGAAGATCGTCCCGGCGGGGAACGTGCCCGGCATCATCTTGAGCGGATTGGCTCGACTGCCCGGCCAGCGCATCCCACCCCAGACTCTCCAGCAGCACGTCAATGCCCTGTTCAGCGGCGTCGAACAGATCCTCGACCAGGTCACGTTCAGCACGGTCTTTGCCGGACCCGCGGCCGTCATCTGGGGCTACCAGAATTTGCTCAAGCTGGCGGGCAAGGACCCCGATTCCGCTTTCCCGGAGGGCGTCTGGCAATTCTACGTGGACTACGCCCTGCGCGAGGACACCGCCCGTCACGCCACCGAGACGCATGGCTTCGACAGCCTGCTCCAGCAGCACGGCATCCAGTTGAACGAAGTAGACCGCTGGACCGCCTGGGTGATGGCGGCCATCTCCTGCATCCACCAGTACGACGCCCTGCTCGAAGTCGAATGGCGCGAGCGGGTTTCGACCTCCCTGCTGCGAAGCCTGACCGCCCACCTGCCGGATGCCAGCCAGTACGCGGGCTTATACCGCGAGTGGGAGATCCAGCGTCCCTACCGGCGCGGGGCCGAGGCCGCCAGTCACGATTATCCCGGTTACCGCCAGATCAAGTTCGACCACTTCCTGCAAGAGGCGATGCGCGACCTGCCCGCCAACCTGCGGGCCGAGTGGGCCGGGCAATTCCAGGCCGCCGAACGGGACCGGCCCACCTACCAGCGCCAGATGACGATTTTGGCTTATCTCGAACCGGGACAGTACGGCGAGACCCGCGTCCCCTACAACTTCGACCAGGCCCGGATCGGGCTGGTCTTGCGCGGGGAATATTACCTGCTGCCGGTCTACGCCCCGGGGACCGACAAACCCCTCGACGCCGAGATCGTCCGCTCGCAGATGGCGGCCCTGCTGGCCCAGCCCGGCCTGTCGAAAGTCAAGCTGGCCGAACTGGCCCGCCTCCGCCGGGCGGATATGGCTTCCCTGCGGCGCAAACTCAGCCGTCCGCTGCACGAAGGACTGGAACAGTTGCGCTTTGCGCCGATCCTGATCAACACCGACCGCCGCCCCTCCGACCTGCCCCTGACCGAACTGCGCCAGGCCGAACGCGGCGTGGGCGACCATGCCCTGACGATCTTCGAGACTGCCAATACCTTCGTCTTCGACCAGTCGCATATCTTCTTCGACGGCATCCTGGGCGCGGCCCTGGCCGAGATCCTGACCAACGAGGCCCTCTCGTGGGCGGTCTACCTGAACACCCTGCCTGACCCGGAGCCTGCCGGGCAAAAACTATTCGCTCCGCTGAAGTTCGACTTCACCGACGCCGACCGGGAACTGATCCGCCGCGCCCCGCAGGTGACGCCTGAATCCGGGGCCGAGACCGACAAAATCAACCTGAAAGCCTGCGCCAACCTGCGCCGCCTGTTCATGCAGCGCAGCCAGGCCCTCAACCTGACCGTCAACGACCTGCTGGTGCTGTACCGGGCCATGCACGCTGCCCGTTACCAGCCCTCCCCGAAACTGGCCGAGGAACTCCAACTGCTGGCCGCCGACAAGGCGACCCATGCCCTGGCGGTCGAGATCGCCGCCGCCATCGAGAAATCCCGCCGTCAGAACCCGTCCATGCTGGTCCCTATGGACGCCAGCCGCCACTCGCCGCGCGACCGGCTCTACCCGCTCAGCATGGAAGTGCCCCTGGTCGAACTCGACCTGCTGAACCTGCACCGGAGGGCGGTCCACGCGCTCGAAGCGTATGAAAGCGCGAGTGGAGAACGATCCGCCCGGCACCAGGCTTTCGACGCGGCCCAACGCGCCTACCTGGCTGCCCTGGCCGGGCTGGGGACCATCTTCGATAAGCTCAAAGAAATCGCCATCCAGGGCGAGAGCGCCAGCGTGGGAGCCATCAAGTTGCTGGCCCACCTGCCGCCTGCCTTCCAGCGCCTGCTCGACAAGCTCCCGGCGCGGTTCGAACTGCTCAACAACATGCTCAAAGGACAGGAGGTCTTCTCGAACGTGGGCGCGGTGGTGCCGAGCAGCACCCTCAAACGCTTCGTGACCGCCAAGGACGACAACGAGCAGAAGCAACTGGTTTGGGGCATCATCACGGACGCCGACGGCGTGATGCGCATCAGCCTGCGGGACTTCCGCCCGCACGTGGCCGGGCTGCACGCCATCGGACGCCGCGACCTGGCCCGCCTCCTTGCCCAGGATTACCTGGATTCTTATGCCGAGGGCTTCAATACCTTCATCCACGATTTGCAGCGCATCACGGTCGCCAGCCGCGAGACCGGCCTGGCCCAGGCCGCCCCGACGGTGGTGATGAGGAAGAAAATGTAGTTATTTTCGGAGTGCAGACTTAAGTCTCCACTCCTTATCCGCACTCCTAGCCCGCACTCCAACACAGATTGAAACATGACAAACGATCCCCTCATCGGCAGCCGGCTCTCCAACTTCGTCATCGAAGGCTTGCTTGGGCGCGGCGGCATGGCCCAGGTCTACATCGGGCAGGATGTCAAACTCCAGCGCCCGGTCGCCATCAAGGTCATTGACGCTCGCTACCGCAGCAAACCGGTTTATGCCGAGCGGTTCGTCAAGGAAGCCCGGGCCGTCGCCCGTTGGCGGCACGAGAACATCATCCAGATCTACTACGCCGACGACCAGGACGGCCTGTACTACTACGTGATGGAATACATTGACGGCCCGGACCTGGCCAGCGTGATGGCCTCCTATTCGACCCGGGGCGAGATGATGCCGGTGGATGAAATCCTGCGCATCGGGCGCAGCCTGGCCAGCGCCCTCGACTACGCCCACAAGCACGGCATCATCCACCGGGATGTCAAACCCTCCAACGTCTTCATGTCCAAAGGCGGGCGCATTGTGCTCGGCGATTTCGGCCTGGCGCTCGACATGCAGCAAGGCTCCTCCGGCGAAGTCTTCGGCACGCCGCATTACATTTCCCCCGAACAGGTCCGCCGCTCCACCGACGCCGTGCCCGAATCAGACCTGTACTCGCTGGGCGTCGTCCTGTACGAAATGCTGACTGGCGTCGTCCCCTTCGACGACATTTCTCCCGCCAGCGTCGCCCTCCAGCACATCACCCAGCCCCCGCCGCTGCCCAGCCGTCTCAATCCCCAACTCAACCAGGAGACCGAAGCCGTCCTGCTCAAGGCGCTCAGCAAATCTCCCGCCGACCGTTACCAGAGCGGCGCATCCCTGATGAACGCCCTCTCCAGGGCGCTCGGCAAGAGCGAGATCACCCAGCGCCGCGTCGCGCCGCTGCCGCCCCCGCCCGCCCAGGTGGTCAGCGGCAAGGCCCGCCCCACCACCCGCAAGGTCCAGACCCCGCCCAAACCGTCCCGAAAATCCCGCTGGCCGGTCTACCTCTTCTTTTTTGCGGCTCTCGCTATTGGCGGATATTTCTTCCGGGATGTCCTGTTCCCGGGCGGACTAAGCCTCTCGACCGTTACCCCCACCCTCGCCTCCACCCAGGCCCCCACGGCGACCGTCCCACCCGTGGGCGTGACACCGTTTGTCATCCCACCTCCCGCCGCAACCTCCACCCGCGCCCCCGCCTTAACCGTCACCAGTCTCGTGCTGGGCACTTTCACCCCCTCGCCGACCCTGACGCTATCCCCGACCAGCACCCCCTCCCCTACGCCGACTTTTACCCCATCCCCAACCGCCACCGATACGGCTACCCTGCCGCCCACTTCGACCCCCACCCAGGCCGACCTGCCCACCCCCACGACCACCCCCGAATTCGTCAACCTCAAGCGCATCTGGCTCTATTACGACGAGTACGGCTTCTATCTCTACAACGCCTCCGACGCCAACCGCTCGATCTCAGCCTTTTCCTTCCAACGCCTGGACGAAGACGGGGAGCCGCTCAACGAGTTCATCGGCTGGTACTGGGGCGAGTTCTACCCCAACCTGCACAGCGGGCGCTGTATGCGGATCGAAATCCAGGGCAACCCCAGTAATTACATCAACCCGCCGGTCTGTCACAACATCTACCTGGTCACGCGCAGCCTCACCGAAGACAGCGAATACATCTTCTGGACGAAACAGGCCGGCAGCACCCAATTCGTCCTCCTGTGGCAAGACGAGCCGGTCGGCACCTGCGAGATCGGGGCCGGGTTTTGCGAAATTTTCATCCCTTGAGTTTATTTTTGCTACAATATCAGCATGACCACTTTCACCCTCCCTGCCCGCCAGCCCTTCAACTTCCACAACGCCGTCCGCTCGCATGGATGGTACCAGGTGACGCCCTTCCACTACGACGAAGCCGCCAGCCTGCTGACCTACGTCCTGCGCCTGTCCACCGGCAAGGTCGTCGAACTGCGTCTCACCCCCGCCACGGATGGGATCCAGGTCGAGACCGCCGCGCTGACCAGGGCCGAGCAGGCCGAGGCTTCCGACCGGGTGGACTGGATGTTCGGCCTCCAGCGGGATTTCTCCGATTTCTACGCCGCCACCCGTCACGAACCCAAGCTGGCCCACGTCGAGCCGAACGCCTATGGCCGCGTCCTGCGCTCGCCGACCTTCTTCGAGGACGTCGTCCGCACGATCCTGACGACCAACACCCTGTGGGCCGCCACCAAACGGATGACCCTCAACCTGGTCAACCAGTTCGGCGACCCGCTTCCAAACGACAGTAACCGCCGGGCCTTTCCCACCCCCGAACGCCTCGCCGGTGCCAGCGAAGAGCAACTCCGCAATGAGACGCGCCTCGGCTACCGCTCCCCTTATTTGATCGAACTGGCCCGGCGCGCCGCCTCCGGCGAACTGGACCTCGAAGCCTTCAAGACCTCCGACCTGCCCACCCTGGAACTGCGCAAGGAACTGCTGAAGATCAAGGGCATTGGCGCCTACGCGGCCGCCAACCTGTTGATGATCCTCGGCCGCCCGGACTTCATCCCGATCGATTCGTGGGCGGCGAAGATGGTCTCGCACGAATGGCACGACGGACAACCCGTCACCCCGGCGGAGGTCGAATCCCACTTCGAGCAATGGGGCCAATGGAAGGGCATGGCCTACTGGTTTTGGAACTGGTCGTATCAAGGATGAAAGGAGTTCCCATGCGCAAACCCAAACACAAACCGGCCGTCCCCGACAGCCTGCGGACCTGGTTCATCGTCCATTTTGCCGTGGACGTGATCTTCGGGCTGCCGCTCCTGGCTGTGCCGGACCTGGTCCTGCCTTACCTGGGCTGGACGGTGATTGACCCGCTGGCGGCCCGGCTGGTCGGCGCGGCCCTGCTCGGCATCGGGATCGAATCCTACCTCGGGCGGGACGCAGGCGTGGCGGTCTACCGGGGGATGCTCAACCTCAAGATCGTCTGGGCTTCGGCGGCCTGCCTGGGCCTCCTGCTCAGCCTGTTCCTCGACGACGCCCCGACCGCCGGCTGGCTTATCCTTGCCATTTTCGTCATCTTCGACGCGGCCTGGGTCTACTACCGGAACCTGCTGCGTTACACTGCGTGAGACGGTTTCACCGGGGATAACGCGCAAAAACCGTCCCGAAGGTTTGTTTCGAATAATCCAGTAACCTTACGGCAACCTTCGGGACGTTCTTCCCAGGTGAATTTCTGACTAATCAGACGTGATCAGGCGCACTGCCCGGTCGTAGAAGAAATACTCCCAGGCCCAGTTGATCAGCACCACCAGCCGGTTGCGGAAGCCGATGATACGGACGATGTGCAGCCCCAGCCAGATCACCCAGGCCAGGAACCCGTGGAACGACAGGCCCCAGATGTGGGCCACTGCCTCGTTGCGCCCGATCGTCGCCAGCAGACCGGGGTCCCTGTACTTGAACGGCTGGGCCTCCAATCCCTTCAATGCCCGCCGGATGTTATTCGCCGCCGCCCGCGCCTGCTGGATGGCGACCGTTGCCAGCATCGGCAGCGGCCCTTCTTCGTCATCCACGAAAGCCCCGTCGCCGATCACGTAAATTTCGGGATGCCCCGGCGCTTGCAGGGTCGGCTCGACGTGGACCCGGCCCAGGCCGTCCTGTTTTGTTCCCAGGTGGTCCGCCAGGCTCGTGGCGCGCATCCCGGCAGCCCAGATCAGGGTCAGGGTGGGGATGCTTTCGCCGCTCTTCAGCCGGACAATCTGCCCGTCGTAATCCTCCACCACCGCCCCAAACCGGACCTCGACGTGCTTCCGGTGAAGCGAGTCCCGCGTCGCCTTCCGCAGGGATTCGGGGAAAGCCCGCATGATCTCGCCGTTGGCCTCCAGCAGCAAGACCCGGGTTTCGTCCAGGTTCAGGGTTGGGAAATCCTTGGTCAGCACCAGGCGGATCAACTCTGCCAGAGCCCCGGCAGTTTCGACCCCGGTCGGCCCGCCGCCGACGATGACGAAAGTCAAAAGTTTGCGCCGCAGGGCCGGGTCGGGTTCGCGGCTGGCCTGCTCGAACATGCGCAGCAGGTGGTTGCGGGTCGCCACCGCCGAGACGATATTCTTCACCTGTAAAGCGTGCTCCTCGACCGAACGGATGCCGTAGAAATTGGTCTGCCCGCCCGCCGAAAGGACCAGGTAATCGTATTCGATGCGCTCGTGGCGGGTGGTCACGCAACGGGACTCCGGCTCGATCCCGGTCACTTCGTCCATCAGGAAGGTGAAATTGCGCTGGCGGCGGAAAATGGACCGGATCGGGTAAGCGATCTGTTCCGGCGACAGGCCGGCGATGGCAACCTGGTATAGCAGCGGCTGGAAGAGGTGGTAGTTGTGCCGGTCAATCAGGGTGACGCGCACCGGGGCCTTCGACAACCGGCGGGCGGTCTCCATCCCGCCGAACCCGGCCCCGATGATGACGATGTGGGGAAGTTTATCCATGTTTGCCTCCATGCCAGAATAAAACTCTATTGTGAAAATTATTACAATATAATTTTACCCCAAATTATCCGATTTGAAAAGGCTAACAAATGGAGCGCAAAGTCGGGAGACTTTGCGCTCCGATAAGAAAACGAAAAAGAGCAACTGCCTGCAAATTGGCAGTTGCTCTCCTTGCCGGTTGAAACGAATCATTTCAATAAATCGGGGTGTGGGGTGTTGCGGACGGGCTGCACCCGTCCGCAACACCCCACTTTCCCCTTCTTTTTGAGAAAATACGTCGAACCTTTTCAGCGCCAGAACTGGAACAGGTTGTAGCCCAGCCCGGCCAGTTGCAACGGGACGCCCATGAAACCGGCCAGCGAAAAGACGGAATTCCAAAAAACGTTGCTGACGGCGGGCACATACCACAGGACCGCAAAAACGATCCAGACCAACATGCCGCGCGTCTCGGCCAGCCGTTGGCGGAGGTCGAGCGGGAGATAGGGTTCGAGCGCGCCGAACCCGTCGAAGGGCGGGACGGGCAGCAGGTTCAGCACGACCGCGGTCACCTGCAAAAGGGCCAGGAAGGCCAGCCCCGGCCAGATCCCGTCCGGGCTGACGGGTAAAACAGTCAGCACAATCCCCAGGATGATCGCCAGGACCAGGTTCGAGAGGGGTCCCGCCAGCGATACGGCGCTAACCCAACGCCGGCTGCGCAGCCGCCAGGTCTCGATGTAGACCGCCCCGCCGGGTAGGCCGATCCCGCCCAGGACCAAAAACAGCAGCGGCAGCAACAGCGAATAGACCGGGTGGGTGTATTTCAGCGGGTTGAAGGTCAGGTAGCCTTTGTCGCGCACGGTCGTGTCGCCGCCCAAATAGGCGACCAGGGCGTGCGAAAACTCGTGCAGGCTGAGCGAGAAAATCCAGCCGACCAGGACGATGATAAAGGTCATGACTCGTACCCGTTCGGATGGGACCTGTGCCAGTCCCAGGCTGATTGCAGGATGTCGCCCAGGTCGGGATGCCGGGGCTGCCAGCCCAGCTCGCGGCGGATCTTATCCGACGAGGCCACCAGGCGGGCCGGGTCGCCGGGGCGGCGCGGGAACTCCACAATCGGTATCGGGCAACCGGTCACGCGCCGGGCCGTTTCGATCACCTCCCGGACGGAGTACCCGTTCCCGTTCCCGATGTTGTAGACCAGCCGGTCGCGTTCGCCGAGGGCCTCCAGGGCCAGCAGGTGGGCCGAAACCAGGTCGGCGATGTGGATGTAATCCCGGATGCAGGTCCCGTCGGGGGTGGGATAGTCGGCGCCGTTGATGTTGATGGATTCCATCTTGCCCAGGGCCACGCCCAGCACACGCGGGATCAGGTGCGATTCGGGCTGGTGGGCCTCGCCGCGTCCGGGCAGGGCGCCGCAGGCGTTGAAGTAGCGCAGGGCGGCGTAGCGCAGCCCGTGGACCTGGCGGTACCAGTCGAGGGCCTGTTCGATGGCGAGTTTGGTAAAGCCGTAAGTATTGGTCGGGCCGAGGGGGGACTCTTCCGTGAGCGGCTCGTCGCTGGATTGGTAGACTGCGGCGGTCGAGGAAAGCACGAACCGGCGGATGCCGGTCTGGACGGCGGCTTCGATCAAGTGCAGCGAGTTGATCAGGTTGTTGCGCATGAAGCGCCCGGGGTCTTTCATGCTCTCGCCCGCTTCGATGAAGGCCGCGAAGTGCATCACTGCCTCGAAATTCTGGCTGGTGAGCGCCTCGGCAAGCATGTGACTGTCGTTCAGGTCGGCTTCGAAGAACTTTGCCCCTTCCGGCACGGCCTGGCGGTGGCCGGTGATGAGCGAATCGTAGACCGTCACCTCGTGCCCGGCTTCGAGCAGGGCGGCGGCGGTGGCCGATCCGATATAACCCGCCCCGCCGGTAATGAAAATTTTCATTGAACCTCTCTCTGATAAATGTTGCTCTACAAAACCTGTTCCAATCGCGAAACTTCTGTAACGCGACATTCAAGTCGCAACCCAGAAGGCGACATAAATGTCGCGTTACTCATTTCAGGAGGATTATAAAGGGCAATTGCCGGGTGTGTATAGGTCGAACTACTTTTCACCTTCCACCATCCACAGCTCGGCATACCAGCGCAGGTACTCCTCGACGTGCGCCTGCCAGTAGGCCTCGGTGTGCGCGCCCAGGTAAAAATGCCACTCGTGCTCCACGCCGTAGCGCGCCAGCCGGGATTCGAGCCTCAGCGCCTCGGACGCGCCGGTGTCGTTGTCGCCGATGTCGAGGAAAAGGCGCAGGCGCAAGTCGGGCGGGATGGCAGCCAGCCAGCGTTCGACCTTGTTGGTATCCGTGACGAAGATGGCCGGGGCGTGGGCGCCGATGGACTCGAACAACTCCGGCCGGGTCAGGCCGAGGTGGATGGCCCAGGCCCCGCCGCGCGATAATCCCCCCAGCGCCCGCCCGGACCGGTCGGCCTGCGTCCGGTAAGCCGCGTCCACATACGGGACGACGATGTCCGTCAAAGCCTCGCCGAAGCGGTCTTCGGTGGGCTGCTTGAAGGATTTGTCATAAGGCATGACGATGATGAACGGCGGGACCGCGCCGCTCGCGATCAGCCGGTCGGCGGTTTCGGCAACGCCCAAGTCGAGCCACTGGTCTTCGCTGGCATTCTGTCCGTGGAGCAGGTAGAGCACCGGGTAGCGGACGGCCGCATCCTGGCGGTAGCAGGGCGGCAGGTAGAGGTTGAGTCGCAGCGGCCAGGTGAGCATCTGCGCTTCGAGTTCGGCCCGGACGATTTCCCCGGCCTCGTCGGCGCAGGCTGAGGCCGTCGGCGTGGCGGGGACGGGCGTGAAGGTGGGCAGCGGCGGCAGGGAGGTGAACGTGGCTTCGGGCGCGGGCGGGGAACCCCTCAGAACAGGGGCAGGCGTGTTTAATGGCTGGCAGGCCGCCGGTCCCAGGGCGAGGGCGGGGAGCAGGAAAAGGAGCAGGGTCGCGGCTTGACGTTTGGACATCCTTCGCATTATACTCACGTCGCTCTCGGGGTGTAGCGCAGTTGGCAGCGCACCGCGTTTGGGACGCGGGGGCCGGCGGTTCAAGTCCGCCCACCCCGACTCGATAAACCGCTGGCTTTCAGGCCGGCGGTTTCCCCTATTAAGGGGATTTCACCGTCCGCCCAAAAATTCTTTAACGCCAAGCCGCAGAGGCACAAAGTTTTGAAAAGGGCGTTTTCAAGGGTTTTCTAAAAATGTTTTGCGGCTTTGCGTCTTTGTGGCTTTGTGTTGAATGTTGTGCAGAAGGTTTCGGTTGAATGGCAATAAATCCAGCCTGCGGCGGTTGTGTTAAAATAAGCCAAAGTCTTTTCGTGGAGGAATCAACATGGCGCGTTCCAAAATTGACGGTGTGATCGAAGCAGTCCGTTACGATAAAGACGGGCGGATTGCCCTGGTACGGGCTTACGAGCGGCGCGGCGCGGCCTACTCTGATCGGGTCTTGCTCGACCGGGCAAAATTACTGGAGAAGCTCAAACAAGGTAAAAATTTTTTCACCGGGCAGCGCAAGGAATACTGGGCCGGCACATTCGAATTGGGCAAACCCGTCGAGCGGCTGGCTTTCCATGATAAGGAATTCATCACCACCGCCGGGCAATCGGGGCGGGATATGCTCGAGAATACGCCGCTCTTCTAACCTGTTGCGGCGCTTGTCACACCGGGTATTTGCGAACCAGAGAGTTGGTTTCCCATGCGATTGATTGATAAAACCCCTTACCTGTCCGAAAAAGGCCAGATCAACCTGCTCGACCGCCTCCAGTCCCTGCTCAAGTATGGACCGTCGTGGTTCCAGCAGTTGGACGCCCAGAAAATTGTCGTTTCGCGGCTGGAAAAGCAGTTCGACAACAAGTATATGCTGGCGCGCAACATAACCCTGCCGAATTCCGACATTATGATCCCGCTCATCCTGCTTGGGCCGCCAGGGGTTTACGTGCTCAATGTGACCCACTTGCGCGGGGTCTACCAGGCCAAAAACGAAGACTGGGGGACCATGGAAGGGGAAGTATTCAAACCGGCCAGCATCAACCTGCTCGTGCGGACGGCCCGCCTGGGACGCGCCCTGGAAGTCTATCTCAAACGGCAGGGACATGAGACCAGGCCCATCGAAGCGGTGCTGATCGGGGCAGATCCCGGCCTGCACGTGGACAGCATCCGCCCGATCGTGCGGGTGGTGTTGAGCGACGCCATAGACCGCTTTGCCGCATCCCTTAAGCAGGCCCAGCCCGTGATGAGCACAGCCGCGATCCTGGACCTGGCCGAGCGCATCCAGGCCCCTCGGCAAAAGACCGATGAGCAGCCTGTCGAACCTGCGCCGGCTGCGAAACCGCCTGCTCCCGCTCCAAAGGCTCCTGCCGGAAAGCGACCCCCGGAATTCGACCCCACTGCCCAGGGGTTTGGACGGCAGGAGATCCCGGCAGCTTCCAGTCCGGAACTTGAAGCCGGGTCCGATACCAGTATGCCCTATTTCGACGCCGCCCCCGAAATTTCGCCTGCGCCGCAGAAAAAGAAACGCACCTTCCTGGGGATGAGCGGCAAGCAGGCCATCGCCTTGGGCTGCACGGGCGCTTTCTGGTTGTGCCTGATCGCAGGTTTTGTGGTCTATCTTTTCCTCACCAACCAGATCCCGCTGCCTTGACCTCCCCATTCCTATCCATCATCATACCGGCGCATAACGAAGCCCGACGCCTGCCCGGCACCCTGGAGCAGGTGTTCGCTTTTTTGAGGGAACAGGATTACGCCTGCGAAGTGCTGGTCGTCGAAAACGGCAGCAGCGACGAAACATACGAAATCGCCCTGGGCTACGCCGAACAGCACTCCGGCCTGCGCGTGTTGCAGGAAATGGCCCGCGGCAAGGGACAGGCCGTCCGGCGGGGGATGCTGGAAGCCCGGGGACAATACCGCTTCATGTGCGACGCCGACCTGTCCATGCCGGTCACCGAACTGCCCAAATTCATCCCCGCGCCCGGCGAAAGCCTCGACATTGCCATCGCTTCGCGCGAGGCCCCCGGCGCGGTGCGTCACAACGAGCCGCAGTACCGTCACCTGGGCGGGCGGTTGATCAACCTCGCCATCCGCCTGTTGATCCTGCCGGGCCTGAACGATACCCAGTGCGGCTTCAAGTGCTTCCGGGACGAAGTGGCCGAAGACATCTTCGAGCGCCAGACCATCCCCGGCTGGTCGTTCGACATCGAGCTGCTCTACATCGCCCGCAAACGCGGCTACCGGATCGCCGAAATCCCGATCCACTGGTATTTCGACGCCGAGACCAAGCTCAGGGCTGTCAAGGACGCGCTGGTCATGCTGCGGGACATCCTCCTGATCCATCGCAACGCCCTGCGCGGGTTGTATGCCAAAAAAGACTGACCTCCCCAACCTGGATTACGAACTCGACCTGTGGCAGAGGGGATTTTTTCACGTGGCGGGGATGGACGAAGCCGGACGCGGCGCCCTGGCGGGTCCCGTTTTCGTGGGCGCGGTCATCCTGCCGCCGGATCACCCGGACCTCTCCCGGACTTTGGCCGGGGTGCGCGACTCCAAGCAGATGACTCCGCCCGAGCGTGAGCGCCGGGCTGCGGCCATCCAGTCGGTTGCGCTGGCCTGGGCCGTGGGACAGGCCTCCGCCGAAGAGATCGACGCGCTGGGGATCGTCTCAGCCACGCGCCAGGCCGCCGAAAGGGCAATCCAGGCTTTGGGTCCCGCGCCCGCTTACCTGCTGACAGATTACCGTCTGGAGCTGCCGGGCGTCCCCATCCCGCAGTTATCCATCCTCAAAGGCGATTGCCGCTGCCTGAGCATCGCGGCCGCCTCGGTGCTGGCAAAAGTCCGGCGGGACGCGTTCATGCGCGGCCTGGACGGGCAATATCCCGGTTACGGGCTGGCGCGGCACAAAGGCTATGGGACTGAGACTCACCGGGCGGCGATCCATCGCCTGGGCCATTCCCCCGTTCATCGGAAAACCTTCCGGCTGAAATCCGAAGGCTCTTGATCCAATTTTGGCGGCTAATAATTTAAGGCTCTCCCGTTTTTGACGGGAAAAACCTTTTGAAACACAAAGGAACACGAAGGAAACGACACTTGCACCACACGCAAGTGCTGGTGAGGAAAA
>DIDQ01000056.1:0-6303 GCA_002418215.1 Anaerolineales bacterium UBA5796
CTTTTACTGACCAATAGATGTCTTGCATTAGTTATAGGGCAAACGTGATGCAAACCTTTTTAGCCACTGAGACACGGAGACGCGGAGAAAAAGAAGAAAAAACTCTGTGACTCCGTGACTCCGTGGCAAAATCGGACTTTTGCAAGAGGTCAAATACAAAAAGGCCCGAAAAGCGTCAAGAACGGCATGTTTGGGGGCTTTAGAGCAGGAAGTTTCCGAAAATTTATTACACACCCCGGTCCCACCCAGACCTTGAACTGTATATGGGCGTACTGTATACTGGAAAGCGGAGGAAAATTTCTGCGCCCTGTTTCGAGCAACGGCCGGATATTTCTTTCCTTTCAGCGTAATGGTTAGATCAGAAGGGGGTTATCATCCAGGAAAGTCGCTTATTGGGCGAATTGGTTCACTTCATAGGGTATCGTATGTTCAAGTTTCAAAAGACCGGTGCAGCGCAAACGCAATTTACCCGTCTGGAGCCTTTGGTTCTGATTGCTGTTAGCGCGCACGGAGTCGTAATTCTGACCATCCTGAAAGCACAGCCCAGGCATTGGTTTGCGGTGGGGATGATCGCGCTGGTGGGAGCCTTGAGCTTGTTTGTGCGGCAGGCCGCTTCTCTTGTGAATATCCGCGCCTTATCTATTCTGATAGTTGGATGGATGTTGATGTCCACTACCGGCGGTGCGGGCAGTTTCTTTCTCTTATGGTATTTTGTATTGGTATCCATATACCCGCTTTTGCTCGGGAGGCTGCAAGGTTTCTTGATCTTGGGCGCGGCCCCCATCTTCTACATTATGCTGATCCCCATATCGCCGGGACCGCTGTCCCTGGCAGTGGTTTTGTCGCGCGCGTTCCTGCTCGCTTTTATTGGGTGGATCACATGGGAAGCCAGTGGGATATTGCGCCGGTCAACCCTTCAACTGGAAACAACCGTTGCTGAACTCGGAACTTTATATGCGGCCACAAAAGACCTGAGTTCAAGCCTGGAGCCGCAGATCGTGCTCCGGGAATTGGCCCGCCATCTAACCGAGGCTCTTGCCGCCACGAGCGGCTACATCATGCAGGTTGATCCAAGCTGCGAGACTTTGACAGTCCTGGCCGAGTATTGGGGTGAAAAGGCATCTTCGAGAGAACGCAAATCGGATTTGAGCCGCGATTATGCTTTGAGGGATTTTCCGGCAACAAGGCGCGCAATTACAGAGCATCGCGTGACAGCTTTGCAAGCAGATGACCCGGATCTATCCAGTGCGGAAAAAGGACAATTGGAAGAATACGGCATCCAATCGGCTTTACTGGTTCCAATCGTCCTGGCTGGGGATGTGATCGGTCAGGCCGAGATCTGGGATAGCGCCCGGACGCGCAGGTTTACGCCCAAGGAGTTGGACCTGGTCCGAATGCTCGCCTCTCAGGCAGCGGGTCCGATCATGAATGCGCGCCTGTATGAAAAAAGCCGCCAGCATGAAGCTCAATTAGCCGCCTTGTTGAATATCGCCCAAACACTGTCATCCAGCCTGGAGATCGAGGAAGTGCTTGCTTATGTGACCCACTCTCTGACCAGCGCTTTACAAATGGAGCAGTGCGCGATATCGGAATACGATCCGGTCAACAGGTCGGTCTGCACGTTAACTGTGTATACCACCGATGGACATCCGTCCAACGATGCCGAAGTGGGCGCTTCTTATGCGCTGTCTGATTACCCGGCGACTGCGCGGGTTATTGATACCGGTGAATCCCTCATTGTTCGCGCAAACGACCCTGGAACAGATCCTCTCGAAGTGGCCTTGTTGCGCCATTATGGACGGATGATGCTGCTGATGCTTCCATTGCACATCGGCAGCCGCACGATCGGCATCATCGAACTGTATACTTCGAACGAACAGCGCGAACTGGCCTCTGCCGAGATACACCTGGCGCATACGATAGCCGACCAGGTTGCCGTAGCCATTGAAAATGCGCGCTTGTTTACTGAAACCAAAAAACTTTCCGGCGTGGTGGAACAAACGGCTGACAATGTATACATTTGTGACCGGAATGGGGCAATCGAATACGTAAACCATGCCTTCGAGGAGGTTACAGGGTATGCAAAGGAGGAGGTCATTGGGCAAACCCCTCGCATCCTGAAATCCGGCCAGCATCCTCAGGAGTTCTACACAAACCTTTGGGACACGATCCTGGATGGGAAAGTATTCCACTCCCAACTCATAAACCGGAAAAAGGACGGGCGATTGTATTATGAGTTGAAAACCATCACGCCCATCAAGGATGCCCAAGGCAATATCACCCATTTCGTATCCACCGGCCGTGACATCACTGAACTCAGCGCCTTGTACAATCTTTCCCGCTCCCTCGCGGAAGCCGGTTACGATACCGACACTATTTTGAATCTCACTGTCCGGTACGCCGTGGAGGCGGTGCATGTCACATTCGCCCGCGTCGGTCTGGCAGAAAACGGATATTGTGTGATCGAATGCGCCTATCCGGCGCGTTTACCCGACCGTGAGTTGAATCTGCTTGGGCAACGGGAAAGGATCGAGGATTTGCCCACTTGTTTTCGGGTGGCGCAAAGGAATGAGCCGATCATTTTCCGCTTCGGGGATCCAAACCTGACCGGCAAGGAATCCGGGATGTTATTTTGGGGAGGCGCGCAGACGGTCTGCCTGATACCGTTGCGCGTCGGTAAGCGAGTCCTCGGCCTTTTGATGCTCAGCGAGACTCGAAGCGAGGAGCGTGAGCCGATCACCCCGGAGAAGGTCCGCCTGGCCCGCAGTATCGGCGATCAGGTCGCGAGCGCTCTTCGCCGCGCAGAGCTTTTCGCTGAACTTGAAGAAGCCTATTTACAGACCGTCTATGCCCTTGCAAATGCAGTGGATGCCAGGGATACTTATACCGCGAATCATGCGCAGCGGCTGGCGACAATGGTGCTTGCGATCGGGCAGGAACTCGGGCTGGATCCGCAGGAATTGGAAGACCTGCACTACGGCGCCATCCTGCACGACATTGGCAAAATCGGCATCCCGGACGCGATCTTGAGAAAACAGATCAAGCTCGATGCGGAGGAATGGGCCATCATGCGCCAGCACCCTGAGATCGGGGCGCGTATTCTTGCGCCGATCCCGCGTCTCGCGGGCGCGGCGAAAATAGTGCATCACCACCACGAACGTTTTGACGGCAAGGGCTACCCGGAGGGTCTGGCGGGAAAAGCAATCCCCCTGGGAGCGCGCATTCTCACTGTGGTGGATGCCTACAGCGCGATCAGGGACGAGCGCGTCTACAAGTCGGCGCGTTCTCCTCAAGACGCCATCGAAGAGTTGAAACGGAATGCCGGGACCCAACTCGATCCACATATTGTAGAGATCTTCCTGCGCGTGTTACAGCAAGAAGCCTTTGAGTAGATTGCCTCGCGAAAAGGCAGCATGAAGGATGAAAAATTGATCTGTAACCAACCTTTTGGATATATTGAGGAGTAACATGAAAACCATTGGCAAGACAATCCTGCTTTCTGTTCTGGCCGCGACGCTGGCATCCTGCAATGCCTTTGCGCCGCAAGCGACGGCGACGCCTGTCCCGACCGCGACGAGCGCGCCGACCCTGACCCATACGCCCGAACCCACGGGGACACCGACCCAGGAGCCGACCCAAACGCCCGTCCCGCCGACCGAAACCCCGTCTGCCCCTGATCTGCCCATGCCGTCGGGAGAGCCGTCAACTGAGTGGGAGGGCATTCCCGTGATGCCGAATGCCATCGCAGGCGAGGGCGACAGCACAGGCTATTCCTTTACGATCAAGGCTACCGCCGAGGAAATCCAATCGTTCTATGAGACCGAGTTGGCAAAATTGGGGTGGGGACTGTTCACCAGCGGGCAAGGTGCATCGGGCGCAACCCTGTTGATGTTCATGAAAGATGTAAGCATCGTGTCCGTCTCCATCATCCCCCAGCCGGACGGGGTGATGTACGTCCTGTTGGTCAAATAAGAGAGCGCCGCACGGCGCTGACCGGCCAGACTTCCGAAGCGACTTAGTACAGCGTTTCATAATTTTGGCCCGAGTTTTTCTGGCGATTCATCCGCTAATCCTTCGTCAATCTCAGGACAAGTCTTCGCGAATTCTCGCTAATTTTCGAACAGATTAGCGTAAATTCGCGGATGGAAATCGGAATGTATTTCTACAATGCTGTACTAAGGCTTCGGAAGTCGCTGTTTTATCCAAACCTTTCGTAACAGGACGAAAAGGACGAGTGGGTTTGACGAAAACGACAGTACTTTTTGGCGGAAGGCTGAGGAGAGAGCATCCTGTAACCGGGCCTCCACTTTGCTTTTGGTTTTTCAAACGGGTGTGCTAAAATGCTTTACGGGATGCCAAGAGTTTGAATGGTGTCCAAGACGAACAAGGATCAGTTAATTGCTGTCGGTGAGGAATAAATCATGCCCTATGAATCTGTTGATCAACTCCAAAAAGCTCTAACTGATAATGTTTTCGGTTATGCAAAAGATTCAAAGAAAGCTGCGGGGAGAGCTTTGGGCACGATCGTAGAAATCATAACGTTTTATCTTCTCGAATCTTGGGGATTGAATAATTCAGTTTCGATTGAAAAGAAAATTCCTGAGTTCGGGAATCCTGGAATTACCCATAATGTTGAGTATTCCTTGCATCCAATATACTCAGAGCACATTATCAATATCGCGAACGATGGTAAATCACTAACATCGAACAAGTTGTTGAGGGTGCTTGATTCGCAGAGGGGTAGTGCTGATTTCAAAATTCTGAGTAACAGCTTATTATCGCAGGGTGGCATATTGAGGAATGCCTGTACTATCGCCGCTAATAGCGAGGCTTATTTGGTTGCGTCAATACGAGAAAAGAGTGATGAGAGATTTGTCATATCGGTGGCAGAGCAGGGTGTGATTCCTTTTGCTATTTTCGAATGCAAAAGGGTAGGGGTGGAAGAAGGAACGAAGAAGGGACCGCAGACTATTGAAAAGGCGAAGCAAGGGGCATACGTTGCCAGAGCTGTGTCATCCTTGCAAAAGGTTAGATTGGAGAATGGGGAGATGTATGGGATCATCTATCGTGACGGCATAGTATCGCATTCAGCACCCTATCACGAATTGCTTGATGAAGTTATCAACTCGGACGATCCTCTCCTCTTGCGTAATTTCGTTTTGACGGTGGGGGTCGTTAGTAATCATGGAAATTGGTTCACAGCAGAGGACCACAACAAAGAATTAAAAGTGCTTGCCCAATCGTACGATTGGCTCATCTTCTTGACCGATGAGGGGATCACAGAATTCATTGACGAAGTGATCTTCAACCCTCCACCGGAATATCAAGAGATCAGGAATGCCTTCCTCGCGAGTTATGCCCTCGACAAGAAGAAAAACCAGTTCACGAAAGTTCAGATGAATATTGCCGCGCACTTACAATTACTTGACTATTTTTCTGCGAACGCGAACCGGATCGAAACATGGTTCAATGTAATTGCGCCGCCTTCAAGCGGAACTCTAAACAAGTTGAGAAAAGAGATCAAAATTTTACAGAGCAAAAACTGGAAAGAGATATTGAAATGACAGCAGGAAGAAGTATTAATTCACCCAATAAAGATTGGGGAACACCTCCCAAATATGTTGAAGCAGTCAAAAATGTTTTTGACGGCAACATTGCTTTGGACCCGTGTTCAAGCGAATATTCCATTGTGGATGCTGTCGTAGAGTACAGATTACCCGAACGTGATGGCCTAAAATCATCCTGGAACTTTCCGACCATTTACGTCAATCCGCCCTACGGATTGGATCGAGAGCGGGGCACATCCATAAAACACTGGTTGGCCCGTTGCGCCGAAGCGCACGAAATGTACGATTCTGAGGTGATCGCCCTTGTCCCGGTCGCCGTAAATACCGACCACTGGAAAAAAAGTGTTTTTACACGGGCGACTGCCATTTGTTTTTTGTACGACACAAGGCTAAAATTCCTGGAAAGAGGGCAGAATGGCGGGAAGGGGGCGCCAATGGCCTGCGCGATGATCTATTGGGGTAATGATTTCGAGAAATTCTATAACGTGTTTATCCATCATGGCGCAGTCGTTGATATCCGCCCACTGTTGGGCGAAAAGATCGGCGCACAAAGGAAGAATAAGCAGTTGTACCTGATAAGGGATGGCAGCTGACGGGTTGCACTGTCAGCCGAAATCGTTCCCGCTTGAAAAACTTCCGGAAGTTTCGAGGAAAACGACCGGAAGTTTTTGGAAAAATGGGCTCTCCCGTAACGAATGGGAAAGAGCCTGAATACGAAGGACACTACGGACACAAA
>DIDQ01000056.1:6391-29908 GCA_002418215.1 Anaerolineales bacterium UBA5796
TCCCGTCAAAAACGGGAGAGCCGAAAAATGTCCGGAAGTTTTGCGGAAAACATCAAGAAGTTTTCGTTAAAAGATAAAGATGTTTTGGCAAAAAGACACGTATGTTTTAACAAAAAGACACGTATCTTTTTGGGAAAAGACACGTATCTTTTGGTCAAAAGACACGTGTCTTTTGACCAAAAGATGAGCATGTTTTTGGGAAAAGATGAAGAAGTTTTTGCCAAAACATCAAGACATTTCGTTGCATTATGTTTGATGGGCGTCGAGGCCCGGCCTGGCCGAATCGTGAACTGTCTGGAAGAGAATCGAGATATATCTCCTTTACAATCCTGATATATCACGATGTTGATCGAGATATATCAGGATTTACAACCAGATATATCTGGATTCCAATCCTGATATATCTGGTTTTGGTCGTGTGCCCGCACGGGACGCGCGACGCGATGATGAAATGCCGGGGATACAACAGGCGGGGCGATGGCCGTTTGCTGGTTCTTGACTTTTCATGTGTGGGGGCTATAATGGTTTTCAGTGATGGCGGTTTTGCAGATCAGGTTGATGGTTGCATGATTTTTACGGTACTGTTGATAACTACAAACTATAAGTTGTTATGTTGCGGGAATCAATTCAGCGCGTGGATGGGTGGCGCGTTTGACAGCATATTTTAGGAAACAGATGTCAAGCAGAATCAAAATTCCTGTACCAGAAATGAAAATCCTTTTTGCAAAATCGGGAAATTTGTGTGCTTTCCCGTCATGTCAAACACCTATTATTGCTAATGAAGGGGATGAAGATAAGCTATTAGCAGAGATGGCACATATCATAGCCTACAAAGATGATGGTCCCCGTTCTGACCCAAACCTTCCAATATCTGAAAGGAATAAAGCATCTAATCTCATCCTCTTTTGTCCAACTCACCACACAATAGTTGACAAATTTGAATATCAATATAACGTACAAGTACTTCGAGAAATGAAGCGATTGCATGAAGCACGCTTTACTCGACCAAAAGAAAATCTGACCGAACAAGAGCCGAAAAGTGAATTTTTGTATGCATCCTTTTTGCCTATTTCTCATTTGCCCCGCTTTGTTTTTTCAGCAGAAACACCATATAGGAAGAACAATATTCTTGAATTGTTCGATATACTGAATACCCAAGAACATAAAGATGTGCTTTACGCATTCGAGTTAAGAGACAAACGCCTTCACACCTTTTTTGATTTGCGAGAACCCAACAATCCGTTTCGTGGGGCATGCGACAAAACTACGATTGATGTATCAAAAGCGACTGATTTATGGGAAAACCCTGATTCTCACAGACTATATATTGCACTACTAAATAGATCTCTAACCAGTTATTTGAAAAAACGCGGAGTCGCTTACGACGCGGAGCATTTTAGACATTATTTTTTGCCTGACAAAATAACCGTAGAACGGAAGTTTACATACAAAAGTTTGGCAGGTAAAAACACATCTAAAGCCCTTGTTCATAATCCAGTCACAAAAGCGACGGGTTTACCAAAATCATATTGGATACATCTTGCTGCAAACTTATCGTTTCAACAAATAGAACAACGTCAGTGGGTTTTTACGATTCGTCCAGAACGTCACTTGACCAAAGACGGTTACGAGTCTTATACACATTCTTCAATAGGAAGCAAAATCACTAAAATAAAATCAAGGATGTACAACTGGGAGTATTTACAAGAAATTCAATTGTGGCGTGAGTTTTTAACCAACGCCAAGCCGCGTTTGTACTTGTCGTTTGGAAAGCAATCGATTGTTATAGAAAACACGTTGTTGAAAGAAGGAATTCAATGGGTGGGCATTCCCAATGACGAAAAGGATTTCATTTCGCAAAAGCATCCTGAAGACCTTTTTAGTTATGCTGAAATTCAGTTGTTAGAAAGCGCTGAAGATGATTTCTATAGTGATTTATTTTTAGGCGAATACGAAGATGACTAACCATTTCCAAAAGAAACCTTTTCTGCACAAACCTGAAATGACGCTTCAATGGCTTGAAGAACCGAAATTATCTTTTGGTGATGGTCAAACTCACACCAACCCTAAAATTGGTATTCCGCTTTATGGTCCAAAGTCCCTGAATACTTCAAGACATAAAAATCAAGTGCATATTGGCTTTGTTGGGGAGCCAGACGCAATTGAAAAGGTTAAGCGGTTTTTGTCAGAATGCTCCAAAGGCATTCTTGCAGTTGATATAGAAAATGGTTCACAGTCATTTCCTGGTATTTCAAATGAACAGGGTTTTGGATTTGAAATTATATTATCAGATTCGTTGGTACAAAAAATAACATCTTCCGAGAAAGAACTTATTGGAAGAAACGAAGCGTTAGATTCTCGGTTTGCCGCTACTTTAGACCTTATCGAAGAAAAGGTTAGCATACTTTGTGAACAAGACCATCCACTTGATTATATTTTCATAGTCTTGACCGAAAGTGTTTACAACGACATTAGGGTTGTAAATACCTTCGACCCCATATCAGGTAAGGGGCGAGTTAAGAGAAATTTCAGACGGGCGTTAAAAGCACGCTTAATGAAATACAACAAACCCACTCAAATCATTCGAGATTCAACCACTGAGTACTCAAGCGATGAAAGAGACATGCAGGATTTAGCGACTCGTGCATGGAATATCATCACGGGGATGTATTTCAAAGTAGGTGGACTTCCTTGGGGGCCAACAGGCTTAGAACCAGCGACTTGTTTTGTTGGAATAAGTTTTTTTCATCCATTTGGTGAACCAAGTTATATGAGGGCTAGTATTGCTCAAGCATTTAACGAACATGGAGATGGGCTGGTCTTGCGTGGGCAAAAATTTAAATGGGATGATGAAATTGGTAAATCACCACATCTAACCCGAATTTTGGCAAACCAACTTGTAACGGAAGTTTTGCACCGCTATCAAATAGAATGTAAACAAAAGCCTCGTCGAGTGGTAATTTATAAATCTTCACGTTTTGAGCCTGACGAACGTGATGGATTCAGGAAAGCTCTCCTTGCTGAAATACCTGAATACGATTTAGTTACAGTGGGCACATCAGGAAATTTCCGTTTATTCAGGTCTGGAGAATATCCTCCACTCCGGGGAACGCTAATGAACATTGGAAACAATTATTTTCTTTATACAACTGGTTATGTTCCTGAACTCAAAAAATATCCGCACGGGCATGTGCCAGCCCCGCTACGGATTGTTGATCACTATGGCGACACATCAAAAAATCAGTTGTTACATGAGCTTTTTGTACTGACAAAAATGAACTGGAACACAGCCAATGTGGATGGCGCATTTCCAATTACATTACAGTTTGCTCGTGTGGTAGGCGAAATATTAAAAGAGTTTCCCGAAGAAGAAACACCGAATCCCAAATATATTTACTATATGTGAAATCGAAAATCTCCAAACCTAGTAGGCAATGAAAGCTGGTAGGTGTACACCCAAACAAATGAAAGGGAAGATGAGCATGGAAAATTCTACGCTTCTACCCAACGATGTAAAGAACCAATTCGTTATAGCAGAATACAATGCTCTCCGGGCTGAAATCATAAAACGAAGTGAGATTCGTTATCAAATTATTTCACTCACGCTTATTATTGCGGGCACGATTCTTACAATTGGTTTACCGTCCACAGCACCTTCGTACGTTCTCTTTGTGTTTCCTATAATTGGATGCTTCTTGACAGGAATATGGGCACACAATGTAGCGGTACCAAGACGAATATCAACTTACATTAAAGAAAATATAGAGAGGCAGTTCAAGGAAACTGGCTGGGAAACTGTTATCCAAGAGGATTGGTATTCTTTTTCGATGTTGACAAGCATCATTTCTAGTAGCGGCATCTTTTTAGGGTTAGAATTTATCACATTGATACTTGGTTTGCTAAAATCAACGTTTACACCTACAGATATTGTTCTGATTGTGTTTGATTGTATTGCTTTTTTGCTTACACTGTTAGTAGTTCGCTCTGCTGGGAAAAAACCAAAAAGAAAAAACGAGATGTTGTAAACTGCCTAAACGATGTAACCAGAAAAAGCGCAAGAACCAGAACGGCCATGAGAGTCTCTCTCCTGGCCGTTTTCGTTTTTCCTCCCGCCTGGTGATCGAATCTCCTCCTCGCCGGGCCTGCACTATCTTTGGGGCACACGACTCCCTTCTGGAATTTGGACATGACCCGGATTTTCCTCCTTGAGCGTTTGCTGGAGCCGGCCGTATCGGGCTGACCCGGAAGCCGGTTTCCGTTCCTTATCCCAATTCCAGCGTGACCAGGGGGATCTCGATCTCCTGCGGGGTCAGTCCCCCGTGGTGGCCGCGGAATTTCATCTCGAAGCGGTCTTTTTCGTACCACCAGACCGACTGTCCCTCGTAGGGCAGGACTACCAGGTTCCCGACCCGCTCACGGAATTTCTTCGAGACTTTCGGGCCAAACCAGCCGCCCTCGATCAGGTCGGCGGACTTGACCACGTCGGCGACCCCGTCGAGGCGGGCGGCGAGGAAGGCCTGGGCTTCGTCCAACCTGTCGGGGCGGAGATGCAGGAACAGGTCCCGCGCCGATCCGGCCGGGATGAGCGGCTGCCCGGCCCGGTTGACGGCGAGGAAGTCCTCGATCCCGGCGAAGCGTTTGTCCCGGTTGAGGTAGATGGTCGTGTCGGGGTTCACGTCCACCTGGCCGTGGTCGGCGGTCATCATGAAACAGACCCGCTTGCCGCTGGAGGCCAGGGTGCGGGCGAAGAGCGCCTGCATGACGGCCAGGAAGGCCAGGATTTCGGCCTCGATCTGCTCGGAGGCCGGGCCGTGCGGATGGCTGATGCCGTCCAGGGTGTCGTAGTACAGGCCGATGTAGGCCGGGTGTTTTTGGGCGGCGAGCAGGCGGCGGATGTGGGTCAGGGCTTCGGGCAGGGTGCGGTAGGGCTGGAGGTCGCCGCCGCGGTTGACCACGTTGGAGTAGGTGGAGGGGGTGTAGGCTTTGTTCTGGAAGAAGTGCGACCTGACCCCGGAGCCTTTCAGCCGTTGGTAGAGGGTCTGGGTGGGGTACAGGGCTTTGGGGCTGACCCCGCTGGATTTGAGCGTGTCACGCTCCAGCGTGCCGGAGAGGGAGAAGAGCAGCGGGGCGTAGATGGCATCCAGCAGCGGCTCGTAGATGTACCATTCGTACAGCCCGCTCTCGCCGACCGCCAGCCCGGTGTGGATCGTGGTGACGTGGGCGGTGGTGGTGGACGGGAACTGGGCGGTCAGCTTCTCGACCGTGCCGTTTCGGGTGAGCGAGCCTAGGAACGGGTGGTCCTGGAACTTCTCGAAGAAGCGCCAGCCGAACCCGTCCACGAGGAAGAAGATGACCGCGTCGTACTCGCCGGATGCGGCGAGGCGGCAGATGCGGTCGGGCAGCCCGGCGAATCCGCCGGCGTTGTAGTCGGGTTTGATGAAACCAGGGTGCATGAAAACCTTTTTATAAATTATCGGTGATAACACGCAAACACCGTCCCGAAGGTTTGTTTCGAACACTCCAGGGATTAACGGCAACCCTTCGGGACGTTCTTCCCGTATCACGGAGAAAATAAAAAAACTCTGTGTTCTCCGTGCTCTCTGTGGTGAATTTTTTACTCCATCATTAGCCGGGCCGCCCGCCGCCCGATCTCGACCGCGAAGTTCGTGCCCCGGTCCCAGGGGTAGACCTGGCTCATCGAGGCGAAGAACAGCCCCTCCAGCGGGGTCTGGATGTCGGGGATGTTTCGCGAATGGTCCACCAGCGGCACGGGCTGGGCGTAAGCCGTCTTGAAGACCCAGACCTTCTTCACCCAGTCCATCTCGAATTTGGGGTTGATGCGCTTGAAGGCCGGGGCAAAACGTTCCAGCAATTCGGCCTCGCTCAACGAGAAATATTCGTGCCCGGCTTCGAGGTAATCCCCAGCGTAAACGATGTGGTCGCCGCCGAAATGCTCCGGCGAAACGAAGTTGGTGTGCTCCACCAGCGCCAGCATCGGGAACCCGGCGTCTTTGGGCAGGTTGAACCAGTAGTAGCCCCGCTCCGAGATGCGGTGTTCGAGGGCCGTCACCATCACCACCGCGCCCATGGATTTGAGTCCGAGCAGCCCTTCGAGGTACGTTTCGGGCAGTTGGGGACACAGGCGGGCCAGCAGCCCGGGCGATGCCGTGACGAGGACCTGGTCATACATCTCCACGCCGCTATCCGCCTCGATCATCAGCGGACCCTCGGCCTGCGCCCGGTCAATGGAGGCGACTCCCGTCCCCAGGCGAATCTCGACGCCCATCCCGCGCAGGTGGTCGGCAAAGCGGTCGGCAAAAGCCTGGAATCCGCCTTTGAACGTGCCCAGGCGCGTCGTCCGGGCTTTGAGGCGGGCCCACATCCAGGCCATGTTGATGTCCTTGTAGTATGGGCCAAACTTCCCGATCACCAGCGGCTGCCACATCTTCTCGTAGACGGTCCTCCCGGCCCAGCGGCGCATCCACTCCTCGACGGTGTATTTTTCGAGGGCCTTCCAGTTGTTCGACAGGCGCAGGTACAGCCCCACCAGCCCGAAGCGGAGTTTGTTCAATCCCCAACCCAGGCCGGGGAAGGTCAGCGCCTTCAGGATCGAGTCGAAGGGATACCATTTGTTGTTGTGCAGCAGCACGGTGAAGGGGCGGGGGAAGATCACATCTTCAGACCAGCCGAGTTCCTCGATCAGGCCGAGCATGTGCCGATCGCTGGCGAACCAGTGGTGGTAGAACTTCTCCACCGACCAGTCCCAGCCCGGCTCCTGGAATCCGCTTGCCAGCCCGCCGACGAAATCGGCCGCTTCGTAGATGGTGACGAAATGCCCGGCTTTGGCGAGGTCGTAGGCGGCGGCCATCCCGCCGAACCCTGCCCCGATGATTGCGATTTTCATTCAATAACTCCTGAAATTTATTCCAGAGTTCAAAGCGTTGTCCAGAGCTTGACGAAGGGTCTCCGGGCTTTGGTGACAAAATCGGTCCCTGCCAGGGTGCTTCGCAAAGGTTTTGGACTCCGTTTTGTGTAATCTATTTGCCGCCCTCGTCCAGCCTGGCAGCCAGGAGCTGGAGTTTGTCCCACTCTTTGCGGATGACGTAGAGCATCGCCAGGGTGCGCAGCCAGCGCAGGTCGCAGGCCGGGTTGGCTGCCAGTTGCTCGAACACGTCCACAGCCCGGTCGTCGGTGCGCTTGCTGCGGGCGTATTCGTCGGCCAGTTGTTTCAAGTAGGATTCGCTCTGCTGGCGCAGCCGGTCGGTGTGTCTGCTTTCCAAACGTTTTTTCTCCAGGCGGACGATGACCCGGTCCACCGCCTGCTCCATTTCTTCGAGTGTGAACGGTTTGAACAGGTATTCCTGCACCCCCAAAGACATGGCGGAGCGCATCAAGCCGAATCCTTTTTCGGCGGAGATGATGATGCAACCGGTATCCGGGCGGGTTTGGGCGATATGGTCGAAGGCGGTCAGGCCGTCCATCTCCGGCATGTTGATGTCCAGCACCACGATGTCTGGCTGGTGTTCCTTGGCCATGCGCACGGCCTCGACCCCGTTCATGGCGATCGCGACCACTTCCATATCCGGGATCATGGACATCATCAAGCGCGTACTGCGGCGTGTTTCATGGACGTCATCTGCGATGAGCACCCTGATCTTCTTTTTTGGGGATACTCCGGCTTGCGTCATTGACACACCTTATCGTTGCGACAGTTGGGAATGCCTCTGGTTTACCTGTAACAGGTTAACTATAACCCAGGCAGGGGGGAAAATGCAAACATTAAACCTGCTTCGTCTCGACGCGCAGCGAGTCGCTCCATTTGATGCCCTCGCGGGCCAGGTAATACGCGCCCAGCAGGGTGATCGGCAGCCAGAGAGCCACGTGCAGTACCAGCGTGTACCCGGCGGCGGTGGCCTGGTCTACCCCGTAAGCAGCCAGCACCGCGATCCCCGGCGCGTCGAAGGTGCCGATGTAGCCTGGCGCGGAGGGGATGGTGGTAGCCAGGTTGACGATGCCGTTCATCAGCATCAGGGCGAAAAAGGTAACATCGAAATCGAAGGCATGCATCACGAACCAGTATTTCCCCGTTTCCAGCAGCCAGATCAACACCGAGGTGATGAAGACCATCAGCACGTTGAACGGGGACCGCAGCGCGGCCAGCCCATCCAGGAATTTGTGCATGATTCCGCTGACCTTTTCGCGCAACCGCTCCGGCAGCAACCGGTCAATGCCCCACTGGCCGAGGCGGGCCGTGACCTGGGGGAACATGGCCGCCAGCAGGAAAGCACCCAGCGCCCCGAGGAATGCCCCCGTGCCCCACAGCGCCACCTGCTGGATGTTGCCGACGAAACCGGAAGCCGAAGTCAGCCGGGCCAGTTCCGGCAGGTTGACGAAGACGAAGGCCAGCATCACCACCCCGTCGAAGATGCGCTCGACGATAATGGTCGCCAGCGAAGCCGAAACGGGGACGCTTTCGCGGCGCTTGAGCACCACCGCCCGCAGCACCTCCCCGGCCCGAGCCGGGTAGATGTTGTTACCCATGTAACCGATGGTCGTAACCGGGAACATCGTCTTCGTGGGGATTTTCTTGACCGGCCCCAACAGGTAGTGCCAGCGCCAGGCCCTGACCCATACCCCCACGAAATAGACCGCAACGCCCGGCAGCAGCCAGATATAATCGGCGGCCTTGATTGTCTCCCAAAAGTCCGCCAGGTGCAGGCCCCGCAGGGCCAGCCAAATAAACACGGCGCTGATCGCCACGCCAAGCCAGAACTGCCATTTTTTCATCCCGGCGATTTTATCACGGGCGGTGAACGAAAGTAACGCGACATTTATGTCGCCTCTCGACCTGGGGACAAAACAGCCAGTTGCGAGACGAATCTCGCAATACGGGTGACGATTTATTGCTCGATAAGCGTAAAAGCGCAAATTGCCGCGTCGCAGAGGCTTCCAACCTTAACATTTCTTGACTTTTGGGGGCCGAATGTGCTATGTTTGGATAAATTTTTCCAGAAGGAAATATATGCACCGCGAACGCGTTTCAGAAAATGTCTATTGGTTCCAAAGTGAAATCTACGCCCAGGTGACAGCCGGCGTCGTCGTCGGCCCGCACTGGGCTGTCGTTGTGGATACCCTGGCCCTCCCCGATGAAACCCTGAGCATGCGCGACTTCATCGAGCGCGAGCTGGACATCCCCGTCCGGTATGTGATCAACACCCATTACCACGCCGACCACACCTGGGGCAACTGTTTCTTTCCCGGCGCGACCATCATTGCCCATGCCCGCGGCCGCCAACTGCTGGAAGAAAAGGGCATCCCCTCCCTCGAAGCCGCCCGCAAACAGAATGCGGCCCTGCGCCAGGTCAAAATCGTCCTGCCGCACATGACATTCGAAAACGGCTCCATGACCTTGAAAGTCGGCAAGAAGAACCTGGTGCTCTCCCCGGCTGCCGGCCACAGCGGTGACGGGATTTCCGTCCTGGTCGAGGAAGACCGGGTGCTCTTCGCCGGGGATGCCTTCATGCCCCTGCCCTACCTCGTGGATGGCGACATTGATGACCTGGTGGCTTCGATCAAGAAGATCGGGCGCATGGGGCTGGAGAATATCATCCAGGGCCATGGCGACATCATCCTGCGCGGCGAGATTGACGCCGCAGTCAAGGAAAACCTGAACTACCTCTCCGCCATCCGCAAAGCCGTGCGCACCGCCGCCCGGCGCAAGGAGCCGCGGGAATATCTCGAACAGGTCAGCATCGAGGATTGCGGCAAAAGCCGGGTGCATTTGGGAGGCCTGGCCAAAGCCCTGCACGAGAACAACCTGCGCGCGCTCTTGCAGCATAATGCCCAAAACAAACTCGGGGACGAAGAGGCCTGAGTATTTTGAAAATGTCCTTCGACTGCGCCGCACCCCGCGCCCGATTGATCGAAAAGATGCCAGGAAAATTAAAAAAAGAGACCGCCAAACTGGCGGTCTCTTTTTTTATCCACCTGAATTTTGTTCCTGCTTCTCTTTGTGCTTGGCGCGCCAGCCGTGCATCCGCTCGGTGCCAGCCAGCAGGCGCTTGATGTTCGGGCGCAGCGACCACATCAACAGCAGTTCAGCCGCCACCCCGAATACAATGTACTGCCAGGGCGAACCGGCGGTAAAAAACCTTATTGTGAAAATGATGATCGCCAGGAAGGCCACACTCATGGTCGTCACTGAGGCATAGCCGATGCCGAAGAAGATAAAAAAGCCTAGCGGGAAAATGATCAGGATTGACGGCCACCAGAGGCCAAAGGCCCCGCCCAGGCTGGGCGCGCCGCCCGCTCCTCCCGAAAAGCGGACCAGCCGACCGTTTTCATAGATCGGCAAAAAGACCGAATAGTTGTGTCCCAAGATCGCCATGATCGGCGCCAATATCTCCAGCCAGGGCCACGCGCCGTCCCCGACCCAGCGCACCAGCCAGACCGAAACGGCTCCCTTGAGAATATCCAGGATGGCTGTCGAAAAGCCGACCCAAAACCCGCCGGCGCGCATCGCGTTCGTTCCGCCGGTGCGGCCGCTTTCGATGGACCGGATATCTTTCCCGGTGGTTATTTTGACGACGATAAGCCCGAATGGGATTGACCCGATCAAGTAGGATGCCAAAAGCACCCCGGCGGCGATCAAAAGTTGCATTCTGTTCTCTCCAAAATTGGTGTGTTAACGGAAACACATTTCACGTGGCAGAGTTACTCGTCCACTACCAGGGGCACCTCGCTGACCTGCCCGGCTTCGATCCAGAAACCGCGCGCCTGCCAGCCCTCGCTGCCCGGCGACCAGATGATATTCACGACCGGGTAGGCCGCCTCGGCCACGTCCGTCGGCGAAGGGACGGGCGGGCCTTTGGGATGGGAATGGAAAATGGACAACATCTCCAGCCCGGCCTCCTCCATCTGGACGAAAGCCAGCCACTGCTCCCGGGGTTCCATCCGAAAGCGCACCGGACTTTGGGCCGCATTGGCGACGAAGATCGTCACCTGCGCCTGCTCATTGGTCCCGGCTAAAAACCCGCAGGCCTCCAGCGGGGTCTCCTCCGAAACGTAGGCCAACATCTTATCCCATTCAGCGCGGGGGATGACCAGTTTTTCGGGGCGCATCATCCGAACCACAGGGCCAGCGCCCAGACCAGGGCCAGCATCACCAGCGGCTCGACCGCGGCCCGCCAGGTGGGGGTCTCCTCGGCCAGGCTGCCAGACAGGCTGGTCAGCGCGTATAGTATTCCAAGCGAAAGCAGCCCATATTGGACCGGTGTCAGCGGCCAATAATGCCAGGCTGCTGAAAGCTGCATCACCACCAGGGCGATCCCGACCGCCCAGCCGAACTCCCAGCGGGCGCTCAAGCGCAGGTTCAGCACCCGCAGCGCCACCATCCCGGCAGAAAGGAAGATGACCGGCATCAGCACGTACAGGCGTGTATTCGCGTAACGCAAGGCCACCACCAGGATCAGGTAAATGGCGTATGACATGGCGCTCAAGACTACCATCGCGGTCGAATAGCGCTCATCCGCCGGTTCGACCACCACATATTCCGCCAGGAAGACCACCAGCAGCACCAGCGCCGACGCCCCAAAGCCCACCCACCAGAATGAGTTTGCCGGGAGCAACGACAGGGAAGTGCCGACTATGAAAGTGGTCAGGGTGGGGAGCAGCCAGTGGGTGTAGGTCGGCTGCCCGCCGAGGGTGGCGTGGCCGCGCAGCAGCCAATCCATGCCGGTGGCGGTAAGGGCGGCGGCCAGCAGGGTGGCGAGGGTATTCAGGTCTATGGTCCAGGCGAAGTAGGCGTTGGGGAGTTGCAGTTCCAGCGTGTATTGCTGTGACGGTAACAGGCGGGTGACGGCAAAAGCCAGCAGCACCATCCCCAGCAATACACTGATACGATCGGCATCCGGCAGGAAACGTTGCTGGTTCATGGGATGATTGTACCCGCCGCAGCTATGACTGCCAAGATGGGTTTTGGAGGTTTTCGGGGCGTACTGTAAAGGGCAGGCCTGTATGGTAAAATTGCTTCGTTAATAAACATGGAAGTCTTACAGAACGATAATCTCCCCCCACCCCCCGGTTTGATCGCCTCATTAACGGCAGGTTTCGAATCCATCGCCAGCCATGTCTGGGTCATCCTGCTGCCGGTGCTGCTCGACATCTATTTTTGGTTAGGCCCGCGCTTGAGCCTCGAGAAAATGGCGGCTCCGCAGCTTGCGAAACTGCCGGAAATGATGGATTTGCTGCTCTCGAGCCAACCGGAACTCTTGCCGACGGGCGCGTTCAGCCAGGAAAGGCTGGCCGTCGAAATCGCATTTTTCAGCGATATGTTTGCGCATTTCAACCTGTTTCGCGCCATGCGCACGCTGCCGGTGGGCATTTCGAGCCTGATGGCCGGGCGGATGCCCATCCTCAGCCCGATGGGCGGCTCGCTGGTGATTGACTTGATCTCACCGGGAACCGCGTTCACCTGGCTGATCGGCCTGACCCTGCTGGGCTGGATCGGCGGCGGGTTGTACTACTCCTGGGTTGCGGGCATCCTGCCTTCGCAAACGGGACGCAGGCCCATCATCCGGGATGTGATCCAAACGGTGCTGCTCTCGGGCATCTGGATTGCCCTGTTGTTCGCGATCAGCATCCCGCTGTTCATTATGCTCTCGGTCATCATGCTGGTCAGTCCCGCCCTGACCCAGTTGGTCTTGTTGATCAGCCTGTTCCTGCTGATGTGGCTGGTTTTGCCGGTCTTTTTCTCGCCGCACGGGATCTTTACCCGCCAGGAGACCGCGCTCGAATCGATCCGCAGCAGCATCCGCATGGTGCGCTTCACCCTGCCGACGACCACCCTGTTTGTGATGAGCATCTTCGTCCTGAGCCAGGGGTTGAACCTGCTCTGGAGTGTGCCGGATGAGGCCTCGTGGATGTCGCTGGTGGGAATCTTTGGACACGCTTTCGTGACCACTGCCCTGCTGGCGGCCAGTTTCATTTATTATCACGATACGACCGCCTGGCTGCAACTCGTTTTGGAAAGACTTAAGACCCAACAAACCAGTTCGGTGAAAATCTAAGCCTAAGCCTCCATGCTGCTCCAGCCGCCGTCATCGGCGGCGGGGACGCCGCCTGGAGCTAGTTCAATGAGATCATAGCGCGGGGCTTATCCCGCCAAAGGCCAGCAGCCCTGGCCGTTTTTGGAGGTTAATCCGTGGCAACCAGTTACGAAGCAAAAGATATCCAGGTACTCGAAGGCCTTGAGGCCGTCCGCCGCCGCCCCGGCATGTACGTCGGCGGGACCGACATCAAGGCCCTGCACCATCTCGTCTACGAGGTGGTGGATAACGCCATTGACGAGGCCCTGGCAGGGGTCTGCGACCGGATCGAGATCGCCATCCACGCCGACAGCAGCGTTTCGGTGGTGGACAACGGGCGCGGCATCCCGGTGGACATCCACCCGCAGATGAAAAAATCGGCCCTGGAGGTCGTTATGACCACCCTGCACGCCGGCGGCAAATTCGGCGGCGGTGGGTACAAGGTTTCCGGCGGCCTGCACGGCGTCGGCGTTTCGGCGGTCAACGCCCTGTCGGAGTGGTGCGAGGTGGAAGTGCGCCGCGACGGGCAGGTCCACGCCCAGCGTTACGTGCGCGGCTACCCGCAGGAAGCCGTCAAGGTGATCGGGAAAACCAAAGACGGCGAGAGCGGCACAACAGTGACGTTCAAGTTCGACCCTGAGATTTTCAAGGACAACCTGGATTATCGTTTCGAGACGTTGGCCCAGCGCTTCCGCGAGATGGCCTTTGTGACCCGGGGCGTGACCATCCACTTTGTGGACGAGCGGAGCAACCGTCAGTTGACGTTTTATTTCGAAGGCGGGATCACCTCCTTCGTCCGCTACCTGAACCGCAACCGCGAAAACCTGCACCCGGTGGTTTTCGTCGAAAAGGAAATTGACAATATCGGCATCGAGGCGGCCATCCAATATACCGACGCCTACACCGAATCGGTCTATTCGTTCGCCAACACGATCAACACCATTGACGGCGGCACGCACCTTACCGGCCTGCGCTCTTCGCTGACGAGGGTCATCAACGACTATTCGCGCAAGAGCGGCCTGCTCAAGGATTCTGACCCCAACTTTACCGGCGACGACACCCGCGAGGGGCTGACGGCCATCGTCTCGGTCAAGCACCCCGACCCGCAATTCGAGTCGCAGACAAAAGTTAAGTTGATGAATCCCGAGGTGCAGACCTACGTCACCCAGGTGGTAGGGGAGGCCTTCACCACCTTCCTCGAAGAAAACCCCCAGGCGGCCAAGGCCATTATTGCCAAATGTCTCACGTCATCCAGGGCGCGGGACGCGGCCCGCAAGGCGCGTGACCTGGTCATCCGCAAATCGGCGCTGGAGAGCATGACCCTGCCCGGCAAACTGGCCGATTGCTCGGAGCGCGACCCCGAAAAGACCGAACTCTATATTGTGGAAGGCGACTCGGCTGGCGGCTCGGCCAAACAGGGCCGCGACCGGCACTTCCAGGCCATCCTGCCGCTGCGGGGCAAGATACTCAACACCGAGCGCGCCCGCCTCGATAAAATCCTGGGCAACAACGAAGTCAAGGCGTTGATCTCGGCCCTCGGCACCGGGATCGGCGATTCGTTCGACGTGAGCGGCCTGCGCTACGGGCGGGTCATCATCATGACCGACGCCGATGTGGACGGCAGCCATATCCGCACCCTGCTGCTGACCTTTTTCTTCCGCTACATGCAATCCCTGATCGAGGAAGGCCACCTCTATATCGCCCAGCCGCCGCTCTACCGTGTGGCCTATAAGAACCAGGTCCGCTATGCTTACACCGAAGGCGACAAGGACCGGGTGCTCAAGGAACTGGGCGGAGAAAAAGCCACGCTCAACCGCTATAAAGGTTTGGGTGAAATGAACCCGGCCCAGCTCTGGGAGACGACCATGAACCCGCAAAACCGGACCCTGCTGCTGGTCACCATCGAGGACGCGGCCGAGGCCGACCGCACCTTCGACATGCTGATGGGCGGCGCGGTCCCGCCCCGGCGCAAGTTCATCCAGACCCACGCCCGCGACGTGCGCAACCTGGATATTTAGGTCCTGCCCGAAATTTTCATCTCACAACGCAAAGGCGCAAAGTCGCCAAGAATTTTTGGATGGGTTCCTAACCCAAACAGAATCGCCCACCCAACTTGACTCCGGCAAATCCCTGCCGGAGTTGTGTTTTAACCCAAATCGCTCAACCACCGAACTATCTGACTATCCGACCACCCGACTACCCGACCACTGAACTAAATTCGAACCTTACTGCTTTGTTATGAAAAGACCACCTTCCCCGCTTGTTTTGTAGTGTACAATTCTTAACAATCATCCTGTCCCAAGGCGCGCATCAATTCCCCTATGACCAAGTCCCCAAAATCTCTGGTTGTCTCCCGATGGATGAGCCGCGGCCTCCAGGCTGTCGTCATGGCTTACCAGGCGCTGGCCCTTTTATCGCTGGTCTACGCCATTTACCTGGGCCTGAACTGGATCCGCCAGCCCTTTATCGGCGCATTTGTCGAACATAGCATGGTCTTCAACGGCGTCGGCCCCGAAGGAAACCCGGCCTGGACGATATTCAACCAAAACATCCGCTTCGGAGACCGGCTGATCGAGATCGCCGGGACGCAGGTCAACTCGGCCGCTGCCATGCAAGACATGCTCAACCTTTTCGAGCCGGGGAAAACGATCCTGGTCAGCATCCAGCGCGCCGGGGGGAATGTCACGCTCTACGATGTCACCCTGCAAGCCTTTCCGCAAGACAGTATCATCTCCTATTTCCTGATCCCCTCCCTCGTCAGCCTGGTCTACCTGGGGGTCAGCCTGTGGATTTTCGGATTCAGGCGCACCGAATCAGCCGGACGCGCCTTTGCGCTTTTCTCATCCTCGGTTGCCATCGTGAGCGGAGCGCTCTTCGACCTGTATACCACCCACCGTTTAACCTACCTTTGGACTCTCTCGATCGGGGTTGCCGGAGGCGCCCTTTTCGACCTGGCGCTGGCCTTCCCGCAGGAGGCGCGCTTCACCCTCAACCGCCCCTACCTGCGCTGGATCGGGTACGTAGTCGGGCTGGGACTGGCCCTATTTGCCTTCCCCACCCTCTACAATCTCGAAACCCCGACCGCTTATTTTCCCCGCTGGGAACTGCTTTACGGATTAATGGTTGCCGTGCTGATCTTCTTCATCGGCGGGACCGGCGTACGCGCCCTGACCACCCGTTCACCCATTATCAAGAACCAGAGTCAGACCATCCTGTGGGGCACGCTGCTGGCTTTTGGCCCGCTGATCACCTGGCTGCTGGTCTCCATTTTTGGGCCGATCAATTTCAGCCCGAACATTTTCCTCTTCACAGTCATTTTCCCGATTGCCATCGGTTACACCATCCTGCGTTTCCGCCTGCTCCAGGCGGACTATTTGCTCACCCAGGCCATTCTGTACGCCATCCTCTCGGTCCTGGCTGTCAGCGGGTATGCCTTGTTGATCACCGGCTTGAGCTTGATATTCAGCGGGCTGATCGATTCGATGAACCCCATCATCGTCGGGGTCATCGTTTTCCTGCTGGTCATGCTGCTCAACCCGCTGCGTACCCGCCTGCAAGGGCTGATAGATGCGATCTTCTTCCGCGGCAAACAAGCTTACCAGCAGCGATTACAGACCTTCGGCCATGACCTGACCAGCGCCCTGGCCTTGCCCACCATCCTGAAACTGCTGCGGGACAACATCCACGAAAGCATGATCCCCAGCCAGTTGCATATTTTCGTCCACGACTCGATCAACGACCAATACCTGGCCGCCTTCGACGAAAGCGACCGCCCTACCACCGACATCCGTTTCGCGGCCAACAGCCCGCTGGTCCGTCTGCTCGATTCCGAGCGTATCCCGCTCTACGTAGACCCGACCAACCTGCCCGTCTCGTTGGCCTCCGAAAAGCCGCGGCTGGCCCTGCTCGGCGCGACCCTGTTCGTGCCCCTCGCCGGGAAAGATCGTCCGGTCGGCTGGCTGGCCCTGGGTCCGCGCCGCTCCGGGCAGGTCTATTCCAGCCAGGAGTTGAACTTCCTCGATAATCTCAGCGACCAGGCCGCTCTCGCCATCGAGCGCGCCCAGATCGTTGACAACCTGGAACGCCGGGTGCAGGAAATGAACGCCCTGACCCGCGTCGCCCAGGGCGTCAACATCACCCTTACCTTCGACGACGTGCTGGAACTGATCTACGCCCAGACCACCCTCATCATCCCTGCCACCGACCTGCACATCACGCTCTACAACCAGGGCGGCAAGTACAACTATCATGCTTTCTGTATCGAGCATAATGACCGGGATAAGGGCCGCGAGAACGTGCCCTTGCCCGGAAACCAGGGACTGGAAGGTGTGGTGCTCCAGTCCAGCCGCCCAATTGTCACCCAGGATTACACCCGTGAATGCCAGTTGCGCAAAGTGCTCCCCTCGGCCCAGGGCCTGTACGCCTGGATGGGCGTGCCGCTCAACGCCGGGGCTGAGACGATCGGCGTGCTCAGCGCCGGCAGCCGTGAGACCGACGTGCTTTACACTCGCGCCCAACTCAACCTGCTCCAGGCCATTGCCGACCAGACTGCGGGCGCCATCGTCAAAGCCCGCCTGCTGGAGGAGACCGAGAAACGCGCCCACCAGTTGACCACCCTGAACGATATCACCCGCCAGTTGACTTCCACCCTGGAACTGGAACCGCTTCTCCAGAATATCCTCGAGAACGCGGCCAACATCCTCAACTGCGAAGCGGGGAGCCTGTTCCTGGCCGATGACCAGAGCGATGACATGATCTTCAAGGTCACGGTCGGACCTGTGGCCAGCGACCTGCTCGGACAGCGGATACCGTCGAACCGCGGCATTGTCGGCCAGGTGGTCCAGTCTCGCATCCCGCTGATCGAGAACGACGCCCGGAATTCCCCCTATCGCTTCACCGCTACCGATGAAAAGACCGGGTTTGTTACCAACGCCATCCTGGCCGTACCGCTGGAGGTGAAAGACCGCATCATCGGCGTGATCGAGACCATCAACCGCAAAGACGGTATGCCCTTCGATGATGACGACAAAAACCTGTTGACAGCCTTCGCCGGCCAGGCTGCGGTAGCCATCGAGAACGCCCGCCTGTACACCAACACCGACCAGGAACTGGCCGCCCGCGTGGAAGAACTCTCCGTCATGCAGCGCATTGACCGCGAACTCAACGCCAGCCTGGATGTGATCCGCGCCATGCGCATCACCCTCGATTGGGCTTTGCGCCAGTCTGAGGCCCAGGCCGGGATGATCTGCACCCTCGAAGAAGACCGCGGCCTGCGCCTGATGGCCCACCAGGGCTACAACGGCGAGCTTGGCGAATATGAAACCAGCCACATCCCGGTCGAACGGCCCAGCATCCGGGCTGCGATCGAGACCGGGCAGACCCAGCACGCCGTATTCGAAACCGGCCGCAATGGCAGCGGCGGTTTCCTGGCAGGCGCCGTTTCCCAGGTCATCATCCCCATCCGCCGTGAGGCCACCGTGATCGGCCTGTTGCTGCTCGAAAGCGCCCAGCCCGGCGATACCCAGGAAGACCTGGGCTTCCTCAACCGTCTCAGCGATCACGCTGCCATTGCCATCGCCAATGCCCAGCTTTACACTGCCGTGCAGGACGCCAACGAAGCCAAGAGCGAGTTCGTTTCCTTCGTGGCTCACGAACTGAAAAACCCGATGACCTCCATCAAGGGCTACACCGAGCTGCTCGCCGGGGGTCAGATCGGCCAAATCAACGAGATGCAGGCCAATTTCCTGAATACGATCCGTTCGAACGTCCAGCGCATGGATACGCTCGTCTCCGACCTGAACGACAACTCCAAGATCGAAGCCGGCCGCCTGCGCCTCCAGTTCGTCGAAGTCAAAGTCCCCGAAATTGTGGACGACGCTGTCCGCTCCACCCGGCGTCAGATTGACGACAAGAAGCAGACCATTGCCGTCGAAATCCCCGAAACCATGCCGCCGGTCTGGGCCGACCGCACCCGCATCGGCCAGGTGCTGGTCAACCTGGTCAGCAACGCCCACAAATACACACCCGAAGGCGGCCACATTATCGTCGGCGCGGAAGCCACCGAAAACCAATGGGACCCGCAGGGCGCGCCGCGCGTCGTCCACGTTTGGGTCAAGGACAACGGCATCGGCATCAGTGTGGAAGACCAGCGCAAGATCTTTACTAAATTCTTCCGTTCCGACGACCAGAGCGCCCGGGAATCTCCCGGCACCGGTCTGGGTCTGAATATCACCAAAAGCCTGGTGGAAATGCAAAACGGGCGCATCTGGTTCGAGAGTGAGTTCCGCAAGGGAACGACCTTCCACTTCACCATCCCGGTCACGGAAGCATAGGAGAATTTATGGCGATGTACGCAGCCGTTGGTCAGGCCCAGGAATTGGACGGACGCGAAGCCGGCCTGCAGGCCACCCACCAGGCGCTCAACAATCTGCAATCCAGCACCACGCCGTCGCTGGCGATCGTGGTTTCGTCGCACCATTACGACGCCCACCAGGTCGCCACCGGCGTATCGAGCCTGCTGGGGGATGTGCCCACCATTGGTTTCAGTTCCCCATCCGGCTTGAGCACCAACGGACAGCACGCCCATTCGGTCGTGGTCGGCCTGCTGACCGGCAGCGACGCGCTCGCCGAGCAGCTTTGGCTTTCAGGCTACGCCCAGAGCAGCCGCGAGACGGCCAACCGCATCACCCAGGCCATCGCGGATGTCCGGTTGACCGGGCGCGGCCTGCTCCTGTTTGCCGACGGTTTCAACGGGGACGCCGAGCAACTTTGCAACGGCCTGACCGAACACGAGATCTGCATCGCTGGAGCGCTCTCCAGCGGGGATTTGCACACCGGCCTGACCTACCAGATCGCCGGGAATCAAAACGGGACCGGCGGGCTGGCCGCGCTGTTGCTGAAAGGGGAGATTCGGCTGGGAGTTGGCTCCGCTCACGGCTGGCTGCCGGCGGGCAATATGTTCCGCGTGACCCGCTCGCGCGGGTTCTGGGTCCGCACCCTCGATGGGCGTCCCGCATCTGAAGCGTATGCCCAGTTGTTCGGCTACCCGGCCCGCGAATGGGCCTTCCCGCCGCTCAATCACATGGCCCGTCTGTACCCGCTTGGCGTGGAACACAGCGAGGAACAATTGCTGGTGCGCGCCCCCCTGCGGGTCGAAGCCGACGGCAGTTTCCGCATGAACGCCACCATCCGCGACGGCGTGGATGCCCACCTGCTGGTGGGAAGCCCCAGCGCCTGCCGCCAGGCCGCCCAGGAGGCCGCCCAGCAAGCCCTGGCCCGGCTTGGCAAGGCCCGCCCGGTAATGGCCCTGGTGCTGGCCGATATCGCCTGGCAAATGCTGCTCGAAGCCACCCCCGGCGTCGAAGTCCAGGCGATCCAGGACGTGCTGGGGCAGGATGTACCCGTCGTCGGCGGCTATACCCTGGGGCAGATCGTCCCCGGCGACCCAAATCCCCAATTCCTGAACCAGCACATTGTCGTAGTCGTCTTTGGCGAGCCGAAGGAATAAAATTCCAATTCAGCAATGAGACCCCGGTTCCATTTGAAGGATCGGGGTCTCATTATTTTTAATGGTGTCTGCTCGGAAGGTGCGTCGTACCTGACTTTGGAGCAAAATTCCATCAAACGGGGGCCTTTCCCGCTGGAAATTGGCCCGTTTGGGAAGGTGCGACGCACTCGCGGGCATTATCAGGCCGGGAGCGCCACTTCGGGCAAATCCTTCATGGCTGCGGCTACGGCCTCGGCGGGATACTCGTAGTCTTCCAGTTCGCTGCTCAGGTAAGACTGGTAGGCCGACAGGTCGAAGTGGCCGTGGCCCGACAGGTTGAACAGGATCACCCGCTTCTCGCCTTTGGCCTTGGCCTCCAGCGCCTCGTCAATTGCGGCCCGGATGGCGTGGGACGACTCCGGCGCGGGCAGGATGCCCTCGGCTCGGGCGAACTGCACCGCTGCTTCGAAGGTCGCCCGCTGGTGGACTGCCACCGCCTGGATGTGGCCGGCGTCCACCAGGGCCGACAGGCTGGGAGCCATGCCGTGATAGCGCAACCCCCCGGCGTGGATGGCGGGCGGCACGAATGAGTGGCCGAGCGTATACATCTTGACGATGGGGGCCATCATGGCCGTGTCGCCGTAATCGAAGGTGTAAACGCCCTTGGTCAGGGACGGGGTCGCGGCCGGTTCGACCGCCAGCAGGCGGGCGCGCTGGCCGTTCTTCAGGTTCTCGCGCAGGAAGGGGTAGGCGATCCCGGCGAAGTTCGAGCCGCCGCCCACGCAGCCGATGACCACGTCGGGGTATTCCCCGGCCAGGTCCATTTGCTTGAGGGCTTCATCCCCGATCACGGACTGGTGCATTAGCACGTGGTTGAGCACCGAACCCAGGCTGTACTTCTTCGTCCCGCCGGAGGTGGCCGCCGCCTCGACCGCCTCGGAGATGGCGATGCCCAGCGAGCCGGGGTTGCCGGGATCCTGTCCGAGCAGCGCCCGGCCGTAGTTCGTCCGGTCGGTGGGGCTGGCGTAGACTTGCGCGCCGTAGGTCTCCATCAGGATGCGGCGGTAAGGTTTCTGCTGGTACGAGACCTTGACCATGTAGACTTCCAGGTCGAGGTCGAACATGCTGCAAGCCATCGAAAGGGCTGACCCCCACTGCCCGGCCCCGGTCTCGGTCGTCAGGGCCTTGGTCCCGGCGGCCTTGTTGTAGAACGCCTGGGGGATGGCCGTGTTCGGCTTGTGGCTGCCGACCGGCGACGCGCCCTCGAACTTGAAGTAGATGTGGGCGGGCGTATCCAGCGCCTTTTCCAGCCGCCGGGCGCGGATCAGCGGGGTGGGGCGGTAGAGTTTGTAGATTTCGCGCACTTCTTCGGGGATGTCAATGTAACGCTCGGTGCTGATCTCTTGCAGGATCAACTCCATCGGGAACAGGACAGACAGGAAGTCCGGGGTGACCGGCTCTTTCGTCCCCGGGTGCAGCACCGGCGCGGGCGCAACCGGACTGTCGGCGTTGAGGTTGTACCATTGTTTCGGCAGGTCGGTTTCGTTCAAGAGGAAACGGGTTTGGTCAGACATGATCTTTTCTCCTTCGGGAATTGGGATTGGGTTACGGCACGAACAACGGCATCCCGCCGCCATCCGCATCTTCCTGGGCGCTTCGTCTGCGCTCAACGCAGGCCTCGAGCCTGAGCGCCGTCAAAACGGCTTCGGCCGTCTCCTCAGCGGATTCGGCCACCGGCCCGCAATCGTGTTCCTGCATGGGGTTCTCGACTTCCAGCGTCAAATCACTATCAGGTCTTGTTTGCATTCTTTCTTCTCCTTTCCATCCCGGACTCGACGACCCCTGTCGTCGTGGAAGCCAAAATCGGGAGATTTCGGAGTCCGAGGTGGTCATAAACAAAAAAGCGTCCATCCCGAAATGGGACGAACGCTTGGTCCGTGGTGCCACCCAACTTAGGCTGTTAGGTATAAAAAACTCCCTGGTGAAGCGCCAGGGAGAAAGCCAGCCTCACTTTGTAGCCAGCTAGTCGGATGGTCGCGAGTCTGATAGCCAACCATCTTCCTAAGTGACTCCGCCATGATAACGGGTGCGGTTCCCGGCCCGGGCTACTCCTTCGTCCGGCTGCATCCGCTGATCCGCTTCAGCACCCGTCGGCAGTTTTGCCCTGCAACTCGGAGGTCCATTCAGCGCTGTCGTCTCGGGCAGGACTTTCACCAACCGCCTGCTCTCTGTGCCGTCGTCCGGCGCGTACTCGTCCTCGTCATGGTCTTTCGAGTATGTTATTGGGCCGAATTATAGGCAAAAAGGGGAGTTTGTCAAGGAGAATATTTGTTGCGAAGGCAGTATATAATACCCACGGTTGAAAATTGCGCATTCCTTCTCGTAAAAAAGCGCAATTTTCAACCGNNCAACCGACCTGGGTATAATACCCCACATGATCGAACTGACCATCCCCGGCAGAGGGACAATGCGCCTCGAACACCTTGTCGCCGACGTGAACGGCACCCTGGCCGTGGACGGGCAACTGCTCGACGGCGTAGCCAAACGGATCGGCAGCCTGCGTGACCGCCTGCAAATTCACTTGCTCACCGCCGACACGCACGGGGGCCAGGCCGTGATAGACCAGCAGCTCAACCTGACCGCCCACCGCATGAAGCCGGGGGACGAAGCCGCCCAAAAAGCCGATTACGTCCGAGGGCTGGGGGCGGAGTCAGTCATCGCTTTCGGGCAGGGAGCCAACGACGCCGGGATGCTCGCGGCCGCCGCCCTCAGCGTCTGCGTGATGTCCGTCGAAGGTGTCGCCGTCCAAACCCTGCTGGCCGCCGACCTGCTCATGCCCGACATCTTGAGCGCCCTCGACCTGCTCGATAAACCCCTGCGCCTGATCGCGAGTTTGCGCCAATGACCACCTCCGAACCCGCCCCCCGCCCCGCCGACCAGTCGGCC
>DIDQ01000137.1 GCA_002418215.1 Anaerolineales bacterium UBA5796
CCCACCTCCCGGCCGGCTGTCATCCAGCCCCCGCCCACCCCCCCCCCCGAACCCGACGACGACGGCATCCTGACAGACGCCCAAAAAGAGCGCATTCGCCAGGCTTCGCTGGCCTACCTCTCACCCACCCAGGATGGCGCCCTCGGCGTCGCCGAACGCCTCGGCTACGTCCAGTATGCCCACCCCTCGAACATGTGCGGGCCGCTGGCCATCGCCATCCTGCGGGACGCCGGCCTGCTTAGCCGCCTGACCAGCCTGAACGACTTCTGGCTGCTGCGTCCCGATACCAACGCCATCACCATCGCCAAAACCTTCCCGCCCGGCAAGTTCGAGCACTTCCGCACCGAAACGCCGACCAACGAGTTCGACTTCAGCGCCTTCCCCCTCGAAGTCGGCGACGTGCTCTACCTCTACGCCGGGCCGAACGGCACCTTCGAGCACATCCTCACCGTCACCCGCATTGACGAAGCCGGGCGGGCCTACACCGTCACCAACCTCAACACCCAACCAGATGAAGGCTACTACGTCATCGAAGAAACCATGCTCTACGACCCCGCCCAGCCGGGCGTCGGCCAGTTCTACGAGTGGACCGACCGCAAAAACATGTGGATCGGGATGACCGGCTTCGGCGGCTTCGACCTCTGGCGTTTCTCGGCCCCGGTGCAGGACACCACCTCCGAAGAACTCGTCCTGGCCGGGGAGCTGGATTCCGTTTTCGAGGCGGCCGGCGGCAAATGGAATGCGATCATCCTGGACCCGGGGTCTGGCCGCCGCCTCTACGAGCGTTACAGCGCCGACGCCGTCCACGTCGCCTCGGTCATCAAGGTCCCGGTGGCGATGCTCCTGTTCGCCGCCCTGGAGCAGAAAGGCGTCCCGCCCGGCGACCTGGCGGCCTACCTCGAAGCCCACGGCAGCGGGCGCACGTTGAGCCAGTTCCTGCGGGCCATGCTGGTCAACTCCGAAGAAGACGCCACGACCAGCCTGCTCGACTACCTCCGCCAATCCGGGCTGGACATCCCCGCCGCGCTCTCGGCCTGGGGCGCACCCACTACCGACGTGTTCAACCGGACTTCGACGGTCGAGGAGATCGCCGTCCTGCTCTCCGGCCTCTACCGGGGCGACTTCCTCGCACCCGAAGCAAACCAAATCATCCTGGGCTTGATGGCTGAACACACCCCCAACGACGATACCCGCCTGGGCGTGCTCTCGCCCCTCCTGCCCGAAGGCGGAATCCTGTATCTCAAGCGCGGCACCCTCACCCTCGAACGCCTGATCGTCGGGGACGCCGGGGTGGTGGCCTGGCCCTCCGCAACCGGGACCCAGGCTTACGTCCTCGTGTTCTTCGGCTATCCGGGGGAAAAGCCGACCAACGACCTCAAACTCGCCCAGGGGATCGAGCAGGCTGTCCTGGCCTTCTGGGAGTTCGCCCGGTAGGTCGGATTTCAATCCGACCTGCGCCCTCACCCGGTAAGTCGGGTTGCCAACCCGACCTACGTCCTCACCCGACCTACGCTGCGCTCATCCCTGCAACCTTCCCGTTTACCACTATAAAACGACCGCGTTCTCGCTATAAACCGCTCCGTTTTATCGGCCCTAATGCCTGATCCGCTTACAGGAGATTCACAATCCGCTGTAAGGAGATTAACCATCCGCTTATAGGAGATTGGCAATCTGCTATAAGGAGATTATGAATCTCCTTATAGCGGATTATAATTCTGCCGCAAGGAGATTGGGCAATTCACCTTGAAAACACATCGTTTCATACAGGGAAACTGCCCGGTTCATCGTTGAAAACCTGTCAACTCATAGAAGGAGAATTTTCATGGCTTCCCGGATCACCGCTCTCAACCACTATCGTCCCCAGATCAAATATGGCAAGACCGTGCAGAAAGCCGAACTGGTCGAGCTGATCGCCAGCCGCACCGGCTTGAACGAAGGAGAGATCATGCTGGTGCTGCTCGAACTGCGGGACGCGATCGTCTTCTTCAACACCTACGGGCGGGGCGTCAAGCTGGATGGGTTGGGGACTTACCTGCCGAATATCAACTACCAGGGCGAGTACGACGTGACCTACCACATGGACAAAGGCTTCAAGCAGGCCCTCAACCGGCGCAGGGGCACCGCTTACTTGAACAACCACGAACACATCGGCAAGACGGCCAGCGAGATCGTGGCCCTGTGGAACGCCGAGCACCCCGACGACCCGGTCAGGTGATGCGGCTTCCAGGTGTCATTGCGAAGCGGTCTTCGACTGCACTCCGCTCAGACTGCTTCGGCCAAGAGCGCCTCGCAGTGACACAACCCACAACCCCGATTGTTTTTACACCCAATCCGTGCTAGACTGAGAGCGGAGAAATTGCTCAACCGAGGGTGCGTCGCACCCGACTTCCGGGCATGATCCGGTAAAACGGAAGCATTCTTCGCTGCGACAAGTTCCATAGAAGAAGGTGCGACGCACTCCCGGACATAGACACGTGAAAGGGTGTGGACATGTTCAATGTCATCGTCAACCTGATCGGATTCAGCCTGACCTGGGGGATATGGCTGATTTTGTTGTTTAAACGCCCTGCCCTGCAAATCAATATCGCCATAGCCCTGGCCGGGATCGGCGGCCTGGTCCCGGTGGTGTGGGTTGGCCGCCGCCTGCTGGACCGCCAGCCCACGCCGGAGCGGGCCGTGCGGGTCACGAGCGTGGTCCATTACCTGATCGCCATCTTGTTGGGAGCGGCCCTGATCTGCGCCACCTATGCCGGCCTGGATTCGGAACTGTGGGTGCTGGCCCTGCCGCCCTGGCTGGGGCTGGCCGTGATGGGACTGAGCGGCCTGCTCCTGGCCCTGGCGGTCGCCAGCCTGCTCCTGAAAGGGCTGGGCCTGCCCTTCGCCCTGGCGCTGACCCGCGTGGTCGTCACCGATTGGCTCTACGCCTGGACCCGCAACCCGATGGTGCTGGCCGCCCTGGCATTCCTGGTCGGGCTGGGGTTGTGGCTCCGGTCCGGGTTGTTCCTGGCCTGGCTGCTGGTCGCGGTCGGGCCGGCCATCCTTGTCTTTTTGAAAATCTATGAAGAGCGTGAGCTGGAGATCCGCTTTGGCCGCAGTTACCTGGACTACAAGTCTGCAACGCCCATGCTGTGGCCCCGGCGTCCGGCTTCGCGCAGCCAGCCTGGCGGACAGGCGGAAAGGAGAGAATGAGATGCCTGCCAAACCCCAAAAAATGCACATCCTGATGGCGGATGACAGTTCGGAGCACGCCGCGGCCGCCGTTTCGCTGCTGTGCGACCTGGACCTGTCGCCGCGCAGCACGATCTTCGTCGTGCGGGTCTTCGAGATCGGCCAGACCCACAACGTCTGGGCCTTCGAGGAAGCCTTGAGCCAGACCCATATCAAACTGACCGCCGCCGGCCACAACGTGAAGAGCGACCTGCTGCTCGGCCAGCCCGCGCCCAAGATCGTGGAAATCGCCACCGAACAGCGGGCCGACCTGATCGTGATGGGTTCGGTCGGGCTGCGGGCCACGCTGGGGATATTGCTCGGCGGGGTGGCGCAGCAGGTGGCCGAGCACGCCGGGATGCCCGTCCTGGTGGTGCGCAAGCCGTACACCGGGCTGAAGCACGTCCTCTTCTCCACCGACGGCTCGGACAGCAGCATCGAGGCGCTCAGGTTCATCAAACAGTTCCCCTTCCCTGAGGGTGTGCGCTTCAGCGTGATGACCGTGCTGCCGCCTGAAATGACCTCGGCCAACCTGGCCTGGACGGAAATGGCGGATATTCCCGCCCCGGCGATCACCCCGGATGTGGAAGCCAATCTCGCCCGGATCGCCGCCAAAGAGCAGGCCGACGGCCAGGCGCTGATCGCCCGCACCGCCCGCTCCCTGAAAAAGCTGGAAGCGCCCGTGGAGACGTTCATCTGCCGGGGCGACGCGGCGACCGAGATCATCGAATACGCCAAAAAGAACGCGGTGGACCTGATCGTGGTCGGCTCACGCGGCCTGGGGTTGATCCGAAGCTGGTTGATGGGCAGCGTTACGCGCAAGTTGATCCACTACGCCCCCTGCTCGGTGATGGTGGTCAAACAGGGCGGCTGATCCGGTTTTCCCGGATTGCTCCCGCCGCCGGAGACGGCGGCGGGAGTTTGCCGAATTGGCGGGATTCCATACCGTCCTACTTATCTTTATTTCCCATGAATTCTTCGGCGGTGGCGTGGCCTTCCTGGCTGATGCCTTCGCGCTTGAGCACCTTCCAGAGGGTGATGAGCAGGATCTTTATGTCGAGCCAGAAGGACCAGTGGTCCACGTACCACACGTCGAGGCGGAATTTGTCTTCCCAGGTGAGGGCGTTGCGCCCGTTGACCTGGGCCCAGCCGGTCAGGCCGGGCAGCACGTGGTGGCGGCGGGCCTGTTCGGGCGAGTAGCGGTCGAGGTATTGCATCAGCAGCGGGCGCGGACCGACAAAGCTCATCTCGCCGCGCAGGATGTTGAAGAGTTCGGGCAGCTCGTCGAGGCTGGCGGCGCGCAGGAAACGCCCAAAGCGGGTGAGTCGCTCGGCGTCCGGGAGCAGGCCCCCGGTCCCGCCCCGCTCGTCGGTCATGGTGCGGAATTTGTACAGGTGGAAGGGGCGTCCCCAATAGCCCGGCCGCATCTGGCGGAACAGGACCGGCGTCCCGTGGAACAGGCGCACCAGGAGGGCCAGCAGCAACAAAAGCGGGGAGAGCAGGGCCAGTCCCAGGCTGGCGGCGGTCAGGTCGAACAGGCGTTTGCTGAACGGTATGCGAGGCACGGCGATATTCTACCAAAGGTTGCCTTTGTGGTAATATTCGAATGTCTAGCAGGCACAAGGAGCGAAAATGAACGAGCGAATTCTGGTTATCGAAGATGATCCTGCCATTCTGAAACTCTTGCAGCGGGGCCTGGCCTACGAGGGCTATACGGTGGATGTTGCCACCGACGGGCGCGGCGGCCTGAACCTGGCGCGTGATCACGCCCCCGACCTGGTGGTGCTGGACTGGATGCTGCCCGGCATGGACGGGCTGGAGGTCTGCCACCGGCTGCGGACGGGCGGCGCGGTGCCGATCCTGATGCTGACCGCCAAGGACACGATCCAGGACCGGGTGCAGGGGCTGGACGCCGGGGCGGACGATTACCTGGTGAAACCGTTCAACCTGGATGAGCTGCTGGCCCGCATCCGCGCCCTGCTGCGCCGCACCCAGGTGGAGCGGGTGCAGGTCTACCAGTTCGCCGACCTGACCCTGGATACCAGCTCACGCCAGGTGACGCGCGGCCAGCGCCTGATCTCGCTGACGGCCAAAGAGTACGATCTGATGGAATTGTTCTTGCGCCATCCGCGCCAGGTATTGACCCGTGAAGTGATCTTCGACCGGGTATGGGGTTATGATTTTGGCGGCGAGAGCAACGTGCTCGAAGTCTACATCCGTTACCTGCGCCAGAAGCTCGAAGTCGGGGACGAGCCGCGCCTGATCCATACGATCCGGGGCGTGGGGTATGTACTGCGTGAACAGCCTTAGCGGGCTTTACAAGACCATGCGTCGCACCATGTTTGATGTGAATTTATCAGACGATAAGCGACCTCGTTTAAATGGGGCAAACTCAGCGGGCAGGTGCGACGCATTGATCGGCGAGCCATCCAGTTAATTTTGAAATTAGAGGTCTGAACAATGCCGCTCCGTTCCCGGCTTTCATTGCTTTATATTACCTTGCTGGGGGGGATTTTGCTGCTTTTTGGGGTGGGTGTTTATTCGGTAGTCAACTTTATGCTCCTGCGGCAATTGGATGAGATTCTGGTACAGACGGCTGCGGATGTGATCAGCAGCATCCGCATCAACGATTGGGGGGCGGTCAGCCCGGTGGTGCAAAGGCTGGATATCAATTCGAATGCGGTGATCCAGTTTTGGGACCGGGACGGCGATTTGACTTTCATGTCCACCATTCTCAGCACGGTAGATCAACCCCTCGACGCGCAGGGGCTGACGGCGGTCGAACCTGTATTCCGGGATGTGACTTTCATGGACACTATCCGTTTGCGGGTCTACAGCGTCCCGCTGACGGTGAACAGCAGGCCGGCGGGGGTGCTGCAAGTAGCCACGAGCCTGACACTGGTTGACACCGCCCGGCGCGACATGCTGTACATTATCGCCGTCTTTTTCCTGGTCTCGATCCTTGTGGCAGCCTTGACCAGCTTCTACGCCATCGGTACGCTTGTCGAACCGCTGCACGCCGTCACCGATGTGGCACAGCAGATCACCCGCGCCGACGACCTGTCGCGCCGCATCCCCTATTCGGGGTCGAAGGATGACGAAATTGGCCGGTTGATCACTTCCTTCAACGAGACCCTCGAAAGGCTCGAAACACTCTTCACGTCGCAGCAGCGCTTCCTGGCGGATGTCAGCCACGAGTTCCGCACGCCGCTGACGGTCATCAAAGGCAACGTGGACCTGATGCGGCGGATGAACACCCTCGACGAGGAGTCCCTGGCCAGCATCGAGGCCGAGGCCAGACGTCTCACCCGGCTGGTGGGCGACCTGCTGTTGCTGGCCCAGGCCGAATCGGGAAAGCTGCCGCTCAACCTGAATTGCGTGGAACTCGATACCCTGCTGCTGGAAGTATTCCAGGAGATGCACGTGCTGGCCAAGGATAAAGTTGGCTTGACGATTGCGGAAATTGATCAGGTGCAGGTGGATGGCGACCGTGACCGGCTCAAGCAGGTACTGATCAACCTGGTCTCGAACGCCATCCAGTACACCCCGGCGGGCGGGCGCGTGACTGTAGGCTTGAACAAAACGCCGGAAATGGCCTGCGTCACCGTAGCGGATACAGGCCCGGGCATCCCGGAAAAGGATTTGCCGCACATCTTCGACCGCTTCTACCGCACCGAGAAATCCCGGACGCGTTCGAAGGCCAGCGGATTCGGCCTGGGGCTTTCCATCGCCTATTGGATTGTGGACCATCACGGGGGGCGGATCGAGGTCAATTCAAGGGAAGGGCAGGGTACTACATTCACCATTTACCTGCCCCTGTGCGACGAACAGACGGTGGATTTCAAAATTGACGGCCACAAGTGACCGTCAATTTTTTTCAGGGCAAGCCCAAGCGCGCTTTGGCCTGCCGGCACAGGCTGGCTCCCCCGGCTTGCAGCCACTCATCCAGCCGGGCGCTGGTCGCAGAACCCTGGGAGGCGTCGGCGTAGATGCCGCTGCCCCAGTAGGCGTAACGCTGCGTCTCAGCCGCCCAGGACGATTCGAGCCGCCCGATCACGCCGATCCCGCCGTTATAACCGGCGAAGGCCAGGCGGGCATTCCCATTGGCGGTGTTGAGCGAACGGGAGAGATACCCTGCGCCGCGCAGGGCGTTTGTATCGGGGTCGTAGGAATTTTCCCCGGCGGCGAAGTGATAGGGCATCACCTGGAACAGCCCGGCCGCGCCGGCCCGGGAGCGGGCCTGGGGATCGCCGCAGGATTCGATCTGCATGACCGTGGCGACCAGGTTCGGGTCCAGGCCCGCTTGCGCTGCCCAGAGGGTGATCTTCCCGCCCCAGTACTGGACCTCGGGAGTGAACAGCGCGGCAATGGCCGACGCTCCCCCTGATGGGACCCCGACCGTGGCGACCAGGGCCGTGGGCGCATCCGCATCCAGGGGGGCAGCCTGGGCCGCCGGGAAACCCGTCTCGGCGGGCAGGGGCAGGCCGCGGGCGAAGGCGGCCAGCATCAGGCCGACGATAACGACCACGAGGGGCGGAAGCATGAAACCAGACAGACAGCCGCTGCCTTGTTCAGGAGCGGCTGTCTGCGCGTAACGTGCCGGTGATGAGCGAGGAGTCATAATTAACGCATCAGATGTCTCTCATCCGGCTGGAGGCCTCGTAAGAGATGGGTTTGCCAGGGATATCGGAGGTCGGGGCCGCGCTCGAAGACAAATTATGGTAGGTTGGCTCCGGTTTTTGGGCAGGTCGGGGCGCGGGACTGAACGAGGATTGTTGGACAGGTCGGTTGACGTTATTGCCGGGTTGCTGTTGGTAAGGTTTCGAGAATGCCGGTTTCTGGTAGGGCTGCGGCTGCGGCTGCGGGTTGAAGCTGGGGCGGGGCTTGCTGCCGCTGCCGCTGGCGGGTTTGCCGGTCTTGACGGCGCTGGCGTCCTGGGTGAAAAGCCGCTCTCCGGCAACCGAGAAGGTGCCAATGATCAGGACCCGGATGACCCAGACCATGATGGCGACGAAGACCGGCACCACCTTGGAGGTGGCCGCGGAGCCGATCACCTGGCTGCCCTGGCTGGTGTGGGTGCCGATGGCGACCGAAACGCCCCACCAGGTGAGGATGGCGTTCATCGCCGCAGCCAGCAGCCAGGCCCCAAACAGATACCAGACTTCGGCCGGCTCGTCGCGGCCTTTTTCAGGGGTGAAGAGGCGGGCGATCCCGGCGAAATCAATGCCGCAGAAGGCAATCGAAAGGATGGTGGACCAGCGGATGCTCATGAAGCGCAGGTCGCCCAGCACGTCCTTGAGGGCGAAGTCGGTGGTGCTGAAGTTGAAGACTTCGAATGCCAGCAGCGCCCCGATGATCATGATGCCGAAGGCCGCCCCCCGGCTGATGGGGATGTTCTTGAGCATGGCTGGCACTCCCCCGGATGAACGCCGCGTTTGGGAAAAGTTCATCTCGACCTCCTTTAGTCGTTAGATGAGTGAATACCTGGATATATAATAGAATATTTGTTCTAATTTGTCAAGAGGCGGTCACAGTGGGGGTGTGTAATAAATTTTCGG
>DIDQ01000111.1 GCA_002418215.1 Anaerolineales bacterium UBA5796
TCCCGTTCGTTACGGGAGAGCCCTGATAAAGTAATGCGACATTTGTGTCGCGTTACTTTTGTTTCATCCCAGGCCCGATGTGTGATACTCGCCCATCGGGTCTTGTGTATAATGAATGTGTGATCCCCCCAATTTTCCCAAAAGAGGCTCCCATGAAGTCAAAAAACTTCGCCTGGCGGTTTGTCCCTGTCATCCTGGTTATCCTTTCCCTGGCGTGCAGCCTGTTGACGCCCCAGCCGGTCCCTGAGCCGCTGCCCACGTCCACGCCCCTGCCTACGCCGTTCCCGACCCCCTCGGAGCCGCTGCCCCCGGCCCTGGTCGAGGTGGACCCATTGCCGGGCAGCCAGATTTCCCTGAACCCCGCTTTCAAGTTCTACTTCAACCAGCCCATGGAGCGGGCCTCGGTCGAAGCCTCATTATCCGGCTTGCAAGGCGCGTTCAACTGGCTGGATGATTCCACCCTGAGCGTGGAAACCGGCCTCGCGCTGGCCCCGAACGACACCTTCAGCTTCACCCTCGAAAACATCCGGGCAGCCAACGGGCTGGCCCTGCTCGAAGCGCAAACGCTCACTTACACCACTGCCGACAACCTGCGCGTCACCCAGATGCTGCCGGAGCCGGATACCGCCGAAGTCCAGCCGGCCTCGGCGGTGGTGGTGGCCTTCAACCAGCCGGTGGTGGCCCTCGGCGCTGAAATGGCCTCCCAGCCCGCGCCCTTCCAACTGGACCCGCCCGCAGCCGGGACCGGCGAATGGCTCAACACCAGCACTTACATTTTCTATCCCGAACCGGCCCTCGAAGGCGGCAGGGGCTACACCGTCCGCCTGAACCCGGTGGTCAGCACTGCCGGCAGTCCCCTGTCTGACGACCAGCCCGCAGCCTGGACGTTTGCCACCACCTTGCCGCGCCTGCTGACTTTCGAGCCGACCACGGATCGCCTCGACCTGGATGGGAAAATCACCCTGACCTTCAACCAGCCGATGGACAGGACCAGCGTGGAGGCCGCCTTCTCCTTTTCCGGCCCCGGCGGAAGCGTCCCCGGACAACTGGCCTGGGAGGCGAACGATACGCGTTTGGTCTTCACCCCGGGCGCGCTCCTGTCGCGCAACAGCAAGTACATCCTTTCGGTCAGCGTGCAGGCCAAAGGTCGCGGCGGGAGTCCCCTGGAGGCTCCGGTACTGGTTGATTTCACCACCTACCCGGAGATGTCCATCCTCGGCATAGACCCGGCCTCCGGCCTGCTCGACAGCCAGTATGGTTCCGTCACGATCCGTTTCAGCGCCCCGCTGCCCAGGGGCCGCTACCAGGATTACGTCACGATCACTCCGGCTGGCACGGAAACGGGCATTTACCTGGCCGATGAGACCTCCCTGGGCATGTACGGGACGTTTGCTCCTGAAACGACTTATACCGTCACGGTTTCGGGGGATATCGAGGACCGCTGGGGGCAATCGGTGGGCAGCCCATACACGTTCACGTTCAGCACCCCGCAGTCCGCACCGACCGTGTACATGCCTTACCTCGACGGTTCCGGTGTCTTCTACGTCCAGCCGGATAACCCGCAGTTTTACATCCAGGCCGTCAACGTGGATTACGTGGATGTCGGGCGCGGCTCCGTCCCGTTCAACGACCTGATCGCCCTCACCCGGGGCGGCCTCGACAGGCGTACCTATTACCCCGAAAACCTGACCTCCTGGCGGATCCGCCTCGATGCCGTGACCAATACCAATGAACCGGCCGCCCTCGTCCCCGACCCGGACGGCGGGACGCTCGCGCCGGGAATCTACTATTTCTACGTCCAGCCCCCGGCCGGGACGGAAGGCATCTACCAGGGCTGGGACGTGACCTTCCTGGTTGCCAGCCACATCAACATGGTCTTGAAGGTCGGCCCGCAGGACGCCCTGGTCTGGGCGGTGGACACGCGCACCAATGCCCCGCTGGCGAACACGCCGGTCTCGTTGTACGACGAAAAAGGCCAGGTGCTGGCCGCCGGCCAGACCGACGCCAACGGCCTGTGGCAGACCGGCCTCCCCACCCAGGTGGACCTTTACCGGCCCTTTTACGCCGTCACCGGAGCGCCCGGCGAGGATACCTTCGGCATGGGCATCTCGCAATGGAATTCGGGGATTGCCTCGTGGTCTTACGAAATCCCGTCCGACACGAGTCCGCCGCACCCGCACATCTACCTGTACACCGACCGTCCCATCTACCGCCCCGGCCAGACGGTCTACTTCAACGCTGTGGCCCGCCAGGCTTTCGACGGACGTTACACCCCCCTGTCGGATCGCACCCTCCAGCTCGAACTGCGCGATGACAACGGCCTGGTGCTCAAGACCTTCAACCTTTCCCTGTCGGAATACGGGACGGTAAATGGCGAGTACACCCTGTCTGCCGATGCCCAGCCGGGAAATTATTATTTCACCACCACCGCTCCGACCAACCTGTACTCTTACTTCCATGTAGCGGAGTATCGCAAGCCGGAAATTGACCTGTCGGTCGCGTTCTCGCCGGACGAAGCCCGACAGGGCCAGGCGTTGGAAGCCAAGGTATCGGCAAAATACTTCTTCGGCGCGCCGGTGGGCAACCGCGCCGTGACCTGGTCGCTGTATTCCGAGCCGGGATATTTCTCCCTGCCCGGCTACCGCATCGGCCAGCGTTACGCCTACTGGCTGGATTCGTCCTTCTCCGACCTGATCGCCGAAGGGGAGGATATGACCGATGCCCGGGGCGAACTGACCCTGACCTTCACCGACCTGCCGGAGTTGACCGATACGACCAGGCTGACCCTTTCGGTCACGGTCCAGGACGAGAGCAACCAGTACGTCTCGGCTTCGGACACGCTGCTGATGCACCCGGCTGATTTCTACATCGGATTGCGGGCCGACTTCTGGGCCGTGCAGGCGGGGACCGCGGTCGGGTTCGACGTGCTGACCGTAGACTGGAGCGCGCGCCCGGTCCCGGACAAGTCGCTGAAAGCTGAGTTCAGCCGCGTCACCTGGGAGGAACAGGAAGCCACCGACGGGTATCGCTATGTCCCCGTCTTCACCCCGGTCGCCACCAGCGACCTCGCCACCGGCGCGGACGGCAAGGCCAGGCTCTCGTTCACGCCCGAAAAACCCGGCACCTACGTGCTGACCGTTTCGGGCGGGGGCGCTTCGTCCCAGGCGATGCTCTGGGTGGGCGGACGCGAAAGCGCCGTGTGGCCCAACCGTTCCGGCGTCCATCTCGACCTGACCCCCGACCAGGACGAATACCGCCCCGGCGATACCGCCAGCGTGTTCATCCCCAACCCCTTTGGCCGGTCTGCCCCGGCGCTGGTCACGGTCGAGCGCGGCACGGTCCACAAGTCGCAACTGGTGGTGGTGGAGGCGGGCGGTTCGATCTTCTCCCTGCCGCTCAGCGATGAAGACGCGCCCAATGTTTACCTGTCCATTACCCTGCTGGACGGGCGCGAGTTCCGCCAGGGATACGCCACGCTCAACGTCAGGCCCGAAGCCCAGACCCTGAACGTGACTTTGCAGGCCTTCCCCGAACAGGCCGGGCCGGGTGACGAGGTGGTCTTCAACCTGCTGGTGACCGATTCGACCGGGAAGCCGGTGCAGGGGCAGTTCTCGCTGGCCGTGGTGGACAAGGCTGTGCTGGCCCTGGCCGACCCGACCGTCCCCGACATCCTGGAAGCGTTCTACAGCCCCCAGCCGCTCGGCATCAATACCGGCCTGACCCTGGCCGCCGACAGCCGCCGGGCGATCTTCTTCTTCGGCGGCAAGGGCGGGGGCGGGGG
>DIDQ01000034.1 GCA_002418215.1 Anaerolineales bacterium UBA5796
CGCTTCGCGGGTCCCGGTGGAGAGGCGGGCGGAGGCAAACGCCTCGGCCAGGGCAGGTACAGCGTCCTCCGAGAGCGAGGCCAGGTAGGCCACGTCCAAATCCTGTCCGGCTTCGGCCCGGGCCACGTTCTGGCGGACGATGAAACCGTCCACGTTGATGAAGGCCAGCGAGAGGGCGAATCCCAGGGCGGCGATGAGCATGCTGGCGGCGAACAGGCGCTGCTTCTGGAGCCATTCGAGCGCGACTACTGCAATGAGCAGGGCGGCCAGCCAGAGCAGGAAGACGTGCGAGTAGGTCCGCAGGCGGGAGAAGCCGTAGGCGTCTTCGTAGAGCGCCAGGCGCTGGTAGGCTGAGATGAGCATGACCAGCACCAGCGCGACCACGCCGATCCCCATCCCGGAGAAGACCCTGCGCTGGAGGGGAGTTTCGCGTTTGGAGAGGGCGCTCAAGCCGATGAGCAGCAACAGGCTGATGAAAGCCACCCCAAGCAGTTCGCCGAAGCCGCGCCGGGCGTACTCAGAGTAGGTGTAACCTTCGATGGAGATATTGGCCTGCCCGCCGAAGAAGTACTGGAACTGGATGACGACGAACACGGCGAAGAGCAGGATCACACTGCCCAGCACGATGGCCGTCTCGGTGAAACCCAGGAAGGGCGGGACGACCGGCTTCTCCTCGCCCTGGAGTTTTTCGTCCCGGCTGCGCTCGGCGGCGTGCAGGTAGATGCCGGCCAGCAGGTAGGCCAGGATCAGGATGTAAACGCCGCGGAAGATGTATTCCGGCAGGTTTTCGAGGCGGAAGAGTTTGATGAAGTCGTCCAGGCGTTGGGCGAAGACCAGGTCGGCGGAGGCGAGCAGGGAGGCGAAGACAGCCACGACCGGCAGGGCCAGCAGCAGCCCGCGCAGGACCGGCCAGGCCTGCTTCCGTACCCCCGGCTTTTCCTCCTCCGGGGTTTCGCGGCGGGCTTCGGCGGTGAATCCCAGCGGGCGGGCGATCATGCTGCCCAGCAGGGAGAAGAGCCGCACCACATAATCGGCCAGGCTATAGGCCAGCCAGCGCCCGCCGCTGAAGGTGACGACCAGCACGAACATGAGCAACAGGGTCATCACGTGGGTCAGGAAGGCGGTCATCGGTTCGGTGCGGATGAAGGTCATGGCGGCGAGCAGGCCGATGGGCAGGAGCAGGATGAGGGTCCCGCGCGCTGCGCCGACCTCGAGGCTCCGCGTCAGCCAGAACCCGGCCCCCAATGTCAGCGCGACGAAGATGGCGAACGAGACGCCGGGGGTGTGCTTCCAGAAAAGGAAGTCGAAGGCCCACCCCAGGGCCAGGACGGTGATCCAAAGACGATTGGTTTTTTGCATGGAATCCTCCATTTTTGTTTCGGCGATGATAGCCCTGCGAGGCTGGCAAGGACTGGCAAAGACTCTCAGGATTGTGGCAGCAGGATTTTACTCGTTTTCTCCCCGGCTTGACACGCCAATCCATCTCAAGTAAACTCAAGCCGCTTTTCAAATTCTTAAGGAAAGGAGGCGCATTTCGATGACCGAGTTTGTTTTGTTAGCCGAACGCGACAATTCAGATCACCCTCCGCGGAGTGCGCCTGTTGACCGGTAACGGTCTCCTGAAATCGTGTCTCACCAAGCCACGGTGCGCTCTGCATCGTGGCTTTTTTGTTTTGTATGTCACCCTGAGCCGAAGGCGAAGAGTCTCCCATAAAATGTAAGGAGATTCTTCGCTGCGCTCAGAATGACATCAGGAAGACACCATGAACCTGCCCCTCAAAGCCTACTGGGACCTGCTCTCCCGCCACATCCGCCCGCAGCGTGGACGGTTCGCCTTGCTGACCCTGCTGCTGTTCGGCAGCATCGGCCTGCGCATCCTCAACCCGCAGATCATGCGCGGTTTCATCGATTCGGCCCTGGCTGGTGACGCCCTCGCCAAACTGACCGCCGCCGGGCTGACCTTCCTCGGCATCGCCCTCTTGCAGCAGGGCGTCTCGGTCGCGGTGACGTATCTCGGCGAAAACGTCGCCTGGACGGCCACCAACGCCCTGCGGGCCGAGCTGGCCTGGCACGCCCTCAACCTCGACATGGGCTTCCACAACGACCACACCCCCGGCGAGCTGATCGAACGCATTGACGGCGACATGACCGAGATGGCGACCTTCTTCTCGCAGTTCATCATCACCCTGCTGGGCAATGCCCTGCTACTGGTCGGAATCCTGGCCGCGCTTTTCCTCGAAGACTGGCGGGCCGGGGTAGCCTTCACTGTTTTTATCGCCGTCGCCATGCTGATCCTCTACCGGGTCAAAGACCTGGCCCTGCCGCACCAGAAAGCCCGCCGCGAGGCCGAGTCGCAACTCTTCGGCTTCATCGAGGAGCAGCTTTCCGGCACCGAAGACCTCCGCGCCAGCGGCGCAGTGGACTTTTCCGTCCGCGAACTCTTCCGCCACCAGGCTGAGATCCTGCGCCACAACCGGCGGGCGCACTTCAAGAACTGGCTCATCGAAAACATCATGGGCCTGGCGATGACCGGCGGCACCATCCTGGCCGTCGCCAGCGGTTACTGGCTGTTCACCGCCGGGGCGATCACCATCGGCACGGTCTACCTTTTCGTGCATTACATCAACCTTTTGGACGAGCCGATCTGGATGATGACCCGCGAGATCGAGAGTTTCCAGACTATTGGAGCCTGCGTGGAGCGATTGACCGAACTCCGGGCGATCCAGCCGGACGTTCGGGATGGTCCCGTTTCGATGGAAATGGAGCCGCGTCCCCTGGCCTTGTCCTTCGATGGCGTGACCTTCGCCTACAACGGCAGCGACGCGGTGCTCGACAACCTGACCTTCACCCTGGCCCCCGGACGCGTCCTCGGCCTGCTGGGGCGCACCGGCTCCGGCAAGACCACCCTGGCCCGGCTCATCTTCCGCCTCTACGACCCCCGCAGCGGACAGATTTCCCTCAACGACGCCGACCTGCGCCGCCTGAAACTGGACGCCCTGCGCCAGCGGGTCGCCATCGTCACCCAGGACGTGCAGCTCTTCCGGGCCAGTGTGCGCGACAACCTGACCTTCTTCGACCGCGCCATCCCCGACGAGCGCATCCTGGCCGCTCTGGACGAACTGGGCCTGCGCGGCTGGCTGGAGTCCCTGCCAAACGGCCTCGACACCGAACTCGAAACCGGCGGTAAGGGACTCTCCGCCGGGGAGGGCCAACTGCTGGCCTTCACCCGCGTCTTCCTGCGTGACCCCGGCCTGGTCATCCTCGACGAGGCCTCCTCCCGCCTCGACCCGGCCACCGAGCAGTTGTTGGAACGCGCCGTGGACAAGCTGCTCCAGGACCGCACGGCGATCATCATCGCTCACCGCCTCGGCACCGTCCACCGCGCCGACGAGATCCTGATCCTCGACGGCGGCTCCATGCTCGAATACGGCGAGCGCCATTCCCTCGCCGCCGACCCCGACTCCCGCTTCCACCACCTGCTCCAAACCGGGCTGGAGGAAGTGCTGGCGTAAGAAATCGTAAAGTGCGTCGCACCAGGTTAAACGGGACTGTTTCAAGCGAAGACAAAAACCGTTTAATCGGTTTTAGCCTGACAGGCAGGTGCGACGCACCCTCAGCAGATGGATACAACCATGACCGAAACCTCCACCCCCCTCGAAGCCCCCGTCCCCGCCCTCCCGGCCTGGAAAGTCATCCGGGAGATGGTGCGCTTCCGCCCTTTCCTTTGGTTCATTGACCTGGTGTCGGTGGCGGTCTTCCGCTTCGTCTGGCAGTTGGCCCCGGCCCTGGTCATGCAGGCCTTCTTCGACATGCTCACCGGCGACGCGCCGCTGCGCTTCGGCATCTGGACGGTGGTCGCCTTCCTGTCCGCCGCCTGGCTGGGACGCGTCCTCGGCGCGTATGGCTTCTACTACGCCGACGTGCCCATCTTCAACGAGATGAACACCCTGATCCGCAAGAACCTGCTGCGCCACATCCTGCGCCGTCCCGGGGCCTCGCCCCTGCCCGATTCGCCCGGCGAGGCCGTCAGCCGCTTCCGCAACGACGTGACCGAAATCCCGCTTTTCAGCATCTGGATCAACGACATCCTGGTCGGGCTGGTCATCATCGGCGTAGCCATCGGCCTGATGGTCAACATCAGCCTCCAGGTCACGCTCCTGGCGCTCGTCCCGCTGCTGGTCGTCGGCTTCATCGCCAACGCGGCCATGAAACGGATCGAAGAATACCGCCGCGCCAGCCGCCAGGCCGCCGGGAAAGTCACCGGCTTCATCGGCGAGTTCTTCGGCGCGGTCCAGGCCGTCAAAGTTGCCACCGCCGAGAAGAACGTCATCGGGCGCTTCCACGAACTCAACGACGAGCGCCGCCGCCTGGCCCTCAAGGAGCGCCTGTTCAACGAAGTGCTCGACTCGATCTACCGCAACATGTCCACCCTCGGCACGGGCATCATCCTGATCCTGGTCGGCCAGTCCATGCGCCGTGGCGACTTCACCGTTGGCGATTTCTCGCTGTTCGTTTACCTGCTCGGCAGCATGGGCGACCTGACCACCTTCGCCGGGATGATCACCGCCCGCTACAAACAACTCAACGTCTCGGTCCAGCGCATGTACCGCCTGATGGAAGGCGCACCGCTGGAGGCACTGGTGGAACACAGCAAAATTGACCTCGACGGCCCGCTGCCCATCGTGCGCTATCCTTTGTTGACGGAGGCCGACCGGCTCGAAAAACTGGAGGCCGTCAACCTGACCTACCGTCACCCCGGAACTGATTCCGGCATCTCGTCCGTGGACCTGGGCCTGCCGCGCGGGTCCTTGACCGTCATCACCGGGAGGGTGGGTTCCGGCAAGACCACCCTGCTGCGGGCGCTGCTCGGACTGCTGCCTCTCGACGCGGGCGCGATCTACTGGAACGGGCGGCGGGTCATGTCCCCGGCAGATTTCTTCGTCCCGCCACGCTGCGCCTACACCGCCCAGGTGCCGCGCCTGTTCAGTAATACCCTGCGCGAGAACATCCTGCTCGGCCTGAAAAAATCCGACGCCGAGATTATGACCGCGGCGGACCTGGCCGTGATGGAGCGCGACCTGGGTGACCTGGAGCGCGGCCTGGATACGATGGTCGGGGCGAGGGGGGTCAAATTATCCGGCGGGCAGGCCCAAAGGTCCGCGGCGGCGCGCATGTTCGTGCGTGAGCCGCAACTGCTCGTCTTCGACGACCTGTCCAGCGCGCTGGATGTCGAGACCGAGCGCCAGCTCTGGGAGCGGCTCTTCGCCCGTGAGGGCGTCACCTGCCTGGTCGTCTCGCACCGCCGCCCCGTCCTGCGCCGCGCCGACCAGATCATCGTGCTCAAGGACGGTCGGGTCGAGGCCCAGGGCAAACTGGACGAGTTGCTCGCCGCCAGCGAAGAGATGCGCCACCTGTGGCAGTTGGAAATTGTATAAAAAACGCCGGTGGAAATCGTCCACCGGCGTTTTTTGTAAGCGCATCGTGATTTATCCCGAAAATGTGAGTTCCAGCGCCTTCAGGTCAATCTGCGCTCCGGCAGGGATGAGGAAATCCATGCCCAGGATGCCGTTGAGGGAGAGGCCGTAGTCCAGGCTGCCGACCTCGATCTCGAAATCCGCAAGCGAAAAATCCTCGACTTGCAACGCATCCACCCGGCGGACGAAGACTACTTCCTTGCCGCCGATACCCTGGATGGTGAGCAGGGCATCATCCGCCTGGGGTGCGATACCAATCTTCGTGAGCAGTTCCGCCGAAAATATCGTGCCGCCCGAGCCGGTGTCTACCAAAACATGGGGGATTTCGACGGTTTTTCCGTTGCAGGTCAGTTTGACCGTGACGAATGGCAGGCTATCCCTGACGTGTAGCCGCATGTCGTCCCCCTCGTATACCGAGCCACTGGCGTTCGCGGATATCTAAAGTATCGCGACTGGTGTGGACGTAGTAGTACTCCCGTTCGGGGTGTTGCTGGTGAAGTTTACGGTAACTTTGCATGGCCCGCGTGCCGTCCGGGCAGGTTTCGACGACGGCGATCTTGTCGAGCACCCGGTTGCGGTCTTCGTCGCTGTGGGCCTTCAAGGCTTCGATCACCAGCCATTGATCGGGGTACGCTTTGCGAACACTTGACCAACGCATGTTGTTCTCCTTCTGGCTAAGATCGTTACCAAATTCATTATACACGGCTTGTCATCCTGGAAAATTAAGATTATCTTTCACTCCAATTCAATCGAGGCCCGTCGAGCAGGATTGCAACCGCATTGAGCACATTCCGCCCCAAAACCCCTAACGATTGATCTATAATCAAAAATTGTCCTTTGAACCGTTTGCTCAGGTATACCAATTCGAGTTGAACCACTTCGGCCAGTTGGATATTTCGCACGTTAGACAAAAAAGCACCAGTTACAGGGTGGCGCAAGACCACGCTGGCAACCGGCGCAGGCGGATCGAATCGATCTGTGTCATAGGCCGGCATTGGGAGTATCCTCGCTGACTTCCAATTTGAAATCTGTGGCCTGGGTCGGGTTGACCAGGCGCGGCGACATAACCCGTGCTGTTTTTTCTACCTGCAAATCTGGCACAATAACATATACTTTCGCTTTTTCGGGCAGGCGAACCCCGGTCTTTAGGCGGATTTTACCTTTTTCGACAATTCCTTCGTAGGTCGTGATCGCCATAAAATGCCTCATTTCTCTCTATAAAAATTATAGCATAGCGAGATAGCAAAAGCAGTCATGTTTCAAACGTGACCTATTTCAAATACGCATCGAAAAACGCAATCGTCCGGTTCATGGCGGCGGTGAAGAATCCGGACAGGTTGTGGTTGTCGCCCTCGTAGGTGTACAGGTCGGCGATCTTGCCGACAGCCCGGGCCTGCTCGGCCAGGCGGATGGAAAACGCCAGGGGCACGTCCTCGTCTTCGGTCCCGTGGTGCAACTGTAAGGGTCCAGAAAGATCGCTGAGGAAACTGTTGGCTGAGATGGAGGCCCAAAAATCGGGATTCTGCTCCGGCGCGCCGTACTGCTCGATCCAGCTTGTGCGCCAACTGCCCCGACGGGAATCAGGTGAAGGCGTGAACGAACCCGTCCGCCGCCAGTTGTAGAGCAGGTCGGTGTAAGAAGCGACCACCCCGGCCCAGATCACGCCGACCTTGACATCTTTCGACACGACCATGGCCCGCAGGGTCAGGTATCCGCCCATCGAATGGCCCCACATGCCGATCTTGTCCGGGTTGACCTGGGGATGGCGCTTGAGCGAGGCGACCGCGTTGAGCACGTCTATGGTGTAGCCGGGGCTGCTGTACGCCCCGCCCGCCTCGCCCTCCGACTGGTCGTGGCCGCGGTAATCTATGCGGAAGACCACGTACCCGGCGCTGGCGATGCGGTCCACGTAGGCGACGTAACGCTGGGTGGTGCGGTACACGTCCGGCGGGATGTAGCCGTGGTTGAAGACGATCCCCGGCCAGCCGCCTTCGGGCATTTCGCCGTTCGGGATGGTCAGCAGGGCGTAGATCTTCAGCCCTTCGGACAGGTAATAGGCGTAATAACGGCGGTAATTGACGCCGGGGTCGAGTTCGCGTTCGATGACGATGTCGCTGCCTGGATAGGAACCCGCCCGCTGGTATTCGATGCTCATCGGGTGTGGGACGGGCGTGGCGGTGGGAGCCGGTGTGCCGGTCGGCGTCTGGCTGGGAGTCAGCGTGACGGTCGGCGGGATCGGCGTGGAGGAATTGGCAGGGAGCGGCGTGGCAGCCGGGGCGGGAGCAGGCGCGGGGGCGCATCCGGCCATGACAAGGCAAAAAATTACCACTAAAGTCAGTTTTTTCATTGGCGATTCTCCTGCAGGTCGCTAACTTTTTGTCGCCTGGTGCGGGTTATTTCTTACAGGCAGCACACGAGTCTCAGGGGCGAATTTCGTGGGCGGAATACTCCGTGATATACTCGCCGTGAAACCTTTGAAACCCGGCGGGGTTACTATTTCCAGACCCGCCGGTAGGATGTGACACCGGTGTCGGAACACGAACTTAGCGAATCAGATATTCTTGCCAACGCTTCGAGCGGCGACAGCGACTCCTTCGGCCAGCTCTACGAGCGTTACGTGGACCGCATCTATAACTACGTGTACTACCGGACGGGGAATGTCCATGATGCAGAAGACCTGACTGCACGGGTCTTCCAGCGAGCCATGAAGCACATTCACAATTACACCGACCGCGGCGTCCCTTTCTCGGCCTGGCTCTACCGGATCGCCCACAACCTGGTGGCCAACTGGCACCGGGACCGCAGCCGCCGCCAGGAAATCCCCCTGGCCGACGCTCCCATCCTGAGCGCCAAAGGGGAGCACCCCGAGTCTACGATGGTGAGGACCGAGGAAGAGGAGAGCCTGCTGCGATTGATCCGCCGGTTGCCGCCCGACAGGCAGCAACTGCTCATCTTGAAATTTGTCGAGAACCTGTCGAACGCTGAAATCGGCCAAATTATGGGACGCAGCGAAGGCGCGGTCAAGAGCTTGTACCATCGTACCCTGCTCACCCTCCGTGACCAGGCGGATGTGAATGGCGACTCAGGATTTTGATCAAGGAGATTTCTCATGCTGCGAATTGTCACCGATGGCGCCGCCGACATGCCGGTCGAGTGGGGCGCAGAATACGGCATCCACACCATCCCGATCAACGTTCAGTTCGGCGACAAAACCTACCTGCAATTCATAGACCTGGACTTCGACCGCCTCTACCGGATGATCGAAGAGACCCGGGTCATCCCCAAGACCTCCCAACCCTCGCCTCACCAGTTCACCGAGTTCTACAAGAAGATCGCCGAGCCGGGAGATACCATCCTGTCGGTCCACGTGACCAGCAAGTTGTCCGGCACGTTTGCTTCGGCGGTGGCGGCAGCGGATGAATTGAAGGGCACGTACAACGTCATCCCCTACGATTCGCTCGGCGGCTCGCTTGGACTTGGCTTCATGTGCCGCCAGGCCCGCCGGATGGCGAACGACGGCAAAAGCGTGGACGAGATCATCGCTTACTTCGACTCGATCCGCGACCAGATCCAGATCATCCTGACCCTCGACAAACTCGACTTCGCCCGGATGAGCGGCCGGGTCGGAGCGCTCTCGGCTGCCCTGGCCTCGGTCCTCAACGTCAAACCCATCGCGGTGCTGAAAAACGGCCTGGTCGACATGGTCGAAAAGGTCCGCACCCGGCGGGCCTCCCTCGACCGGGTACTGGCGATGGGCAAGGCCGTCGTGGGCAATTCCCCGGTCTACCTGGGCGTGATGCACGCCCGCGACCCGCAGTCCGGCCAGGCGCTGCTGGAAGAGGCCAGGAAGATGTTCAACGTGAAGGACGCGGTGATGACCGACCTGTCCATTTCGCTGGCGGTCAACTTTGGCCCCGGGACGGTCGGCCTGATCCTGTACCCGGCTGCGTGAGAGGGAGGTTTTTCATGGCTGACAAAACGACCAAACTCGACGTGTTGACCGGCCTGGAAGCCCAACTCGCCGGGACCCTCAAGCCGGTCGCCCCTTCGACGGCTTCCCGCAGCGGGATCCAGAAACGCATCCGCTTGCCCGAAGGGCGATTGCTCTCCAGCCGCCTGAACGATTGGCGCTCACTGGTGGCGATTTTCGGTGGGGTGATGTCGGCTGCGCTGGTCTTGATCACCGTGACGCGGGCGCTGTTCTTCTTCTACCGGCGGGCGAAGGCTGGGTGAGTTGGTAATTGGTGACTGGTAAATGGAAACTTCCGAGGCTGGATGGCTTCGGAAGTTTTTGATTCTTATTTGGTCTCGTCAACAAACTCCGGCAGCAGAGCCTTACACAGCCGCCGGGCTTCTTCGAGCAGGTCCGCGTCGACGGGGAGGGTAAATTCCTCGGTGACGCGTAAGGTCAACATAACGGCAGCCTGCCGGGCGTCCGGGGGCGCATCGGGGAGATCGGCTATCAGTCCGAGTAACTCATAGGCGCTGGGATTACGCGCCGGGAGGCCGCGCCGTCCCAGATATTCCCGGATGGCGATCCCGGCGGCGCGGCGGGCGCAGACCCGGGCCTGGCCTTCGTTGCCGGCCCGGCGGGCTTCCTCGGCGCGGTCGAATTCGCAGGTGATTTGTGACTGCCAGTCCATGACTGGTATTATATAATGCCCACGGTCGAAAATTGCACTTTAAAAAAGCGCAATTTTCGACCGCCCTGGG
>DIDQ01000142.1 GCA_002418215.1 Anaerolineales bacterium UBA5796
CGCTCAAATTTCTGCTTTGCCATGTACCATATCTCCTTCTAGAGTCAACAAAAAATAGATATGAGTTATTTGAGTATCTCTCGCGCAACTGTTTCTGAAACAGGCGCGTAGTGATCAAATTCCATCGAGAACACCCCGCGACCCTGGGTCGCAGAGCGCAACTCGGTTGCATAACCGAACATTTCCGCCAGCGGGACCATTGCCTTCACGGCCTGGGCATTACCGGTCCGCATTTCCATGCCCTGGATCTCGCCCCGGCGGCTGTTCAACTGGCCGATGATATCGCCCAGGTAATCTTCCGGGACAATAACCTCGACTTTCATAACAGGTTCGAGCAAGATCGGGCCGCCTTTTTGGACGCCTTCCTTGAAGGCAAAGGTCGCGGCCATTTTGAACGCCATCTCATTCGAGTCGACTTCGTGGAATGAGCCATCGTAGAGCGTGACCTTCAGGTCTGTCACCGGATAACCGGCCAGGACACCGCTTTCGGCAGCTTCCATCACACCCTTCTGGACAGCCGGGATATATTCCCTGGGGATCGAGCCGCCGACGATCTTCTCTTCGAAAATGACGCCGCTGCCGCGTTCGCCCGGTTCCATCGCAAAAGTGACATGTCCATACTGGCCGCGTCCGCCGGTCTGCTTGACGTAGCGGTAATCCACTTTGTCAAGTGAGCGGGTGATCGATTCGCGATAGGCTACCCGCGGGCGGCCCACATTGGCCTGGACGCGGAACTCCCGCAGCATACGGGTGACCAGAACGTCGAGGTGCAGTTCCCCCATCCCGGAGATGATCGTCTGCCCGGTATTTTCGTCAGACCGGACCCGGAAAGTCGGGTCTTCTTCTGACAATTTCCGCAGGGCCTCGCCCATCTTCTCCTGATCGGCAGTGCTCTTCGGTTCGATGGCTATCGAAATAACCGGCTCAGGGAAGGAGATGCTCTCGAGAATGATGTTCTTATTGTTGCAAAGCGTATCGCCGGTGAAAGTATCCTTGAAACCGAGCACAGCTGCAATATCCCCGGCAAGCACTTCGGTGACATCCTCGCGGCGGTCAGCATACATGCGGATCAGGCGTCCGATGCGTTCCCGTTTGCCTTTGGTGGAATTCATCACCATCGTGCCCTGGGTGATCTTGCCCGAATAGACCCGGAAATACGCCAGGCGTCCAACATAAGGGTCAGTGACGATTTTAAAGACCAGTGCGCTTAAAGGCGCGTCATCCTCGGCAGGCAATTCTATGATTTCTTCATAGTCATTGGTATCGTGCCCGCGTACCGGGGGGATCTCTGCCGGGGATGGAAGGTAATCTATCACGGCATCCAGCAGCAACTGGACACCTTTATTACGCAGGGAACTTCCACAAAAAACGGGCGTAGCCTTGTTTTCAACCACCGCCCGACGCAGCGCCATTTTTAATTCATCAATGCCAATCGGTTCGCCTTCAAGGAATTTGAGAGTAAGTTCGTCATCCAGTTCAGCGATCTTCTCTACCATGGTGGCCCGCATCTCAGCTACCCGGGGCTTCAACTCATCCGGCATTTCGCCTTTGCGAGGTTCCTTGCCCAGGTCGTCATCCCAGAAAGTCGCTTCTTCTGTGAGCAGGTCAACCACGCCCCGGAAGGACGCTTCGCTGCCAATGGGCAACTGCATGGCAATCGGGTTGGCCCCTAAGCGGGAAGTAATGGTTTCGATCGTGCGCTCATAAGAAGCGCCCACACGGTCCATTTTGTTGGCGAAACAAATACGCGGCACACCATAACGGTCTGCCTGACGCCAAACTGTTTCGCTCTGCGGTTCGACACCCTGAACAGCATCGAATACGACCACTCCCCCATCCAGAACGCGCAACGAGCGCTGCACTTCAGCGGTGAAGTCAATATGTCCGGGCGTATCTATGATGTTAACCTGATAGCCCTTCCATTCCGCGGTAACAGCCGCAGAAACGATCGTAATTCCGCGTTCGCGCTCCTGATCCATCCAGTCCGTGACGGTTGTACCATCATCCACCGAGCCAAGACGATAAGTCTTACCCGTGTAGAACAGGATGCGTTCTGTCGTAGTGGTTTTACCGGCATCGATATGGGCGATAATTCCGATATTTCGATACCGCTCAAGCGGGTGAATACGAGCCATGATGAACTAATACCTTATTAAAGTACGAATCTGAAATCAAGCGCGGTAATGGGAAAAAGCCCGGTTGGCTTCCGCCATTTTATGCGCTTCTTCACGCTTGCGGATGGCTGCACCCTGGTTATTGAAAGCTTCCATCAACTCAGCAGCCAGTTTCTCAGAGAAGGATTTGCCGCTGCGGGCACGGGCCGCTGCCAAAACCCAGCGAATCGCTAAAGTGGTGCGGCGATCTGCGGGTACTTCCATCGGGACCTGGTAGGTAGCGCCACCCACGCGGCGCGGGCGAACCTCCATAACAGGAGCCACGTTTTTCATCGCGGTCTCGAAAACTTCGACCGGGTTTTTCTTGGTCTGCTTTTCGATAATATCCAAGGTGTCATACATCAAGCCAGTGGCGACACTTTTCTTGCCATTCTTCAAGATGTGATGGACCATGGTTTGGATGAGAATATTGTTATAGCGAATATCCGGGTGGATTTCGCGGACTTCGGGCTTTCCTCGGCGCATTCCAATTTCTCCGTAATTATTCTTCCAATTTCAACCGCAAAGCTGCCCTACTTCGGGCGCTTCGCACCGTACTTCGAACGACCCTGGCGCCGCTTATCTACGCCAGTGGTGTCAAGCGAGCCGCGCACGATGTGATAACGCACACCAGGCAGGTCTTTCACGCGCCCGCCGCGCACGAGAACCACAGAGTGTTCTTGCAACTGGTGTCCCTCGCCCGGGATATAAGCAGTAACTTCGATGCCATTCGTCAAGCGCACACGTGCGATCTTGCGCAGCGCCGAATTGGGCTTTTTGGGTGTCATTGTGCGCACAACAGTGCATACACCGCGTTTTTGCGGCGCGCCTTTTGCCTGACGCACACGACGTTGCTTATAGGAGTTCAAAGTGTATTGCAAAGCCGGAGCTTTGCTTTTTACTTTTTTACTCTTTCGACCTTTGCGAACCATTTGGTTGATAGTCGGCACTTTTTGCCTCCGAACAAAAAATAGATACTTGATTTTTATGTACGATGTCTTGCCAAGAAGTGAGGCCATCCACAACTTACCTGGTTGGCCTCATTTTTCGAACAAACATGAGACTGGTGACAGCGTCTCGGTTACAGGCAACGAAAAGCGATTTTAACACACGCCTAATCTTGCGTCAAGGAGAATTCGCGCCTATTTGTGAATTCCGTGATTAAGTTGGGCATCCTCGACAATTTTCAAGGCATTGACTACATATTTTCATTCAAGGCGAGCAGTCCGGTTCCCATCTTCGGGGGTTGGACTTTCTCTTCATCCTTGCCAAAGCGGACGATCTCGCCAGTATCGTGGATGGCTTCGACTGCCAACCCGAGACTCTGCAATTCCTTGACCAAGACCCGGAACGATGCCGGAATGCTTGGGTCCTCGATAGCCTCACCTTTGACGATGGCCTCGTAAGTATTGACGCGCCCTTGCACATCATCGGATTTAACAGTGAGCATCTCCTGCAAAGTGTATGCCGCGCCGTAGGCTTCCAAAGCCCAGACTTCCATTTCTCCGAAACGCTGGCCGCCGAATTGGGCCTTTCCGCCCAAAGGCTGCTGGGTCACCAGGCTGTAAGGGCCGGTCGAGCGGGCGTGGACTTTGTCTTCAACCAGGTGATGCAGTTTCAGGATGGTCATCACTCCGACAGTAACCGGTTGGTCGAAAACCTCACCCGTTTTCCCGTCCCGCAAGGCCTGCTTGCCCAGAGTCGGGATGGGTCTTCCGGTTGCGAGCATCCATTGTTCGGCTTTATCGAAGAGTTCCTCACCCGAAAAATCGCTTTCTTCACCTTCGCTGGCAAGCCACAATTTCAGGCAGGCGCGGATGGCGCTCTCGTCGTAGGGCTGGCGCTGGGATGGGTGTACCTTCTCGTCCGGGAAAACCGCTGCCGGATCGATCTTATGATCCCGCAAATATTCCATTGCGGTCATATAACGCGTTTTTTGCTCATCAGATGAAATGTCACGGACATCATGCCCGCGCTCGCTGAGTAACTGCTCCAGGTAAAGGCGGCGGACTTCGCCGTCATCTTCGATCATTTCCGGGTCATACTCTTGCTCGTTCAACCAGACCCAGGCTGAGTTCGCGGCTTCTTGCCAGGCTTGGTCAATGATCCAGGCCCGGGCCAGTTCGGCTTCGATCTCAGATTCGGTTGCCCCGTCGAATACCGGGGTAACCGAGCGGAAACCCATCCGCTTGGAGGCCCAGCCGAGGTGGACTTCGAGCACCTGGCCGATGTTCATACGTCCGGGGACGCCCAACGGGTTCAGGATCAAGTCAACAGGAGTCCCGTCTTCCAGGAAGGGCATATCCTCGACCGGGACAACCCGCGAGACGACGCCCTTATTCCCGTGGCGGCCGGCCATCTTGTCTCCGGCGGTGATCTTGCGGCGCTGGGCCACAGAGACGCGCACCATCATATCCACACCCGCCGAAAGGTCGGAGTTCTCCTCACGGGTGAAGACTTTTACATCAACAACTTTCCCCCGCTCGCCATGCGGCATTCGCAGGGAGGTATCTTTCACATCGCGAGATTTTTCGCCGAAGATGGCCCTCAGCAGGCGTTCTTCCGGGGTCAGTTCTTTTTCACCTTTGGGCGTGATCTTGCCTACGAGAATATCGTTCGGGCCGACTTCCGCACCGATGCGGATGATCCCGTTTTCATCCAGGTCTTTGATCGCATCTTCACCCACGTTGGGGATGTCGCGCGTGATCTCCTCGGGACCCAGCTTGGTGTCGCGCGCCTCGACTTCATACTTCTCGATATGCACAGATGTAAAGCGGTCTTCCTGAACCAGTCTCTCAGAGAGCAGGATGGCATCTTCGAAATTGCCGCCTTCCCAGGAGAGGAAAGCCACAACCACGTTCTGGCCAAGGGCCAGTTGACCGCTGTCCGTCGAAGACGAGTCGGCGATGATATCACCCTTCGAGACGATTTGTCCCTTGACCACCGCCGGGCGCTGGTCAATGCAGGTGGATTGATTGGAGCGTTGATACTTACGCAATTGGTACAAGCGCTGGCTGCCATCCTTTTCGCGGATGGTGATCGTGCTGCCGGTAACCGAGATTACTTCGCCATCGTTCTCGGCAATGATCACCTGGCCGGAGTCCAGGGCGGCAAAATATTCCATGCCAGTCGAAACCAGCGGGATTTCAGGGCGGACCAATGGCACTGCCTGGGCCTGCATGTTCGAACCCATCAAGGCGCGGTTGGCGTCGTCATGCTCCAGGAAGGGGATCAGCGCGGCGCTGATGCCGACCACCTGGTGCGGGGCCACGTCCATATAATTGATGTTTTCCGGGGTCGAGAAATCGAAACCCGAGTGGTGGCGCATGGAAATGCGGTTACGGACGAATTCATTTTGCAGCGTCAAGGGCGCGTTCGCCTGGGCAATGACGAATTTATCTTCGGCGTCAGCCGACAAATAATCCATCTGGTCAGACACGAACGGGACAACCAGAATATCCTTGCCCAATTTAGCAAGTTTCTCCAGGTGATTCGCCTCGATGCGCTCGCCATCCTTAAGGATTACTTCGCCGCTCGCATCAACCACATTGCCACGAACGGCGCGGCCTTCCAGTCGAGGGCTGTTGCAAGGCAGCGCTTTGAGCACTTTGCGGTAGGGCGTTTCAATGAAACCATACTCATTGACCCGGGAGAAGGATGCCAGGCGGCCGATAAGGCCGATGTTCGGGCCTTCAGGCGTTTCGATCGGGCAGATGCGGCCATAGTGGGAATGATGGACATCGCGCACATCGAAACCAGCCCGTTCCCGACGAAGACCACCGGGACCCAGGGCCGATAGCGTGCGTTTGTGACGCAACTCGGCCAACGGGTTGGTCTGGTCCATAAACTGGGACAGTTGGCTCGAACCGAAAAATTCGCGCAAAGCCGCCACCACCGGGCGGATGTTGATCAATGTTACCGGCGAAATCTGTTCCTGATCCCGGATGGACATACGCTCCTTGATCACGCGTTCCATGCGGCGCAGGCCGATCCGGAGTTTGTTCTGGATCAACTCGCCAACCGTCTTGACCCGGCGGTTGCCCAGGTGGTCAATATCATCCGGGGGCAAGACCCCATTGTTGATCTCGATCATGTGCCGAACCAGGCGGACCACGTCAGATTTTGTGACGGTGCGATGCGGGATCGGGATTTCCAGGTCAAGTTTCTGGTTCAGTTTATAGCGGCCCACGCGTTCCAGGTCGTAGTGACGCTGGTCGAACAATTGCTCTTCGATGAACTGGCGGGCATTTTCGAGAGTGGCGGGGTCGCCAGGACGCATGCGCTTGAAGAACTCGATCAGCGCCGCCTCGGCAATCGTCTGCCCGTTGGACAGTTCCCACTCCGGTTCCTGGCGCAGGGTCGAGGCGATGAACAAACGCTCCGGGTTATTGTCTACATCCTGGAAGAGAGCCAACAACTCATCGTCCGTTCCATTTTTGAGTGGGGAATCGGGATTCCCATCTCCGACGGCCGCCATTGCGCGCAGGAATACCGTAATGGGTACAGTGCGTTTGCGGTTGAATTTCAGGATAATGTAATCGCTCTTACGGGTTTCGAACTCCATCCAGGCGCCGCGGTCAGGGATGAGTTTTGCCATCGCCAACGGGCGGCCGGTTGACCGGTCGGTGGGCGCTTCGAAGTAAACGCCGGGGGAACGGATCAACTGCGAGACGACGACGCGCTCCGTCCCGTTGATGATGAATGTCCCCTTATCGGTCATCTCCGGGAAATCACCCAGGAAAATATCCTGTTTGATCGGCTCAGGGATGTCAGGCCCGGCCAGCAGCACCGAAACGTAAAGCGGGCTGGCATAGGTGAGATCACGTTCGACACACTCGTCAATGCTGTTCTTGGGTTCCCCAAACCAATACTTCAAGCCCCACTGCTGTGACTCAGGGCCGCGGCTGGGGAAGTATAACTTCATACCTTTGTTATAAGATTCGATGGGAGATATTTCGTGAAAAAGATCCGCCAGACCTTCGGCTTTCAAACGTTCAAATGAATCTAACTGGACTTCGATTAGATTGGGAAGATCGAGTGTTACAGGAATTCGCGCGTAAGACTTGGTGGGCAAAGAGGATGCCATTTGTTTCTCCTGACCTGGTTTTGCTGCCGACGGATTAAAACAACAGACGCTACCCCACTTTCAGTAACGGGACAGCAAACTTGAATTATATACTAAATCAACTATTGTAGTCAAGCAGGAATTCGATTTTTTAAGATAGGGAATTGTGACGGCGGGCGATATTTTATCACATAATGCCCCCGGCTACAGATTAAAAAAGCGCAATTTTTGTCCGTGCAGGGTATAAAATAATCGAAACGTAGCAGTGCTGGTCGGGTTACTGATTACGTATTCCATCACCCATTAAACTGTTGGAGGAAATATGTCACACGCACAGACCATGATCAACGATAAGCGCGAGACTTTCGGCTGGGCCATGTACGATTGGGCCAACTCGGCCTTCAGCACCACTGTCGGGACAGTTTTTCTCGGCCCTTACGTCGCGGCCCTGGCCCGGGCGGCAGCCGAAGCCGCCGGCGCGCCCACGGTTTCGATTCTGGGAATCCCGGTTGCGCCCGACTCGTTCCTGCCTTACTGTATCTCTTTCTCGGTCGGGATGCAGGTGTTGTTCCTCCCCATTCTGGGCGCGATTGCAGATTATTCCCACCTGCGAAAACAAATGATGCGGCTCTTCGCCACCATTGGCGCAGTGGCGACGATCCTGTTGTTCATGGTTACAGGCGGACTTTGGTGGCTGGGCGGGCTGCTTTTCATCATCGCCAACCTGTCTTTCGGGGCGGCTATTGTTTTTTACAACGCCTACCTGCCCGATATCGCCAGTGAAGAAGAGCGCGACCGGGTTTCGTCTTATGGATGGGCTATGGGTTATCTCGGAGGCGGCATCCTGCTGGCTCTCAACCTGGCCTTCTATTTATTTAGTGACAAGATCGGGGTTCCGGGAGATTTGGCTGTGCGCATCAACCTGGCTTCGGCAGGGGTCTGGTGGCTGGGATTTTCCTATATCACCTGGGCGCGGCTGCGGGCCCGTCATGCGTCCCACGCATTGCCTCCCAACGAAACGTATGTCAGCATGGGATTCAAGCAATTGCGAAAAACCCTGGGAGAAGTCAAAAATTTCCCGGAAACACTGAAATTCCTGCTGGCTTACTTCCTCTATAATGACGGCATACAGACCGTGATTGCCGTCTCGGCCACGTTTGCCGCTGCGCCGCTGATCCAGGGCGGGCTGGAGTTGGAACAACAGAGTCTGACCGCTGTCATCCTGATGATCCAATTCGTGGCCTTTTTCGGGGCGCTGCTCTGGGGCCGCCTGGCAAACTGGATTGGCGCCAAGCAGTCGGTCATTGTCAGCCTGGTGATTTGGTCGGGTGTGGTCGTTTATGCCTATGGCGGCTTGCAAAGCGAGAATATTGTGCTCGAATTTTTCATCCTGGGCATGTTCATCGCCCTGGTGATGGGCGGGTCACAGGCCATCAGCCGCAGCCTGTTCGCCCAGATGATCCCGGACGGGAAGGAAGCCGAATTCTATTCCTTCTATGAAATCAGCGAGCGCGGCACGTCCTGGATCGGGCCGCTGATCTTCGGGCTGGCGAACCAACTTTTCGGGAGCCTGCGCTACGGCATTCTCTCACTGATCTTCTTTTTTATCGCCGGCCTGATCATCCTGCCTTTCGTAAGGGTGGACAAGGCGATTGCAGATGTAAAGAAATATGATGCGGCCCAAAAGGCCCAATGATTGGCTGACAAAGCAAAAGTCCCTTCCAGCTTCGGAGGGGACTTTTCAGTTCTGGTACTTTTCGTCAGTTTTCACGTGAGTCATTTGGGGTTTGAAGGACAGGCAATAATTCCGCTTTTCTTCGAAGGGATTATACCGGCAGCCGAATGGACACCATCCAAAATCCCCAAAACCCGCATGGTATGGACGGTTAACCTTCTCCACAAGAATGTGCTAAACTCAGGCTACGACATCTTATCGAGTAAAGGAACCGAACTTATGAGCAAAGCAGATATTGGCCTGATCGGGCTGGCTGTTATGGGCCAGAACCTGGTCCTGAACATGGACGATCATGGCTTCACCGTGGCCGTCTTCAACCGCACCCTTTCCAAAGTGGACGATTTCCTGGCCGGGCCGGCCAGGGGCACGAAGGTCATCGGCGCCCACTCGCTGGAGGAACTCGTCGCCTCGCTCAAGCAGCCCCGACGGGTCATGCTGATGGTCCAGGCCGGCAAACCGGTGGACGATTTCATCGAACGCCTCCTCCCGCTCCTCGATCCGGGCGACATTATCATTGACGGGGGCAATTCGAACTATAACGACAGCATCCGCCGCAGCGCTTATCTTGAATCCAAAGGGTTGCTCTTCGTCGGCGCGGGGGTATCCGGCGGCGAGGAAGGCGCCCGCCGGGGGCCGTCCATCATGCCGGGAGGTTCGCCTGCCGCCTGGCCGCAGGTCAAGCCCATCTTCCAGTCCATTGCGGCCAAAGTCACCCGACCGGACGGCGGCGAAGACCCCTGCTGCGACTGGGTCGGGCAGGACGGCGCCGGACATTACGTCAAAATGGTCCACAACGGCATCGAGTACGGCGATATGCAGTTGATCGGCGAAGCCTACCACCTGATGCGCGACGGCCTGGGGATGACCCCGGACGAGATGCAGCCCGTCTTCGCCGCCTGGAATTCCGGCAAACTGGACTCCTACCTGATCGAGATCACCCGCGACATTCTGGGCCACAAGGACGACGACGGCCTGCCCCTGCTCGACAAGATCCTGGATGCCGCCGAACAAAAAGGTACCGGCAAATGGACCGGCATCTCGGCCCTCGACATGGGCATCCCGCTGACAATGGTGGTCGAAGCCGTGCTGGCCCGAGGCCTCTCGGCCTTGAAAGACGAGCGGATGGCCGCCTCGAAGCTGCTCTCCGGCCCCAACCCCAGGTTCAGCGGAGACCGGCAGGGCTTCCTGGCCGACCTCGAGGAAGCCGTCTACGCCTCCAAGATCATCTCGTATACCCAGGGCTACATGCTCTTTCGGGCCGCTGCCAGGGAATACCGCTGGGACCTCAACTACGGCGGCATCGCCCTGATGTGGCGCGGTGGCTGCATCATCCGTTCGGCCTTCCTGGGCCGGATCAAGGAAGCTTACGACCATGACCCCGCCCTGCCCAACCTGCTGCTCGATCCCTACTTCAAGGCCCAAATGTCCTCGGCCCAGCCAGCCTGGCGGCGGGTGGTGGCCGAAGCCGTCCTCCAGGGCATCCCGGTCCCGGCCATGTCGAGCGCCCTGGCCTTCTTCGACGGCTACCGAAGCGAGTCCCTGCCGGCTAACCTTCTCCAAGCCCAGCGGGACTATTTCGGCGCCCACACCTACCAGCGCCTCGACCGGCCGCGAGGGGAATACTTCCACACCAACTGGACCGGACACGGCGGGGGCGTCACCTCCTCCGTTTGGAAGAAGGACTGACAACCCGGACACGGCGATTCATTTACCTTGTCTTTTCTTTGATCTCCCCAGGATCAAGGTCGCCCTGTGCTCGCGGCCATCGTCAACCAGCGGGATGGCGTTCGTCTCCAGCGGCTTTTCATCCAACACCAGTTGCGTTTCCTGCCGGTTCCCGTCCGGGGGATTTTCCACGCGGATGCGGTAGACCGCGGAACCAAAACGATAAGCTATTTCACAGGAAGGCCACTCCCCGGGAAGGGACGGCTCAAGGAGAAGCCGGTCGCCTGCGCGGCGGACGCCCAGGATGGCTTCCAGCCCCAGGCGGTACATCCAGCTTGCGGAACCGGTGTACCACGTCCAGCCGCCGCGACCGGTATGCGGGGCAGCCCCATATACGTCCGCGGCGACCACGTAAGGCTCCACCCGGTAGCGCGCAGCTTTCCCAGGCGTATCTGCATGGTAAATGGGGTTGAGCAGCCGGAACAGTTCGACAGCCCGCTTGGCCTGCCCCAGTTCAGTCAAAGCCCATATCCCCCACAGGGCAGCGTGGGTATACTGCCCGCCGTTTTCCCGGATGCCTGGCGGGTAGCCCTTGATGTAGCCGGGGTCACGCAGGGTAAGGTCGAAGGGAGGGTCGAGCAGCAAGATGATCCCATCCTCGACCCGGACCAGCCGCCTGTCGAACGCCTCCATTGCCATGCGGGCGCGCTCGGGGTCCGCCGCGCCGGAGAGGACTGCCCAGGACTGGCTGATGGAATCGATCTGGCATTCCTGCCGCTCGACCGAACCCAGCGCGGCGCCGTCGTCGAAATAGGCGCGGCGGAACCAGCCGCCGTCCCAGGCGGAGGCGGCGAGCGCCTCCTTGAGAGAAGCAGCCCGCAGGCGGAGTTCATTGGCCCGGGCCGGGTCATCCATCTTTTCGCAGATTGGGGCGAATTTCACCAGGGTGTCATAAGCGAACCAGCCCAGCCAGATGCTTTCCCCTTCCCCCTCGATGCCCACCCGGTTCATGCCGTCATTCCAGTCCCCGGCGCCCATCAACGGAAGCCCGCGCCTGCCTTCCGTGACGCCTTTGCTGATCGCCCGCAGGCAGTGTTCGTAAAGTGTGCCGGTTTGCGCCCCAACCGCAAACTGCCCATATCGTTCCTCTTCGCCCACTTCAAGCGGACCGGCGCTCAAGTAGGGGATTCTTTCTTTCAGGATCGCCCAATCACCCGTTGCCTGCGCGTAAAGCGCGGTGACATACGGCAGCCAGAGCAGGTTATCCGAAATGCGGGTGCGGATACCCCGACCGGAAGGCGGGTGCCACCAGTGCAGCACATCCCCTTCTTCGAACTGGCGGCCGGCAGCCTCCAGGATGTGGCCGCGCGTCAGATCGGGGCGGGCATGAACGAACGCCAGCACATCCTGGAGCTGGTCGCGGAACCCGAATGCGCCGCTCGATTGGTACAGGGCGGTGCGCCCCCAAAAACGGCAGGATAAAGCCTGGTAGAGCAGCCAGCGGTTGAGCAGGATATCCAGGGCTGGGTCAGGCGTTTGGACCTGGACAGCGCCGAGATGGTCATCCCAAAAGCGTGAGACCGAATTCCAGGCTTCCTCGACGCGGGATACGTTTTGGTAACGCGAGATCAGGGCTTCGGCCCCGCCAGGGTCAGCTGCCTGGCCGAGCATGAAGGTGACTTCCTTGCTTTCGCCGGGAGCGAGCCACAGCAGGACTTGCATTGCAGCGCAGGGATCGGAACCCGGCTGCACGTTGGCGCTCAAGCCGACCCGTCCGAGCGAGGCGGGGCGGGCGTAACTCCCCAGCCGGCCCAGGAATTCGCTCCGGTCGGTGGTGATCCCTTGCAGTTCGCGGCTGGCAGCCAGGAAAGCCGTGTGCTGCGAAAATTCCACGTTGTAGGGGTTGCGCGCCAGCAGGGCAAAATGGCGCGAATCGAACTCAGGGATCACGTATTGAGCCGTGACATCACGCCTTGTGCCCAGCACCCATTCGGCGTAATAAGTGAGGTTGATGCGGCGGGTGCCGGGGGTGAAGTTTTCGAGCCTTATACGGATGATCTTTACCGGCTCATCCGGGACGGCAAACAGCCGCACGGTCTGACCCAACCCGTGGCTGGCGTGCTCGAAAATGGAATACCCGGCCCCGTGCCGGATCAGGTAAGGCGCATCGGCGCGGGAGGGTAGGGGCGTGGGCGACCATACCTAGCCGGTGTCTTCGTCCCGCAGGTAAATGGCCTCGGACGGCGGATCGCTGACCGGGTCGTTATGCCAGGGTGTCAGGCGGTTTTCGCCGCTGTTGTAGGCCCAGGTGCAGCCCAGCCCGTTGCTCGTCGCCAGGAACCCGAAATCGGGATTGGCGATCACGTTAGCCCACGGCGCGGGAGTCCACTGCCCAGGTTCCAGGTAGATGACGTACTCGCGCCCATCCGGGGAGAAACCGCCCAGGCCATTGTCGAAGAGCAGACCGGCAGGGCGTTCGACCACCCGGTTATCCCCCGAGGCGGGAAGCGGCTCGCGAACCGGGATAAAGCCGGGCAGGCGGACCGGCTGCGCGTCCAGCCTGGAGAGCTGATCTCCCAGGGGACCAGCCTCGTCGTCCAGGACGACCCGGGCCGCCGCGGCCAGCAGGGTATTTTCCGCCGGGGTCATCTGGTCGGCGCGCAGGATGAATATCCCGCCGCGTTTGTTCAGCCACTTATCGCTGGTAGTGCGGACGAGCAGGTGGTGGATCTGCCCGGTCAAGTCGTCCTGGTATCCGGTTTCCCGGCAATTGAGGACCACCAGATCAACCATCAGGTCTCGCCTGCGCCAGTAAGAAAAGGCTTTGAGCAGCCCGGCCAGCAGGTCGAGTTTGCTCTCATCCCGCAGGCGCACCAGCAGGATGGGAAAGTCGCCGGAAATGGCGAAAGGCCAAAGCTGCGGCTGCCCCAGGCGGTTGGCGGCCAGTGTGGATGGGCTGGCCCGCAAAGCGGGGAAGGGATAAAGCAGGGCAGACAGTATTTTTTGGTACCGCTCCAGGTCGCTGGAGGTGAGGCCGAGGCGCATCATCTCGTCTTCGGCGGCGCGGGCCGAGGCGTTGAACGCGTGGGGGAGGCGCTCCCAGCGGTGGTACTCTTTCGCAAGCTGGATGGCGCCCTTGCGGGAATCAGCGGCGAGGGTGAGGCAGGCTATTGTAGTCGTCTCGTAGGGAGCGAGGGCAAGCCCGACCTGCAGGGCAAATATCGGGTCGAGGGTGGCTCCCGTGGTTCCCGACAGCGGAACCGAAGCGGACAAGGCTGCGGGGGCGCGGGGCGACCCTCCGATCCCCAAAAACCGGGCGCGGTCGGTTTCGTATCCGGTGACGGAGACCTTTTTGTTTTCGGCAATTATGGAATGCGCCAGGTAAACCGGCTTTTCTTTCGAGGCGCGCGACCGGCGGTGAAAAAGCAGGGTGCGGCTGTCTTCCAAAAATTCGCTCTCGATGAACAGGCGGTTGAAGGCCGGGTGCCGCCTGTCTGCCTCTTGCGAGGCCAGGATGACTTCGCCATACGTGGTCAATGACAGGCTGCGCGGGCGGTCGCTATGGTTGGTGATCGTAAGCTGGCGGATCTCGACATCTGCATCTGCGGCAACCGCGATCCTGGTGTGGATGGAAATATCCGCTTCACGGCATTGGAATTCAACCTGCTGGGGGAAGAAATCCACCCGCTGGGATTCCGGCCCGGCCCCCATCGGCTGGCTGGCGGCAGACCAAAGGGTCCCGCGCTCGTTGTCACGCACATAGATCCAGGTTCCCCAATTGTCGAGGGTGGCATCCGGCTGCCAGCGGGTCAGGTCGAGGCCGCGCCAGTGGCTGTAACCGCTCCCGGCCGCGCTGATCAAGGTGCTGAAGCTGCCGTTGGTGAGGCAGTGCGCCTGCGGGTAAGGCGCGTGGGGCGAGACCGTCCACGGGTCGAGGCTGACCAGCGAGGGGACCGGTTGGAGACGACCGACGCCCTGCAAGTGGGAAGCTTCCACTTCGACCTGTTGCGGGGTTTGCTCCTGCAGGAGCAGTTCCACATTTTTGATGCGCGGGTCTGCGTGGAAGCGGCGCACCATCTTATTGCCAGACAGGAAATTATCGAGCGCCGTCAGCGCCATGCCCTGATGGTGGGCCATGTAGGAGTGGACAATGCCATAGTCCTGCCCGGCTCCCAGGCGTTCGGGGGTAAAGTCAACCGCTTCGTACATCCCGTAAAGACCGGACATATCCAGCCGGTGGAAATGCTCCAGGTTTTGATAGACGGCCTCCGGTTCGAACTGGAGCGCCAGGACGGAGGCATAAGGAGCCGCAACCAGGTCGTCCGCGAGACCGCGTTTGTATCCCAGGCCGGGCACGCCGAAGGCGCGGTACTGGTAGACCTGGTGCGCATCCAGGTAGAAAAAGCTGGATTCGGAAATGCCCCAGGGCATGTCGTTTTCTTTGGCGTATGCGATCTGGCGCTGGATGACGGCCCTGCACGTCTGGTCGAACAGGGTGTTGGGATAATGGCGGAGAAAGAGGGTGGGCATCAAATATTCGAACATCGTGCCGCTCCACGAAAGGAGCGCGCGGGTATTCCCCACCCGGGTCAGGGGACGCGCCAGGTACAACCAGTGGCTTTGCGGCACGTCGCCTTTGCCGATGGCAACCAGGCTGGCGATGCGCGCTTCAGAAGCCAGCAAATCGTAATGATTGGAGTCGAGCTGTTCGGTATCCACGTTATAACCGATGTGGAATACCCGCCGCTGGAAGTCGAATAGGAAGCGGAAATCCATGGCCCTGAAGGTTTTTTCGGCCTCGTCGGCCAGCGACTGGAACCGCTTGAGCAAGGCAGCCGCCAGATCTCGGGCAGCCGTCAATTCACCGGCAAAGGATTTACACCATTCGACGGCATCCGCCTGGCTGCCGGGGAGGGATGTCTCCAGGTTTTGCAGGATTTCGACGGCCCGCGCGTAGATCGCCGGGATATCTTCCAGAGATGGGTTGACCGAGAAATGCGCTTGCAACTCGTCCCAAGCGGAGGCCAGGCCGGGCGGCCGCGCCGGATCCTTGAACAGGGCCGGCGCCCCGGACATTTTCAGCACCCAGGGGGTCAGGGTTTGCAGATCGTGTTGGATGTAGCCGAGATGGGTGCGGGTGCGGTCCACCCAGGTGGAGAGGCGGTTCAACGTCACCTGGTCGAGCCGTTCTGTCGAGGTTTCGACCAGTTTCAAGAGCAACGCTTCGATCTCCGCCTGTTTTTCGTTCACCGTCTTGATCGAAAGATACGGCACATAACGCCGGGCAGATTCCAACTGGCGCGCTTGCCGGCGCAGGTCAACGGTCATCTCGTACAGCTCTCGCGCCGCGCTTTCCAAATGAGCCTCTTCGAGGGTAAAGATCAGCATGTCCAGGGTATCCACCAGCCCGCTCCAGCGGATGACCGGCCGATCGGCCACATCCTTGAATCCCTGCCGCAAGACCAACAGGCAGGCAGCCAGGTTGCCGCTGTCTACGGTGGAAATGTAGCGCGGCGGCAGGGGCTTGAGGCTGTGCAGATCGTACCAGTTCAGCAGGTGGCCCCGGCTCCGTTCGAGCTGGCGCAAATTTTCGAACGTGTTGCGGACCCTTAGGGCCAACTCCTCGGGGCCAATATACCCGAAATCGCAGGCCGCCAGGGTGGACAGGAGGAGCAGGCCGATATTGGTGGGCGAAGTGCGGTGCGCCACCAACCCGCGCGGCTCCTCCTGGAAATGGTCAGGAGGCAGCCAGTGATCCTCGGGGCCGACGAAATGCTCGAAAAACAACCAGGTCGAACGCGCCAGCAAACGCAGGCTGCGTTCCTGTGGCGCATCCAGGCGGGCAGCGGCGCGGCGCGCAGGACGGCTGATGCGGGCCGCGAGGTACGGGGCGATCATCCAGCCCAGGATGAGCGGCGCAGCGATGACCAACTTTTCGGGCTGCCGCAGGAGCATCAACAAGGCTGCCGCCAGCCCAAAGATCGGCGCGGCGGTCATTTCCCGCCAGGCTATCGCAACTTTCAACTCCCTGCTGAAAACGTTGACCACATGCGCCGAGGCCGTCCAGCGGAGCAGGTGTTTGCGGGTGAACAGCAGGCGCGCCAGGGTCGTGAGGATCGCGTCGATTTCGACTAAAGCCTCATGAGGCAGGAAAACAATTTCAAGGACCACTCGCAAGACGCTTTGGCGGAAAGGCTGCGACATGCCTCCCGGAGAATCCTCCGCCTTGTCCCGGCGCAGGTTCGAGAACAGGTTGGCGAACACAGTCAGGATGTACGGCGAAAACGCAAAAAGCACCCAGGCCAGCGCCGGACCCGGCAGCAGGAACCAGCCGCCCGCCAGCAAACCGAGCACAGCCGGCCTCACCAGGCTGCGGCGCAGGTTGTCGAAAAGCTTCCAGCGGTCGAGAGGCGTAAAGGGATTGGGGACAGTTTTACCGGTCCCGTGCGGCGCCCGGGGCATGAGCCAGGGTAAAAGCTGCCAGTCGCCGCGCACCCAGCGGTTCAACCGGTCGGCGAATGCCAGGTAATGCGGCGGATAATCCTCGAAAAGCACGATGTCCGTGACTAGGCCGCATCGTCCGCACAGGCCTTCGAAGAGGTCATGGCTCAAAATGGCGTTGTTTGGCGCCCGGTTGCGGGTACTGCGCTCGAACGCGGCAACCTCGTAAATGCCTTTCCCGATGTAATTGCCCTCGTGGAACAGGTCCTGGTAGACATCTGAGACGGCCCGCGAGTACAGGTCAATGGCCGTATCGCCGGAGAAGATCCGGGTAAACGCGGATTGGTTGGCCGTCACGGGGCGTACCTGGACCCGGGGCTGGAGCACCGTGTAACCGGCGCTCACCTCGTCCGAGGCGGGAGCGAACCCGGCCCGATTCAGCGGATGCGCCAGGGTCCCGATCAGACGGCGGGCCGATTCGCGCGGCAAGACGGTGTCCGAATCGAGGGTAATCACGTATTTGACCCCGGAGAGAACGCCTGTGTCGCCAACCTGCATTGAAAAGCGGGCGGCCTCCCCGCTCATCAACAGGTTGTTGAATTCCTCCAGTTTGCCGCGTTTGCGTTCCCAGCCCATCCAGCATCCCTCGGCGGGGTTCCATTGCCTGTCGCGGTGGAGCAGGATGAAAGGCCGGTAAGACTTGCTGCCGTGTTTTTCGTTCAATTTTTGGATGCCCGCCCTGGCAAGCTCCTTTAGTTCCCGTTCACCCGGCATATCTTTCTGCGGCGCATCTATAAAATCCGTCAACAGGGCAAAGTGGATGTTCGGGTCGGCATTGCCGATGAAATGATTCTCCAACTGGTTGAGCAGGGACTGCAAATCATTTGCAGACCTGAAGATGGCCGGTATGACCACCACAGTGCTGAATTCGGGCGGAATGCCGTATTGGAATTCCAATTTCGGGAGGGTATGCGGCGGCGTGAGGCGGGCGGCCAGCCAATTGACGATCTGGATCGCGGAGGCTGATGCCGGTAAGAGGCCCAATCCCAGAGCGAGGAGGATCTGGCCGATGTTCCCACCTGTGTACCCGGCATACCCGGTGATGATAAGGATGAAGAAAGCCGTCAAAGACAGGATGCTGCCCAGGTAGGCCGGCAGGGCGTGGGCTTCGAGCCAGCGCCCGGGTCTCTGGTTCGCGGGGATGTGGTAGCTGCATTCGGCTTCGAATCGCTCCCGCCCGGGGCCGACCAGGTGGCTGCCGATGTGCCGATTCCGCTCGTCCTTGCCCTGCCTTGCCAGGGAAAGGGCGGTCTGGGCGATCTTCGCCTCATCCCAGGGAGAACCCAGCGCAATTTGTTCGACAACGTTCCGGTAATTGTTGCGGGTTTCAAAATCCATCAGGGGATAGATGCCAGCCGGGTCTTCACGCAGTGTTTGTTCCACGAGGCTGACCTGCTCGAAAAAAGCCTTCCAGTCTTGCGTGGCCAGCATCCGCAGGCTGATGATGCAGTTGGCGATAAGGGTATCCTCGTCCGGCGAGGTTGGGGAATCCCCATCAGCAGCGGACCCGCCCTCGAAATGGAATTCAAGCTGCGGGTAGGCCGATACGAAGGGGACGCGGCGGATGCTTGCCAACGCCCCGGCCAGCGCCTCCAACACGCACAGCCGGAGCATGATCCCAATGGCCCAAATCTCGCCGATCTTGAGCGGGAGGAGGCCCTGGTAAGATTGCGCAAAAGTCTTGATCGTTTCCGCATCAAGCCGGCACCGGGAGGATTGGGCCAGCGCCTTGGTGAGGAAATAAATCCGGGCCATCTTCCGGCCTCGATTAAGGCTGGCTTTGGGCAGGCGGCGGTAATAATCCACGGGCATGCCCATTTTTATTTGCTGTTCGGCCTGCTCGATCACATAATAATTATCGAGTATCCACTCTGCCGCGGGCGGAATAATGGACTGTGAGGCATGGCTGGCCTCTTCGAACGCCTCGTATGCGCTCCGTATGGATCGGGACAGGCCGTCCAGTTGTTCAGGGATGGGAAAGTCGCGGGTCGGATGGTCGGCCAGGGTCAGGATTTGGGCCAGTTCGAGGGCCAGTTCCTCCACCCCATCCCGGGGCAATGAAATATTCAAAGCAACGGACACAGCAGCAAAACTGTCTGGCATTGGGCTTTCAGGCTCGATCAATGGCCCTGAAACTTCGACATCGCTTGTTCGGCTTTGGTCTGCTGGATGTCGTTGCCTGTCAGGTCTTGCATGATGAATAAGGATGTATTCCCGGAGGAAATGAAACTGGATGTAACGCTGCCAAACGGCCAACGCCTGTCGGCAGATTGGCCGTGAGCGACCATCATCACCAGGTCAGCGTTTTCCTCTTCCACCATGTTGTGCAGGGAAGTAATGAGGTTCGTGCTGGCTTCGAGCCTGGTCCGCACTTCGATCTCCGAAGGAGAAAGTTGGGCCTGGATCTGTTCGAGGTAATGGGAGGCCGCTTTGTAATTCCGCTCGGTGACGCTCTCGACCATCAATACCTCAGCGTCCGAAAGCGGCATCCGACTGACGAGTTCCGGCTTTTGGACCACGGTGCCCAGGACAAGACTGGATTTGTAATACTGCGCCAGGCGGATCGCAACAGGCAGGACCAGTTCGGCCCGGGCAGAACAATCCAGGCCGACGAATATCTTCCGGTAACGGACCTTTTCCACGCTTTCGTCTCGCGGTTGGTAAGCCCGCACCAGGAGCACAGACCGGTTTGCCCGCAAAATGGTCTTCTGAACCACACTGCTCACGTTCCATCCGCTTAACCCGCTGGAACCGTGCGAGCTGAGAGCGATCAGGTCTATCTCAGCCTGGTTGGCGTAATTGATAATGCATTCTGCCGGTGGGCCTTCCTGAATGGCGTACCCCACCTTTAAGCCGGTTCCCATAAATCGCTCGGTCAGCCGCTTGAGATAGATCTCTGCTTCATGCTTCTTGAGCACCCATTTAAGCGGGTCAATGGGCTGAAGGGACCCGGTGTCTCGCGGGCGTTCCATCACGTGCAGCAATATGGCCTTTGTCTCCAGGGCATTGGACAAAGAAATGGAATGCGGGAGAACGCATTCTGCCAGGGGGGAACCATCCAGGGGGACGAGAATATTTCTGAACATAGTTCTGCTCACTTTCCAAAACGTTAATAGACATCATCGGTAATAACTTGTGCATACCGTCCCGAAGGGTTTTTCTCGGCTGAAACCGGGTCGGAATGCCATCCTTCGGGACGTTTTTCCCTATTGCCGATAGGGTTTAATGGATGCTTCTGTGAAAGATAATTGTCATATTGGTCTGCATTCCCCCAAAACATCAATGCCGAACCATCCTCTAAACCGAACTCCTGTCAAAACAGGATGCAATCTTATTTTGTCCCGCCTCGGCAATTTATCAGAATTTGTAACTGCTCACCCGCGAGTGAGCAGTTGCCGGGCGTTCGACCCTCTCCTGCAAAAGAAGAGGAAAGGGGTATTTTGGCCGGGCGAAAGCCCGATCCAGACACCCCACGCCCAAATTTAATGAAAAGATACGGCAATATTATAATAACCAATTTTTGGGCAAATTTCAATCATACCGCGGCCCCAGGCTTCCCCCCGCCCCGCGCCTATCCGTTTTGCAAGACGAAGACCAGCAAATCCTTGATGTTGCCCTTTTCGAGCGCCGTATGCGGGATTTGCCCCTCCAGCAGCAGGGATGAGAATCCATGCACTGTACTCCATACGCTGATCGCCGCCAAGTCTGGCGGGCCGGCCTTTAGAACCCCACCCTGCTGGCAAGTCTCGACCACTTCGACAAGTTGCCTGAAATTCCTCTGCGAAATCTCGACGAAATCAGGATAGTCCTTTTCTTTTTCAAGCACGCTGGAAAACATGAGCTTGAAACGGTCCGGCTCGTGGAGGGCAAACTGAAGATAAGTCCAGGCCGTCTCGACCAGCAGCGACCGGGGATCCCCGGTATAGGCGGCGCGCGCCGCCTCGATCTGGACGTGGAGCTGTTTGAACCCTTCGGTCGAAATGGCCGCGATCAACGCCTGCTTGTCCGCAAAATGGGCATAGGGCGCGGCGTGGCTGACCCCGGCCTGCTTCGCCACCTTCCGCAGGCTCAGCCCGCCCACACCTTCCCTTGCCAAAATCTCCACCCCGGCTTTGATCAGGGCATTCTTCAAATCTCCATGATGATAGCTGTTCTTTGGGTCCATTCCGCTCCGTAACTTGACAGTGTAAAGTTGATGGGGGATAATATTGCCACCGTCAAGTTTATCAGAAAGGCGACAATATGGCTAATTTCGATACCCAAAAACAACAGGTGGTGGATATTTGCCACGCCCTTTTGGCGCGCGGCTACCTGAAAGCCACCGAGGGCAACATCTCGGCGCGGATCGGGGCCGAACCCGCCTTTGCCATTACCCCGTCGAACTATGATTACGCCCGAATGACGGCAGAGGACATCTGCGTGCTGGACTTTGGGCTGGCCTCCGTTACCGGGACGCGCCGGCCCTCCATCGAAAGCGCCATGCACGCCGCCGTCTACTGCTCCCGGCCCGACGCGCAGGTCATCATCCACACCCACCAGCCTTACGCCAGCGCCCTGGCCCTCATCAGGAGGCCCATCCCCCACCTGTTCGACGAGCAGGTCCGCTTCCTGGGCCGCTCGGTTGAGATCATCCCCTACGCCCCCTCCGGGACCGGGTTCCTGAAAAACAACGTCGCCAAAAAGGTCAAAAACGGAGCCAACGCCTTCATCCTGCAAAACCACGGCGTGCTGGTCCTGGGCACCGACGCCGAACGCGCCATCCACAACATGGCCCTGCTCGAAAAATGCGCCCTGGCCTACCTGCTGGCCCTGATGACCGGCGAAAAGGTGAGCAAAATCCCTCTGGCCGTGCGCGAGATCGCCTTCGCCAAGTTGAAAGTCGACCAAAAGCAATTCGCCGAATTATGATACGTGGTGCGTGTTCCGCGAGCGAGGCGCACGCACCACGCTACACGAGTCACGCAACACGCTGCATTCAGGAAAACCCCATGCCCACAACCTCCCCATCAACCTCCCCCTCCGCCATCTCCGAATACCTCGACGTAGAAACCGTCAACCAAAGACTGGACGCCCTCGTCCGCCAGCCGCTGCGCCCCATCCGCCGGGAGGCGATGACGCGCTATCTGCAATACTTCGAGCAGGAATGCGCCGGGTCCAAAGCCTTGACCGACGAGGCCAAGCGATACATCCCCGGCGGGGTGCAGCACAACCTGGCCTTCAACTACCCGTTCCCGATCGCCATCCACAAAGCGGATGGGGCCTATCTGTGGGACGTGGACGGCAACCGTTACATTGACTTCCTGCAAGCCGGCGGCCCGACCGTGCTGGGCAGCAATTACGCCCCGGTGCGCGAAAAAGTGGTCGAAGTCATCAACTCCTGCGGCCCGGTGACCGGATTGTTCCACGAGTACGAACTCGAACTGGCGAAACTCATCAGCCAGTACATGCCCGCCGTGGAAATGTTCCGCATGTTGGGGTCAGGGACCGAATCGGTGATGGCTGCCATCCGCGCCGCCCGCGTGTTCACCGGGAAGAAGAAGATCATCAAAGTCGGCGGGGCCTACCACGGCTGGTCAGACTCGATGGTTTACGGCCTGCACATCCCCGGCACGGGACGTCACGAAGCGACCGGCATCCCCCGCGAGTCGAGCCGCCACACCCAGGAGTTCTTCCCCAACGACCTGGCCGCCCTGCGTCGCAAGCTGGTCGCCAACCGGCTGCGCGGCGGCACCGCCGGGGTGATCCTCGAACCCGTCGGCCCGGAATCAGGCACACGTCCCGTACCGCTCGATTTCAACCGAAAAGTCCGCGAGCTGTGCGACGAGTTCGGCGCGCTGCTCATCTTCGACGAAGTCGTCACCGGTTTCCGGCTCGGCATGGGCGGGGCGCAGGGCTACTTCGACGTCAAGCCCGACCTGACCATCTTCGGCAAATGCGTCACCGGCGGCTACCCGATGGCGGGCGGCGTCGGCGGGCGGCGGGAGGTGATCATGGCCTTCGCGGCCGGCATCGGCGGGAATGGCGAACGCGCCTACATCGGCGGGACGCTCTCGGCCAATCCGCTTTCGTGCGTGGCGGGCTATTACGCCCTGAAGGAAATGGAGCGCACGAATGCCCCGGTCATTGCCGGGCGGGCCGGCGACCGCCTGACCCGAGGCTTGCAGGCCATCATCGAGAAATACGGCCTGCCCTTTGTGGCCTATAATCAGGGAAGCATTTGCCACCTCGAAACTTCCGGCGTGATGCTGCTGGACATGAAGAACCCGCTCAGGACGATGAAGGAGATCAAACCCCGCAAGCACATGATCGAGGAGATGGGCGCGGCGTATATGTCGCAGGGGCTGATCACCCTGGCGGGGTCGCGCATGTACACCTCCATGGCCGATACGGACGAGGTGATAGACGAGGCGCTGGATAGGTTCGAGACCGTGCTCTCCAGCGTTGAGGGTGTTTAATCAAAAGGGATTAACCGCCAAGTGCGCGAAGCACGCTAAGAAAAAATAAAGGGAATCTTTGCGCTCTTAGCGTGCTTTGCGGTTCAAAAGGATTTGTCATGGCAGAAAACTACAAACTTTACGGCTACCGATGGGTGGTTTTGGCGGTTTTCATGTTCATCAACCTGACCATCCAGATGCTGTGGATAGCCTACGCCCCCATCACCGGCCCGGCCGCGGCCTTCTACGGCGTGAGCGACCTGCAGATCGGCCTGCTGGCGATGACCTTCATGATCGCCTTCATCCCGCTCTCGATCCCGGTCTCGTGGGTGATTGATACCTACGGGTTCCGCCTCGCGGTCGGCATCGGCGCGGCGCTGATGGGGGTCTTCGGCCTGCTGCGCGGTTTCGCCGGGGCAGACTACTCCCTGGTGCTGTGGAGCACCGTCGGCATCGCCATAGCCCAGCCTTTCCTGCTCAACGCCTGGACCACCGTCCCGGCCAAGTGGTTTCCGGTCGAGAGCCGCGCCACCGCGGTCGGCCTGGTCACGCTGGCAAATTTAATCGGCACGGCCCTGGGCATGGTGCTGACGCCGGTCCTGGTCGAGAGCCTGTCCATCTCGACGGTGCAATTGATCTACGGCGGAATCACCGCCTTCTCATCCGTGCTGTTCATCCTGCTGGCGCGTGAGGCCCCGCCCACCCCGCCCTGCGCGCCGGGCCAGGAGACGCGTGCCCTGATGCTCGACGGCCTGAAACATGCCGTCACCGTCAAGCCGTTCCTGCTGTACCTGGTCGCCTCGTTCATCGGACTGGGCATCTTCAACGGCATCACCACCTGGATCGAGGCCATCATCCGTCCCCGGGGTTTCACCCCCACCGACGCCGGGACCCTCGGGGCGCTGATGATCGCCGGCGGATTGGTAGGGGCCGTGGTATTGCCGGCACTCTCGGATAAACAGCGCAAGCGCCAGCGCTTCCTGATGATCGCCTTCGTGGGCGCCATCCCCGGCCTGATCGGACTGACCTTCGCAACATCCGGCGCGCTGCTGTTCGGCTCCGCCGTCCTGCTGGGATTCTTCCTGGTCAGCGCCATGCCGGTCGGGATGCAGTACGCGGCCGAGATCACCCATCCCACCCCCGAAGGCACCTCCAACGGCCTGATCCAGCTTTTCGGCCAGGGTGCAGTCGTTTTCGTCTACATCATGGAAGCCATGAAAACCGGCGACGGCTCGTTCACGCCCTCGCTCGTCCTGGCTCTGGCCCTCCTGGTCGTCAGCGCCGGGCTGGTCACGCAGATGAAGGAGTCGCAAAAATTACCGGCTTGACAATCGCCCCAGGTGGTTGCATAATGGTTCCAAAAAGAAACCATTATGGAGGTTGAAGTGACCAATTTAACTGTCAAGAACATCCCGCCATTTATTTATGAACGCCTGAAAATGCAGGCGGAAAATAACCGCCGCAGCATCAATAAAGAGATTATTACTATTTTGGAAAAGGCGCTCGCAATTCAACCGATTGATGTTGAGACTGCTCTGGAAAATGCTCGTAAATTACGCGAGTTAACAGCCAGCTACACCCTCACAACCGAAGAAATTGAAGAAATGATTAACGAGGGCCGGGAATGATTGTTGCAGATACGAACCTGATTGCATATCTCCAAATCACAGGAGTTTTAACACCTATCGCCACCCGTGTATTACAAAAGGACCCATACTGGATTACTCCCCCATTATGGCAAAGCGAATTTCGCAACCTCCTGGCCGGTTATATGCGCCGGGGTATGTTGCTGGAACGCGTTCAAGTAATTATGGAAAAAACCTTGCAGCTGATAGAAGAGCGCCAGATCATCCCGGATTCCAACAGAGTGCTTGTGCTGGTAGCGAAAAGCACATGCACAGCTTATGATTGCGAATTTGTGGCGCTGGCCGAGCAACTTGGTATTCCACTTGTGACGGCGGATAAGCAACTAATCAAGACATTTCCCACAATCGCTGTTTCGTTGGAAGATTTTGTATCATCTTGAATACTAATCATCACTACTTGTTCTACTTCTTTCAAATTGGAAAATAATCAATGGCGCGAATGATTCCTGCTGGCTCTCCCAATATCACAAATAGTCGCAAAGCGGAGCCTGACGTTTATTGGCGGTTAGCAAAATTAAGCGATGAATTTACGGTAATTCACAGTTTACCTTGGCTATGTGGGGCTGTAAAATCAATAGATCCAAAATATGCTCCAACTGGCGAAATAGATTTTATTATCTTGCATCCTTCGTTGGGGATTCTAACTCTTGAAGTAAAGGGTGGTAGATTTAAGTATGACCGATACAAATTTACATACTTACACAATAACCAACAGTTTGATCCCATTGGTCAAGTCAGACGAGGTACGTTTGCTTTAAATGCATGGTTGAAAAAAGCTGGACTATTTGTTTCTGCTGGATATGCATGGGTTTTTCCCGATGTAGACATGAAGAAAAAATCTATTCCTCCAGCGATGGAAGATATAACTTTTGATGAGCGAGTTATTATAGATTATACGGATTTACCAGTTCTTAAAACTCGAATAATAGAGATAATGGAATATTGGCAAAAAGCTAACAGAAAATTTCAACTCACCCCAAATCAAATTGATGAATTAGTTTCTATAATATGCCCATCTGTAGAATATGGTCTTGACTGGGGTTCTAAAATAGAATTTGATAACAAAAGCTGGCTTGTTTTATCGGAGCAACAAGAAAGAATTTTAAAGAATATTCTGACCTTTGATAAAACCACTGTTTCTGGAAGGCCGGGTACAGGAAAAACGGTCTTGGCCCAGACCTTAGCAAGAGAATTCGCCGATGAAGGGAAGAGGGTTTTATTTCTACTTTTCAACCAGAGAATTTCCGGGGAAGTTCAAAATGAGCTCAAAAGTTTTCCAAACATTGATGTAATGAATTTTCATAAGCTATGCAGTATTGCTTCAAAACGTTCGGACATAAAAATTCCTAAAGAAGATTGGTTCAATTTGGCCCATCTTTCTTTGCAAGATGCAATAAAAAATGAGAAGATGGGAAATTATGATGTCCTGATAGTTGATGAGGGACAAGTCTTCCATCGAGATTGGTATCTGATTCTCAACAAATGGATTAAGCGAATTCATATATTCTGTGACGAAACTCAAACTTTTAATTTTGAGCAAGGTTTAAAAAATTCTGAAATAGAAGATTTACTTGATGTTGAGCATGCAGGGTTGCTTACCATAAACATGCGCTCACCAAAAACTGTCTTTAATAGATTAGAACTTTCTCTGCCAACAAATTACCAGCAATTTTCTCCTCGTTTAGAAGAGGACGAAACATTAGAAGAAATAATTAGCTCAAATGTTGAACAAGATACTCTTGAGTTAATACAAGTTCTGAAAAAACAAGGGGTACAGAAAAATAGCATAGCAGTAATTACATCAAAAGCTTACCTAGAGCACCTTGAAAAAAGAGGGTTTGCAGAGAGAATCAGGGAAATAGCTGATCTAGATACAAGTGAAAGGGTTAGAGGATTGGAGTTCCCAATAGTAATTGCTATTGGGATGGATGCTAGTGATACATCACGCATAATAAATGCTTATGCGCGTGCAACAACCAGAGTAATAGCAATTTACACTGTGTTCAACATAAAAAATTCTGAGGATGAAGATTACATTGAGCTATTTGCTGAACAGGTAATAAAAAATCCTTCAATCTCATCGGCGCTAAATTCGCCTTGGGATTTTCTCAAGAGCAATTTCAGTTGGAACCTTACTCCTGTTTTGGATAACCCCAATGTATATTGGCATCAAAACTTTAGTGTTATTGTTCTTCGGATTTCAGATAGGATGAAAATTGAAGATGAACTTTTGGCCACAAATTTGCTATTAAGTACTGATTATCCGGTTTGGAAGATAGATTCATTTCCAAATCACTTAATGATTAATCAAGTTGAGTTGGAAATAAAAAGCATTGTAAAAACAAAAACCTTTACTCCAATAACAATGGCAGCAATATGTCCATCTTGTGGTAAATATCATGTTAAGCGCTCAGATGGAACAGTTTTTTGCTCTCATTGTCATAAGGCAAAAGCAAAGATTCCAGACATTTTAAAAACACAAATAGAAAATTTTCGACATTTTCATAACAGATCAAATGCTTTAGGAAAGTTACCGCTATTAGCGTATGAAAGTTTTAAAAATTTGAATGTCCAAGAACATCATAGGATTGATGACCATATAGTTGGACATTTTGTGGGGACAACACAAATAGGTTACCAGTCTCTTCTTATCCTAACAGGCATTCTTTTACAAAAAAGTCCTGCCGGGAAAATAATCACTGGAAGAGAAATCCTCGAACACTTAATCCCTACTCTTGGTATCGAGCATAAGAACGAAATAGCGGCTATATTGCCAAACTGCACAAACTATTGGCTTACGAAGCAATGGCTCGTTAAACGCGATAAAGGTGTATATCAAATAGCTGAACAGCTGTTACCACTAAATTAAGACAGGAAATATCTATGACTGCCGAACCCCTCATCCTCGCCGTAGACCTCGGCACATCCGGTATGAAAGTGGCGCTGGTCGCCGTCAACGGGAAGGTGCTTGGCTGGGAGACCGAACCCGTCCACCTGCTGGTCACGCCCGACGGCGGGGCCGAGCAATCGCCGGACGAGTGGTGGGCGGCGTTCCTGTCAGCGGCGGGGCGGCTGCTTAAACGGCAGCAGGATGCGGGTCCGAGGGTGAGGGCGGTCTGCTGCTCGACCCAGGGCGAAGGCACCGTCCCGGTGGACGAGAACGGCCGGACGCTCGGCAACTGCATCCTGTGGATGGACATGCGCGGCGCATCCCATCTCAAGAAGCAGCTTGGCTACCTGCCCGCCGCCAAAATCCTGCGCTTCGTGCGCCTGACCGGCGGGATGCCCTCGATGACCGGCAAAGACCCGGCCGGGCACATGCTCTTCATCCGTGAGACGCAGCCGGAACTTTACGCCAAAACTTACAAATTTTTGAACGTGCTGGACTACCTGAACCTGCGCCTGACCGGACGGTTTGTGGCGACCTTCGACTCGATCCTGACCTCGTGGGTGACAGACAACCGGGACCCTGGGGCTGTCCGCTACCACGACGGGCTGATCTCCTCCCTGGGGCTGGACCCCGCCAAACTGCCGGAGATCGTGGCCTGCCCCGAGGTGATCGGCACACTCAAAACCGACGTGGCCGAGAGGCTGGGGTTATCCAAGGACGTGCGGGTGGTGGCCGGTTCGATTGACAACACCGCCGCGGCCATCGGCTCCGGCGCGGTGGACGATTTCGCCACGCACCTGTACATCGGCACGTCTTCATGGATGGCGGCCCACGTGCCCTTCAAGAAGACCGACGTGCTGGCTTCGCTGGCCTCCGTGCCTTGCGCCGTGCCGGGCCGTTACCTGCTGACCGCGTTGCAAGCCACGGCGGGCGGCAACCTGACCTACCTGCGCGACAACATCCTGTATCACAAAGACGAATTATTGCAGGAAGCCGACGTGCCCGACATCTTCAAAGTGCTCGACAAGATCGCCGAGCGCGTCCCGGCCGGGGCCAACGGCGTGCTCTACACCCCCTGGATCTGGGGCGAGCGCGCTCCCGTGGAGGACAAGTCCGTGCGGGCCGGGTTGTACAACCTGTCGCTGCGCAACACCCGCGAAGACATCATCCGGGCCTTCCTGGAGGGGATTGCCTTCAATACCCGCTGGCTGCTCAAGCCGGTCGAGAAGTTCCTGGGGCGGGAAGTCGAGCAGATCAACATTGTCGGCGGCGGAGCGCAGTCGGATGTCTGGTGCCAGATCTTCGCGGATGTGATGAATGTGGAAATCCGCCAGGTCGCCGACCCGATCTACGCCAACGCCCGCGGCGCAGCCTGGATCGCGGCGGTCGGGCTGGGGGAAATCTGTTTCAGTGACGTGCCGGGATTGGTGGAAATCAAACGGGTCTACGCGCCCCAGTCTGCCAACCGGGCGCTGTACGACGAACGCTTCGCCATCTTCACCCAAATTTACCGCCGGATGAAGGGGATTTACAAGCGACTGAACGGATAGTCGGCGTAGTAACGACTTCAGTCGTTCTTCTTCCAGCGCGCCAGGTAATCCATTCCCAGGAAAGCAATCCCGCCGAAAATCCCGGTCAAATGATAAGGCAGGAATTCACCCACGTCCACGAGCCGGCCCGCGGCCAGTTTCTGGTAGAAATACACCCCCCAGACCAAAATTCCCAGGAAGATCAGACCGTGTCCGACCGTGCGGAAAATATTCCTTTCCGGCGCGTCGGCGCCCAATTCCATCCTGGCCGCCTTGCGCAGCCTCGAACCCCCGATCACCCCCGTCAAGTGGAAAGGCAAAAACCAAAGGATACTCGGCCTCAAGCCGTTGGCGCGCATCAGGATGAACGGCAGCCAGGCCAGTACCCCGACCCAGATCAGCACCAGCCCGGCCCGATAACGGATCAAGGCGGCGTTCGCGGTCCGCTCTTGGGTTACCATGACTTGAACGCCTTTTCAGCCGCCTCGACCGTCGCGGCGATGTCCGCGTCCGTGTGGGCGGTGGACATGAACCCGGCCTCGAAGGCCGAGGGGGCCAGGTAAACGCCGTTCTCCAGCATCGCCCGGAAGAACTGTCCGTAGCGCTTCGTATCCCCGGCCTTGACCGTGGTCCAATCCTTTGGCGGGACCTCGCTGAAGAAGTTGGTGAACATCGTGCCGACTCGCGTCTGCTGGAGGGGAATCCCCGCAGTTTTGGCCGCCGCCTCGATCCCGGACATCAGGCCTGCGGAGGCTTTCTCGAGCCTGTCCCAGGTCCCGGGCGTTTTCAGCAGGTCCAGCGCGGCGATGCCGGCCGACATCGCCAACGGGTTTCCGGCCAGCGTCCCGGCCTGGTACATCGGTCCGGCAGGTGCGACCATCTCCATGATCTCGCGCCTGCCGCCGTAAGCGCCGACGGGTAATCCCCCGCCGATGACCTTGCCCAGCGTGGTCAGATCGGGGATGATGTTGTAGAACGCCTGCGCCCCGTTGAGATGGACGCGGAAGCCGGTCATCACTTCGTCGAAGATCAGGAGTGTCGCGTGTTGCGTGGTGAGTACACGCAGCCCTTCGAGGAATCCGGGTTCGGGCGGGACAACGCCCATGTTGCCCGCCACCGGTTCGACGATGACCGCCGCGATCTGGCCGGGATACTGCCTGAAAAGCGCAGCAACAGAGTCAAGGTCGTTGTAGACCGCCACCAGCGTGTCGGCAACCGTGGCCGCCGGCACGCCGGGCGAATCCGGCAGGCCGAGGGTCGCCACGCCCGAACCGGCCTGGACGAGCAGCATATCCGCATGGCCGTGGTAGCAGCCCTCGAACTTGATGATCTTGTCCCGCTTGGTGTAGGCCCGGGCCAGGCGCAAGGCTGACATCGTCGCTTCTGTGCCTGAATTGACGAAACGGATCATCTCGATGTTCGGCATGAAGTCCATCACGCGGCGGGCCAGTTCGATTTCGAGCGGGCTGGGCGCGCCGTAGGATGTCCCTTTCAGGGCCGCCTGCTGGACGGCCTCGACCACTTTCGGGTGAGCATGGCCGGTGATGAGCGGTCCCCACGAAAGGACGTAGTCAATGTAACGGTTGCCGTCCACGTCGTAGAGATAAGGGCCTTCGCCCCGATCAATGAAGAGCGGCTGTCCGCCCACGGCCCGGAAGGCCCGCACGGGCGAGTCCACCCCGCCGGGGAGGAAGGTCTGGGCCTGTTGGAAGAGGGAGATGGATTTTTGGATGTTCATGGAATCTCCATTTGAATTGGGTTATACTTTCATTATGGCTGATGTAAAAGACAATTACAGGCTTTACATGGAAAACGCCGACGAGACGCTGAATGCCGCGCAGGCAAGTCTTGATCAAGGCTTTTACCGCTCGGCATGCAACCGTGCCTATTACGCCATGTTTTACGCTGCAAGCGCCTTACTGTATTCAAAAGGCAAGTCTTATGGAAAACATAGCGCGGTGCTTGCGTCTTTTCGCCAGCTTTTTATCAAAACAGGTGAGTTCGACCAGAGATGGAGCGACGATTACCGAGAAATCATGGACAGCCGTCATACCGCCGACTATGAATTGAGCAGCGGTTTGGACGAACAAGACGCTCTGGATGCCATCGAAAAATCCAGGGCATTTGTCGAGGAAGTAAAAACATGGTTACGCCAACGCGACCTGCTCTAGGTCTATTGCCGAATGAAAAAAAAGCGGTTCGAGAATTCATTACACGGGCCCGTGCCACTTATGGCGACAGGATTCAGTATGCCGCCTTGTTCGGCTCCAAAACCAGAAACGACTGGACGGAACATTCCGATGTAGACATCCTGTTGATTGTAGATGATGATGAAAGGGGATTCCATCAATCCATCATTCATCTTGTCGCAGATGTCGAACTTAAGTACGATGTTATTCTCGATGTCCGTATTATCGACGCGGAACGCTGGCAATATTACGCCGACATCAAAGCGGGGCTGTATCAAAATATCACCAGAGACGCGATTCCCATTAGGCTGTATAGAAAAAGAACGGGCGCATTAAACCGAGCGGGATAACTCCCGCTCGATTTTATTCACAGCCATTTCACCCGAACGGATGCAATCAGGGATGCCGATGCCGCGGTAGCCGTTGCCTGCCAGGGCCAGGCCGGGATGCTTCGCCAGGGCAGCGTCTATCTGAGCCAGTTTTTCGGGGTGGCCGAGGTTGTATTGCGGCATGGCGCTTTCCCAGACGAAGACCCGGCTGAGGAGCGGTTCGGCGCTGATGCCGAGGGTCAGGTCGAGTTCTTCGCGGGCCAAAGCCAACAAGCCGGGTTCATCCCAGGGGATGTCGGATTCCTGCCCGGCGCGGCCGACGAAGACCCGGATCAGGGCGTAACCGTCGGGGGCGCGGTGCGGGAATTTGGTCGAGGTCCAGGTGCAGGCCAGGGCGCGGCGTCCCTCGCGGCGGGGGATGACGTAGCCGTAACCGTCCAATGGGCGGGAGAGGTCGCTCTGGCGGTAGGCCAGGGTGATGGTGGCGATCGAGGTGTAGGGGATGCTCGTCAAAACGGAGGCAAGTTCCGGGTCGAACGCTGCGAGCAGCGATCCACTCACGGGGGCGGGAGTGGCCAGGATAACGGAAACAGCTTCGAGGGTTTCACCGGTTTCAAGTTTCACAAGATATCGAGTATTCGAATATTCGAGTTTCGATATTCGAGAAACAGACGCATTCAGCCGTAAATTGACTTTCGACTTTAGACTTTCAACCATCGCTTCCACAATTTCCGCCAGGCCGGTGGTAGGGGTGAGGAAGGCAGAGCGGGAACCGGGCGCGGCGGGCATCTTTTTGCGCATTTCGAGCGCGCCGCGGGCGAGCGAACCGTGTTTGGCTTCGAGGTCGTGCAGGTAGGGGAAGGTGGAACGGAGCGAGAGTTGGTCGCCGTCGCCGGCGTAGATGCCGGACATGAGCGGCTCGATCAGGCTCTCGTAGGCTTCGCGCCCGAGGCGGCGGGAGACGAAACCGCCGAGGCTCTCGTCGTGGTGGCCGTTGTGGGCCGGGAGCAGGAAGTCGAGGCCCATGCGGAGTTTGCCGGGCCACGAGACGAGCCGGGATTTCAGGACGGAGGGGACGTTCGTGGGGATCATCATCGCCAGGCCGTCGGGCAGGGGCTGGAGGCGGTTGCGGTGCAGGACGTAGGTGTTCTTCTGGTGAGGGTTGGTGCCGTGCAGGCGGCCGGCGAGGCCGAGTTCTTTGCAGAGGGCTACGCCCCAGGGCTTGGTGGCAAGGAAGGTGTCGGGGCCGCCTTCGACAATGAAGTCACTTCCATCGTAGGGGACGCGGTCGGTGGTGATCTTGCCGCCCCAGCGGTCGCTGGCTTCGAGCAAGGTAATTTGTAATTGGGGATTGGTGCGTGCGGCGTAATAGGCGGCTGAGAGACCGGCGATGCCGCCGCCGATGATGATGAGTGATTGGGGATTGGTAATTGGTAATTCGTTTTGGTTGGTCATGATGATTTCCAGGTTGCGATACTCGATGATTCGATACTCGAATACCGAATATCGAGTATCGAGTATCGTCCTACAAATGCGGTGCCTTCCATTTCTTGATCACATCCACAAACGGCGGCTGGAGCTTCTTCTCGTTGAAGGGATACCAGCCCAGTTCAGCGCGGACGGCCTGTTCCTTGAGTTCGGTCGAACCCCAGACGAAGGTCGCGCCGACAACGCCGACAACCGCCGCAAGCCAGTCCGTGGCGATGAACAGGGATGCGGCGATGATGAGGAAGCCGAGTCCCATCATGTAGGGCCACCACAGGTAACCGAGATGCCGTTCGCCCCGGATGACGAGCGGGAAGCCGAGGCCGATGATGAAAAGGGTGGTAAGGCCGATGAGAATGCCGAAGGTGTTCATAGTGGTCAGTAACCAGTGTTCAGTAATCAGTTTTACGTGTTTACCTGTCTACTTGCCTACCTGCCCGGCTCGCGCTTCAGAAGGTCAACGGTTGTAGCCTGCGAACCGGGTTCGGCAAGAATCCGGGCATGGCGCGGGTTGGACGGGTTGGCAGGAGCGTGTCCCTTTTCCACCCGCTTCTCCTGGCGGACGAGTTCGAACGCGTCCCAAATGACCGTAATACCAATGATCCCGAAAGCCGTGGATAGTAATTGGTAATTGGTAAATAATGAGAAGGTTTCGAGGGCAAGGCCGAGGGCGATGGCAATGACGATGGGCTGCCACAGCGTTTTGGCGTTGCGCTCGATGACCCGCACGGAGACGTGTCCAAGCCAGATGCCGAGGAAGGCGGATGAGGCGGCGATGAGGCCAAGAAAGTTGATATTCATAGTTGCTCCTGGCGAAAGTAAACACGTAAACAGGTACACAGGCAACTTGTTTACGTGTCTACCTGTCTACATCTTTCCCGCTCTCCACTCATGCACCATCTCCACCGCCGCCCGCACATTCTCTTCCGGCGTGTGTTGCAAGATGCCGTGTCCGACGTTGAAGATGTGGCCGGGGCGGCCTCCGGCGCGGTGCAGCACTTCGTGGATGCGCTTCTTCATTTCGGGGATGGGGGCGAACAGCGCCACCGGGTCGAGGTTGCCCTGCACAGCCCGGTCGTGACCGATGGCCTGCCAGCCGTTATCGAGGGGGATTCGCCAGTCCAGGCCGATCACGTCGCCGCCGGCCCGGCGCATGAGCGGGAGCAGGGTCGCCGTCCCGGTGCCGAAGTGGATGACCGGGACACCGGTCGCATGGGCCGCATCCAGCACTTTTTTGGAGTAGGGCAGGACGAAGGTCTCGTAGTCCGTTGGGTCGAGAGCGCCGACCCACGAGTCGAAGAGTTGGATGGCCTGCGCCCCGGCCCGCACCTGGGCCGTCACGTATTCGGCCAGAGCAGTGGAGAGTTTGTCCATCAGGGCGTGCCAGGTTTCGGGAGCGGCATACATCATCAGTTTGGTGGTCTTGTAATCACGGGAGGCGCCGCCTTCGATCATGTACGAGGCCACCGTAAAGGGCGCGCCGGAGAACCCGATCAGGGGTGTGTTGCCGAGTTCCGCCCGGAGCAGGCGGATGGCGTCCATAACGGGAGCAAGCGTCTCTTCCGGGACGAGCGGGCGGAGGGCCTGCACGTCGGCCTGGGTGCGGATCGGGTTATGGATCACCGGTCCCTCGCCGCGCGCAAATTCAAAATCCAAACCCATCGGTTGAAGCGGGAGCAGGATGTCGGCGAACAGGATGGCGGCGTCCACGCCAAAGGCGCGCACCGGCTGCAAGGTCACTTCGGCGGCCAGCTCGGGCTGCCGGACGATCTCCAGCAGGCCGTATTTTGCCCGGATGGCGCGGTATTCGGCCATGTAGCGCCCGGCCTGGCGCATGAACCAGACGGGGGTGGCGTCGGTGGGGAGGCGGCGGCAAGCCCGAAGGAATCGGGGCGAGAGGTTGGAGGGTGGAGAATGGAGAGTAGTGATTTGAGGTGTTGCCATGCTATAATCCAATTCGGAGGCAGTATGACAGAGCATACGCTAAACTTTGAAGAACTTTTACTGAAAGAAGCCCGCGAGTTGCCGGCGGAGTACCTGCCCAACCTGATCCAATTGGTGAGGGTATTCCGCGAAACCGTCACGCTCCAGCCTGCCGGGCAGTCGTTCCGCCAGGGATGGCAGGAAGCCTTGAGCGGCCAAACCCAGGATGTGTCGGAACTCTGGGACGGGCTGGATGCCGGGTAAACTTCGTGCGATTGAATTCACACCAGAGTTCAAGCGCAATTTGCGGTTGCTGGCCCGCAAATACCGGCACATCCGCTCGGACGTGGAGCCGCTGCTGACGAAATTACAGACCGGTGAAACCCCGGGCGACCAGGTGCCAGGGACGGGCCATCTCATTTTCAAGGTACGAGTCAAAAACAGCGATTTGCAGCGAGGCAAAAGCGGGGGCTATCGGGTCATTTATTATCTGGTCACTGAAGAACGGATCATTTTGGTGACCATGTATTCCAAGACAGAACAGTCTGACATTTCCGTAAAACAGATTCGGCAAATCATCGAGCAGATGGGGTAAAACTACCCAGCGTTTGCCACCAGCACACACGCCGGATCGCTCGCCAGGTAGTCGCCCGTGACACCGTAGGCCCGGCCGCGCTGGCCGCCGCACACGTCGCGGTATTCGCACGTGCCGCAGGGACCCTTCAACTTCGAATAGTCCCGCAGGTCTTTGAAGATCGGGTGGTTGCGGTAGACTTCGACCACGTCGTCTTCACGCACCATCCCGGCGGTGACGGGCAGGAATCCGCTGGGCTGGATCTCGCCGATGTGTGAGATGAACAGGAACCCGTTGCCATCGTTGACGCCCCGGGTCGGGCGGTTCAGGCCGTCGGCGTACTGGAAGCCCGCGCCCTGGAATGTGACCGGCCCGCCGCCCGCCTCGGCCTTCCTGCGTTCGATGGCCACCCGGCGGTACATCGGGGCAGCCGTGCCTTTGATGTCGAAGGGGGCGTTCTGCGACAGGTCGTAGAGCCAGTTGAAGACCTTCTCGTGCTGTTCGGCAGAGATCATCTGCTCGATCATCGCCCGCCCGGTGGGGACGAGGAAAAAGACAGACCATTGCACCGCGCCGACTTCCACGATGAACGGGACCATTTCGTGCAGGATGTCCACGTTATGTTTGGCGACCGTGGTGTTGACCTGGACGCTCAATCCGGCCTCGTGGGCGCGGTGGAGGGTGTCCATCGTCCGCTGCCAGGAGCCGGGGACTTTGCGGAAAGCGTCATGGACCTCGGGCCTGGGCGCGTCGAGCGAGAGCGCCACCCGGCGGATGCCTGCCTCACGCGCCTTTTCCAGCCGCTCCCTGGTCGGCAGGGCTGTGGCGGTGGGGGTGAGCGAACAGCGCAGGCCGCGCTCGGCGGCGTAGGCGATCAGCTCGAACAGGTCGGGGCGCATCATCGGGTCGCCGCCGGTGAAGATCAGGATGGGATTGTTCCCAAACGCGGCCAGGCGCTCAATCAACGCTTTGGCCTCGCCGGTGGACAGTTCACGCGGGTCGCGGTGGTGCTGGGCATCCGCCCGGCAGTGGACGCAGGCGTAGGCGCAGGCGCGGGTCACTTCCCAGGCAATGGTAAAGGGGGCCTGGTCGAAGTCGGCGTGGACCATGCGGTTGTCCTGGTATTGCCGCTCGGATGCGGCGCGTTCCGATAAGTTCGCTAAAGTCATGGAGTCTCCTAATTGGGTAATTGGTAAATGGCAATTACCATTTACCAATTACTGTTTACTTTAACCACCTCGCCGCATCCAGCGCGTGGTAGGTGATGATCAGATCTGCCCCGGCGCGTTTCATCGCCGTCAGCGTTTCGAGGGTGACTTTGGCCTCGTCAATCCAGCCGTTGGCCGCGGCCGCCTTGACCATGGCGTATTCCCCGCTGACGTTGTAAGCCGCCAGCGGCAGTTCAGGGAAGGCGTCCTTGATGGTGCGGATCACGTCGAGGTAAGCCAGGGCCGGCTTGACCATCAGCATGTCCGCGCCCTCGTCCACGTCCAGGGCGGCTTCGCGGAGCGCCTCGCGGACGTTGGCCGGGTCCATCTGGTGGGACTTGCGGTCGCCGAATTTGGGCGCGCCCTCCGCCGCATCCCGGAACGGGCCGTAGAACGACGAGGCATATTTGACCGCATACGACAAGATCGGCGTGTTCTCGAACCCGGCCCCATCCAGCGTTTCCCGAATGGCGGCCACCATCCCGTCCATCATCCCGGACGGGGCGACGATGTCCGCGCCGGCTTCAGCGTGCGAGACGGCCACCTTGCCGAGCACGTCGAGGGTCGGGTCGTTGAGCACGTAGCCTTCGGGCAGGTGGGGATAATGGTCCCCGAAATCTCCCGATTTCGGCATTCCAGCGTCAGGAGACGTTGGAGTCCGCAGGTTGAGAATCCCGCAATGCCCGTGGTCGGTGTACTCGCACAGGCAGACGTCCGTCACCACCACCATGTCGGGGAGGGCGCGCTTGATGGCCCGGATGGCCTGCTGGACGATCCCGTCGGGGGCGAAATTCTCTAGCCCGACCGGGTCCTTCTCCGCCGGGATGCCGAACAAGATAACGGATGGCACGCCCAAGTTGGCCGCGGCTTCTGCCTCCCGCACAGCCTCGTCCACCGAGAGTTGGGCGATGCCCGGCATGGAGGCGATCGGCGTGCGTCCCCGCCCGTGACGAACGAAGAGCGGATAGATGAAATCACGGGCGTTGAGTTCGGTCTCGCGCACCATCGAACGCAGAGCCTCGGTCTGGCGCAGGCGGCGGGGACGGTTGGTGAGGGGTAAATGGTGAGTGGTGAGTGGTCGTTCAGTCTCTTTGAGCATGGGTGGCTCCGATTTACAATTTACAATTTACGATTTACGATTTACGATTGGCGATTTACGATTGACAATTTGTTCAGCAGGTTGACCAGGCCTTCGGTCGTGTATTCTTCGGCGACCATCAGGCCCGAAAATCCCGCGTCTTCGGCGGCTTTTTGGGTGATGGGGCCGATGCAGGCGATGATGGGGTCCCCCGGCAAGCGCAGCGGATCGAGGCCGGCGCGGCGGAGGGTCTCGACGAAATTCTCCACGGTCGAGGGGCTGGTGAACGTCACCGCCCCCACCCCGGATTTCAGAGCCGCCAGCCCGTCCGGATCCGGTTCCGCCGGGACGGTCCGGTAGACGGCGATCTCGTGGGCCACGCCGCCCGCGGCGGCAACGGCCTCGGGCAGGGCCTTGCGGGCGATCTCGGCTCGGGGCAGCAGCACCCAGCGCCCGCGCAGGTCGCCCAGGCCGGGCAGGATGGCCTCGGCCACGTATTCGTCCGGGACAAAGCAGGGTTCGATGCCGCGTTCCCGCAAAGATTGGGCAGTTTTGGGGCCGATGGCGGCGGTTTTGACCACAGAGAACACGGAGTTCACAGAGTTCTTTTCTTTTTTCTCCGTGATCTCTGTGTGCTCTGGGGTAAATTTCATCCTTTCAAAAAACGCCTCCACACCGTTGACGGAAGTGAACACGACCCAATCGTAGCAGCCCAATTTTGCAATCGCCCGGTCGAGGGCCACATTCTCCTCGAACGGACGGATCTCGATGACCGGGAAGAAGACCGGCTCGAAACCGGACGCGGCAAGCGCCTCGGCAAAGGAGTCGGCCTGGGAGCGGGGGCGGGTGATCAGGACCTTCATAGTTTTTGGCTGTCAGTTTTTAGCTATCAGCCTTCAGCTTTCAGCAGTCAGCGCCAGGATTTCGCCTGCGCCTTTTGCAATGGCTTCTTGGGCAAGCCGATGACCAAGTTCAAGTGGATCAGTGCCTTCGCCAGCTACTTTGATGAGTTGTCTGCCATCAACCGATGCCACCAACCCGGTCAAGCTGACCGCCGATTGCTGTCCGCTAATCGCTGCGTAGGCCGCCACCGGCACGGCGCAGCCGCCGCCCAGCCCCAGCAGGAACTGGCGTTCGGCGGTCACGGCGGCGCGGGTGGGCGCGTCTTCGAGGGCGGATAAGAGCGAGAGGGTTTCCTCGTCATCCACTCGGCATTGGACGGCCAGCGCGCCCTGACCCGGCGCGGGGAGCATGACCTCCAGCGGCAGCCATTGGGTGACATGGCTGTCCAGGCCCAGGCGGGTGAGGCCCGCCCCGGCCAGGATGATGGCGTCGTACTGCCCTTCCAGCGCCTTACGCAGGCGGGTGTCCACGTTGCCGCGCAGGGAGGCGGTGGTCAGGTCCGGGCGGGCGGACAAGACCTGGGCTGCGCGGCGCAGGCTCGAGGTCCCGACCACCGCACCGGGGGGTAAAGTCATCAGTCTGAGACCGGCCCCTACGGGCGGGCAGATGAGCGCATCCCGCACTTCGGCCCGGAGGGGGACGCATCCGATGGTCAAGCCGGGAGGGTTTTCGACCGGCAAGTCCTTGAGCGAATGTACGGCGCAATGCACCGCGCCAGAGAGCAGTTCGTGTTCGAGTTCCTGGGTGAACAGGCCCTTGCCGCCGATTTCGGGCAGGGGCTTGTCGAGGATCTTGTCGCCCCGGGTAGTGATGACCTTTTCCTCGCAGGCCAGGCCGGGGTGGGCGGCTTGCAAGGCGGCGATCACCCATTGGGTCTGCCAGCGGGCCAGGGCGGAGGGACGGGTGGCGAAGGTTAGTCTCATGGTCTGGTGGTCGGATAGTCGGATAGTCGGATGGTCGGGTGGTCGGATGGTTTGTCAGTCGGTCGCGCTGGAGAACGATTGCTGCTCCCCATCAGTCAGGTTGAAAAGGATGCGAGCAAGAGCCGCATATTCCGGCGCGGCGGGGGTGTCGGCCTGGGCGCGCAGGCGGGTGGTGGGCGTGTCGAGCAGCTTCTTGACCAGCGAATGGGTCAGGGCTTCGATGCGGGCGCGCTCGGCCTCGCTCAGGTCGGGCAGGCGGCGCAGGGTCTTGTTCAACTCGGCCTGGCGGATGGCCTCGGCCTGCTGGCGCAGGCCGGCGATCAGCGGCAGCATGTCCAATGATTTGAAAAATTCCATGAATTTACCGGCCTCCTGGCCCAGGATCGCTTCCACCTGCGGCACCTCGGCTTCGCGCTCGGCCAGAGAGTGTTCGAGGCGGGCGTGCAGGCTGTCCATGTCGTGGACGGTCACGCCGGGGATAGCGCTGCAGGCGGGGTCAACGTCACGCGGCACGGCAATGTCTATCATCACCAGCGGGCGGGACGGGCGCGCATTCATTATACGCTCAACCATGCCGGGATTGATGATGGTGTGCGGCGCGCCGGTGGACGAGACCAGCACGTCGGCGGTGGACAGGGCTTCTTCCATGCGCTCGAACGTGGACGCCCGGGCCTGCCACCGTTTCGCCAGCGATTCGGCCCTGGCGAGGGTACGGTTGAGCACCAGCACTTTCACGGCCCCGCGTTTACGCAGGGCCTCGACGGCCAGTTCGGCCATTTCGCCCGCGCCGAGGATAACGATTTGCGCCTGGGCAATATTGTGAACAGATTTTTCGGCCAGCGAGGCTGCCAGCGAGGAGACCGATGCCGGGTTGCGGGCGATGTGGGTCTCGGCCCGGGCCCGCTTCCCGGCGTGGATGGCGCTCTGGAACAGGCGCGAGAGCAGCGGCCCAACCGAGCCTGCGCCGCGAGCCTGTTCGAGGGCGTCCGTCACCTGGCCGAGGATCTGCGGCTCACCCAGGACGAGCGAATCCAGGCCGGAGGCCACCCGCAGCAGGTGGCGCACGGCGTCTTCGTCGCGGTGATGGTAGGCGTGGGGGCCGAACGCGTCCGCCGGCACCCCGCGCGTCTCGGACAGGAACAGGCCCAAATCGTCCGGGGCGGGGCGGGAGGAAACGGCGTAGAGTTCGATCCGGTTGCAGGTGGAGAGGATGACCAGTTCGCTGAGCGAGTCCCCCATCATCCCACATCCCAAACGGGACAGGGCGGCGCGGACGGCATCCGGGTTGAAGGCCAGTCGCTCGCGCAGGCCGACCGAGGCGGTGGTGTGATTAATCCCGAGGCAGTGGATGTGCATGGTTGGTCCGAGTTCCGGTGTTAGGCCAACTATAGCCGCCGGGGGCGTTCACAGCGAGAGAGGATTGTGAAGTTTTGGCTTAGCAAACCGTGAGAAAATCTGCATCACAGGCAGATTTTTGACATACGTCAGTGAGGTTTATGACAAATTATCGCGCATCCGCGAGTGCGTCGCACCTGACCCCGAGCCAAAATTCCATTAAACGATGGCTTTTTTCGCTTGAAATAAACCCGTTTAGAAAGGTGCGACGCACCCTCACGCCCCTTCTACGCGCCCAGCACTCCGAGATAATACCGGTCGAACGCGGCGGGCAGGGTCTCGCGCGGCGAATAGGGACTCGGCCTGTACACCCGCGAGCGGACACCCTTCTGGCTCAGCTCGCAGACGCGCCAGTCCTGCTTGTTGGTCATGTCCCAGAAATCCATGCCGTCTTGGGGATTGAAGCCCGGCCTGCCGAAGGCCTGCGGGTGGAAGAGCCATTCGCAGGTGATCCGGCTGCGCTCCGGCGAGACCGGCGTGACGGTGTGGAACATGACGTAATCGGGATGCAGGCTGAGGAGCATGTTGGGGAAGATCGAGTAGTAATACACCCGGCGGTGGTCTTCGGGCTTCAGGTCGCCGACCGGCAGGGCGCAGGCGTTCCCGCTCAGGGTCAAGCTGTCTGCGCCTTCGATCAGCATGAACCCGCCGAGAACCGGCCCCTCGACCAGGTCGTTGCCGCCGGAGTTGGAGGGGCTGATCTTCGCCAGTTGCGGGTGGGCCGGCGGGCAGTGATAGCACTCGTTGTAGTTCTCGAAGATGAATTTCCAGTTGGCGGCCACGTCATACACAGCCCTCCCGGCGGGTTCGAGGAGCGGCAGGTTCCAGTCGGCGAATTTGCCCAGCAGGGGCGCGAAATCCGCCTCGAAGGGGCGCGGGGACTCCGACAGGTTGAGGAAGATGAACCCCTCCCAAAGGCGCATGGAGACGGGGGGCAGGGGGAAATCCGCCTTGTCGAAGCCGTCGGCGTCTTTCATCAGGGGCGCGCCGATCAGGCGGCCGTCGAGGGCGTAGGTCCAGGCGTGGTAGGGACACTGGATGGATTTGCCGAAGCGGCCCTCGGACTGCTCGCAGAGGCGCGTCCCCCGGTGGCGGCAGACGTTGTACCACGCGTGGACTTTGGCCTGTTCGCCGCGCACGAGCAGGATACTCTCCCCGAAGGCTTCCAGCGAGAAGTAATCCCCGGCGCGGGGGATGCGGCTGGCGTGGCCGGCGCAGAACCAACGTCGAGAGAAGATGCGTTCGGTCTCGGCGGCGAAGATGTCCGGCGAGGTGTAGTAGTCACCGGCCAGGGTCTTCGAGCCGGATTGATAGGTCTGTTCGGTTTTGTAGAATGTGACCATTAAAGGCTCCTTTCAGGGTGAACAGGAGAGCGGGTTTTTTGGATCGCACACGTGTCCGATTCGATTCGCACTCATGTCCGATTCGATTCGCACACGTGTCCGATTCGATTCGCACTCGTGTCCGATTCGATTCGCACTCGTGTCTGATTCGATCCGCACTCGTGTACGATTCGCAGTGACCCATCGGGTTATCCCGTTTTCATCACCACCCGCGCTGCGTTCCGCCCCGCCGCGCCGCTGACTCCGCCTCCGCCGTGGACGCCGCTCCCGCACAGGTACAGGTTGTCAACCGGCGTCTTGTGGTTCGACCAGCCGGGGATCGGGCGCATGAACAGGAACTGGTCGAGCATGAGCTGGCCGTGGTTGAGGTCGCCTTCGGTCAGGCCGTAGGTGGTTTCGAGGTCGAGAGGGGTGATGACATGGTAATCGGTAATCAGTGATTGGAGATTGGGGAAGTGTTCGGTGAGGGCGTTGAGCGCTATACCTTTGAGCGTGTCGCGTTGGGCCTGCCCTGAGCTTGTCGAAGGGTCGTTCCATGCGCCGTTTTTCAATTTGTATGGAACAAATTGGAAGTGGATACTGACAACGGACCTTTCAACGGACTCTGTCACGGATTCACGGATTGGAACGGACGTTATTTCGAGGTAAGGGTATTCGGAGATTTCACCGTATTTGGCGGAGTCGTAGGCTTTCTCCAGGTATTCGATGGATGGCGCAACGACAACCGTCCCTTCGGGGAGGCCGTGATTGCCTTCCGTCAGTAAATGGACCTTCGCCACCGAGCCGCGCATTTTGATGGATTGCGCCTTCCAGACGAATTCGGGCGGGAGGTTCGGCGCGCCGACAAGATCGAGAAACGTGCGCTTCGGGTCAACTGCGGAAACCACTTTGTCGGCAAGGATTTCTTCCCCGCTGGCAAGCACGACCCCTTTGCATGTGTACGTGTCCACCTGTATCCGGGAGACCTCTGCATCTATCCTGATCTCGCCGCCAAAAGACTTCACGGCGTTGGCCAGGGCCTGCGTGGTCCCGCCTGCCTTCCCCACATTGACATGGGACAGCCCGCCCCGGTTGAGCCAGTTGTGGAGCAGGGTGTAGCCCGTCCCGGCGGACATGACTCCCAGGGTCTGGCCGTGGATGGCGACCGAGGCGAGCGCGGCCTTGAGCGGCCCGGACTCGAACCACTCCTCGAGGAATTCGACGGCGGTCATCGGCAACAGGCGGATGAAATCGAGCATGTCCTTGCGGCCGGCAACCCGCAGTTCGAGTCCGAGTTCGAGCAGGCCGTAGCCTTCGGCCAGGCTGAAATCCTTCGGCAGGCGTGGCATGAGGGTGTAGTAAACGAAATCGAGGATGCGGGCGGATTTGTCCATGAAGCGGACGAACTCCGGCCAGCGGGCCGCGTCCTTTTGGGAGAATTTTCTGATGGATTCGGCGGCTTTGGCGGGGTCGGGATAGAGAATTAGGGAATTGGAATCAGGTAAAAGGGAAGTGAACGCTGGCCTCTCCTTGACGGCGGGAAGAGGCAGCTTCAAATCCCTGATAATGTCCGGGCGGAGAGTCCCGCCTGCCCAAACCGGGTCAACGGAAAAGCCGTCCCCGAACGATTCGGTCACCACCGTCCCGCCGACGATGGGCCGCCGTTCGAGAACCAGGACCTTTTTGCCCCGCCTGGCAAGATACGCCGCAGCAACCAGTCCATTGTGCCCCGCGCCGATGATGATGAAATCATAACGATTGGTCATATCATTCCTCTTACCACTCACCAATTCCCATCCTTCAAAATCTCCTTCGCCGCCAGCATCCCCGGCGCGCCCATCACCCCTCCGCCGGGATGCGCGCCGCTCGCGCCGAAGTAGTAGCCCTTGAGCGGGGTGCGGAAGTCGGCCCACTGCGGCGCGGGACGCAGGAAGAATATCTGGTGCAGCAGCAGTTCGCCGTGGAAGATGTTGCCGCCGGTGATGCCGGCGATGGCTTCGATGTCCTTCGGTGTGATGACTTGCATGCCCACAATGGCGCGTCGAATGTTGGGAGCGTATTGCTCAATCGTTGAGATTACCGTTTCTCCGAGCGTGTTGCGTGTTTCGTCTGTCCAACCCTCTTCGATGTCATACGGCGCGTATTGCACGAAACACGACATCACGTGCCGGCCGGGCGGGGCCATGTCGGGGTCAATCATCGAAGGGAAGACCATGTCGAGATACGGTCGCTTCGAGATCTGCCCATACTTGGCGTCGTCGTAGGCCCGTTCGATGTAGTCAATGCTGGGGCTGATCGAAACCGCGCCGCGATACAGCGCCGGTTCGTTTGGCAGCGCGGTAAACTGCGGCAGTTCGCTCAAGGCGATGTTGACCTTGCCCGACGAACCGCGCACGCGGAAGTTTCGAATGGACGTGACGAACTCATCCGGGAAATGCTTCGGCTCGACGAGCTGGAAGAACGTCCGCTTCGGGTCTGCGGCAGACAAGACGACCCTGGCCCGGAGTTCGTCCCCGTTTTCCAGGGCGACGCCCACCGCGCGTCCGCCCTTGACGATAACCTGCCCCACCGGACTATTGACCCTGATCTCAGCCCCAAGCGACCGCGCCGCGTTCGCAATCGCGCCGCTGACCCCGCCCGATCCACCTTTGGCAAAGCCCCAGGCCCGGAACGCGCCGTCAATTTCGCCCATGTAATGATGGAGCAGCACATAAGCCGTCCCCGGCGAGCGCGGACCGAGGAACGTGCCGATGATCCCGCTGGCGGCTTTCGTGCCTTTGAGCGCGTCGGTCTCGAACCACTCTTCGAGCAAGTCCGCCGAGGATTGCGTGGCGAGCTTGGCGATCATGTAGAGTTCTTTTTCCGAGAGACTTCTTGCATAGTGACCGACTTTGAACAAGCCGAGCAGATCACGAAGGGATAGAGAAGAAGGGTCGGGGGGGATGAGGTTGATGATCGGCTTGATCGCCTTTGCCGCCCGCGCCATGACGCGGGCATATTCGTCGTAGGCTTCAGCGTCCTTCGGCGAGTGACGGTACAACTCGCGGCGGGTCAGGTCGTGGTCATCCCATGAGGCGAGGTAATCCCCATTTTCCGTCGGGGTGAAAGTGCTGGGCAACGGCAGGATTTTCAATCCGTGCCTGGGCAATTCCAGATCACGGATGATCTCCGGGCGCAACAGGCTGACCACGTACGAAAACTCGGTGAACTTGTAGCCGGGGAAGAGCTCCTCCGTCACCGCCGCCCCGCCGACGATATGCCTGCGCTCCAGCACGACGACCTTTTTTCCCGCCCGAGCGAGATATGCCGCGGCGACCAGCCCGTTATGCCCGCCGCCGATGATGATTGCGTCGTAATGATCCATGATTGCTCCGTAATCGTAGAACTCTAAAAAACTTGTCAACGCCCGACATTAGATGTCGTGCATTAGTTATAGGGCTAACGTGATGCAAACCTTTTAAGCCACTGAGACACGGAGGCGCGGAGAAAAAGAAGAAAAAAACTCTGTGACTCCGCGACTCCGTGGCAAAAATCGGACTTCTGCAAGAGGTCAATTATAAACAACAGACGCCACACCAGAAACATTATACCGTCTGGAAAATTGTGGAGCACGTTCGGCATCCAAAACCCGGCGCGCGAACGAAAGTGCCATTGGGGGAGATATGCGATGGATATATAATAAGGTTGGTTTTATGAGAGCGCAACCAAGCCACACCGGTGGTTCGCTCCACCAGGATTCACCCTTCGCCATCCGGCAACCGGGAGACGCGATGAAGGACACGGCCCATTCCGTTCGAGCGGCAAAAGGGAAGTGGTCAGAAAATCACGACCCACCATTTCCTTATCCCGGAACGGATGGGGATAGGGTGGGATATTTTTAGCCCGCGCAGGCGGTTCTGAAAGAAATCCCAGGTTTCGATGGCTGGATTTCGAGACTTGCAGAGAATTCCCGCGAAGTCAATTTACATCACGCACACTTATTTATTGTGAGGAGATCAATTTTATGAAACAGGATGGGGCCGGGACCAAGGGCGGGCAAAAAGCAGACGCGCGCGTGCTGGGGAAACTCCTGGCGGCGCAGAACGGCGAATATACGCTGTCAGACGCGAGCCACATTGCCAACTTTTTTGCGGATACGTTGCTCACCATTCCGGGGATTGCAGCCTGCCGGGTTTGCCTCGAAGATGTAGTCGTCCAGAAAGGGGAATTGGAGAATACTTTCTGCGCCAATTGCGCAACCCATAAGAAGATCATTTCCGAGGGGAAAAAGGCTCGACAGCGCGGCGAAAAGATCGAATGCCGCCTGGCCGACCAGCCCAATATGCGGATCAACCCGATAGAGTTCCACGAACACCAGTTCGGTTTCTTTATCCTCAGCGTTTCCGACCCCGGCGTTTTCAAAGCCTACCAGCCTTTCATGGACAACGTCGCCAATTATGCGGCCGTCTCGCTCGAAAACCGGCTGCAGCGCAGGCAGCTCCAGGAGGCCGGCGCCGAATTGGAACGCAAGGTGGAAGAGAGGACAGATGAATTAAAGAGGTCCAACGAACTGCTGGAAAAGATTTTCTCAGCCACCGAGTACCTGATCGCTTACCTCGACCAAAACTTCAACTTCATCCGCGTCAACCGCGCCTACGCCGAGGCCGATGAGCAATCCCCGGAGTTCTTCGCGGGCAAAAACCACTTCGACCTGTACCCAAACGAGGAGAACGAAGCCATTTTCCGCCGGGTGGTGGAGACCGGCGAGCCGTACATCGCCTACGCCAAGCCCTTCGAGTACGCCGGGCACCCCGAGCGCGGCACCAGCTACTGGAACTGGACCCTGCAACCCATCAAGGAAGCCGACGGACGCGTCAGCGGGCTGGTCTTCACCCTCATAGATGTCACCGAACGTGAAAGGGCCATCCTGGCCCAGCACGAGATTGACGAGCGTTACCGCACCCTGGTCGAGCAGGCTTCCGACGGCATCTTCGTGGCCGACGCCCAGGGTAATTACATCGAAGTGAACCCGAGCGGCTGCGCCATGCTGGGATACACCCGCGAAGAGATCCTCAAGCTGAACATGAAAGACCTGGTCGCCCCGGAGGACCAGTCAACCCGGCCGCTGCGGTTCGACGAATTGCGGGCGGGGAAGATCATCCTCTCGGAACGGACCATGATCGCCAGGGACGGGTCGCTCATCCCGGTGGAGATCAGCGGGAAGATGCTGGACGACGGCCGCTTCCAGGGCATCGTCCGCGACATCACCGAAAGACGCCAGCACGAACTCGAACGCGAAGCGATCATCACGGTCGCCAACGCCCTGCGCACCGCCGCCACCCGCTCCGAAATCCTGGCGGTGCTCCTCGACCAGATGAACGAACTCTTCAAGGCCGACGGCGCCATGCTGGCCATCCCCATCCCCTCCACCGGAGAGATCACCCTCGAAATGGGCCGCGGGGCGGTCGGGGAAAGGTTCACCGGCCTGCGCCTCCCGCCCGGCAAGGGCGCCATCCGCTGGGTCATGGAGAACAGGCAGCCTTACATGAGCAACAATGCCCAAACAGATCCGCTCTTTTATAAACCCGCGCTGCTTGGCGAATCGCAGGCTGTGGCGGCCGTCCCGCTCATCGCCCAGGAGCAGGTGATCGGCGCGCTGTGGATCGCCCGCAAAAAGCGCATCACCGGGGGCGAACTGCGCCTGCTCAACGCCACTGCGGATATCGCCGCCAACGCCATCCACCGCGTCACCCTCTACGAACAGGCCGAGCGGCAATTGCGCCGTTTGATCGCCCTGCACCAGATAGACCTCACCATCACCGCCAGCCTCGACCTGAACCAGACTCTCAACGTCCTGCTCCACACCATAGTCGCCCAACTCGGGGTGGACGCGGCCGACATCCTGCTGCTCGCCCCGCATACCCAAATGCTCGAATACGCGTCCGGGGTCGGCTTTCGGACGCGCAGCCCCGAACATTTCCGGGTGCGGCTGGGGGAGGGACAGGCCGGATTGGCCGCGCTCCAGCGGAAGGTCGTTTCGTTACCGGACCTGTCGGAGGCGCGCCAGACCTTTAGCCGATCGGCCCTTTTGAATGAAGAAAAGTTCGTGTCCCATTACATCGCGCCCCTCATCACAAAAGGACAGATCAAAGGCGTGCTCGAAATCTTCACCCGCAAACGGCTGGACCTGGAACAGGAATGGCTCGGCTTCTTCGAGATGCTCTCCACCCAGGCCGCCATCGCGATTGACAACGCGGCCCTGTTCGACAACTTGCAGCGCTCGCACACCGAACTCAGCATGGCCTACGACGCGACCATCGAAGGCTGGTCACGCGCCCTCGACCTGCGGGACAAGGAGACCGAAGGCCACACCCGGCGCGTGGCGAACATGTCGGGGCAACTGGCCGAAATGTTCGGGATGAGCGACATGGAGAAAATGAACCTGCGCCGCGGCGCGCTCCTGCACGACATCGGCAAAATGGGCATCCCCGATTCGATCCTGTTGAAACCGGGCAGCCTGACCGATGCGGAATGGGAGATCATGCGCCGCCACCCGGTCTATGCTTACGAAATGCTCGCCCCGATCAACTACCTGGGCCCGGCCCTCGACATCCCCCGTTACCACCACGAACGGTGGGACGGCCGCGGGTATCCGCACGGGCTGGCAAAGGAGCAAATCCCCCTCCCGGCCCGCATCTTCGCCGTGGTGGACGTGTGGGACGCCCTGACCTCCGACCGCCCCTACCGGAAACGCTGGTCCACTGCCGAAGCCCTGAACTATATCTGCGAACAATCCGGCAAGCACTTCGACCCCCGCGTGGTGGAATCCTTCCTCCTGCTGGTGGACCACCGGGACTGAAAAAAGCATTGCATACTTTTGAAAAAGTATTGAATGCTTTTCGAAAAGTATTCAATACTTTTCGAAAAGCATGTAATACTTTTTGGAAACCATGCAATGGTTTTAGGGTATCTATTCAGCCATATACTCAAAAATAGCGATGTCACTGCGAACGAGCGGTCTTTGCGAGTGAAGCAGTCTCCCAAAGGTCAGTTTTGCCCATTTAGCGGGAGATTGCCTGTCCTGGCGTCAGGCCAGGGCTTCGGAACACCTGCCCTCCCGCTCCGCTGCGCTTCGGGGACTTCGTGGCGGGCGGTGCCAGGGAAAACCGCCTCGCAATGACAGCCTGAATAGTTACGTTTTAGAAATTTATTTCTTCTTCCACTCCGGCTCGTAGAACGGCAACTTCACCACCCTTGCCGGCGCGTGTTGGCGTTGATGTTCGACCGTGATCTCCATGCGCACATCCGTACCGGCCTCATAATAAGGTCTCTGCAAATGGGCCAGGGCGATGTACTTCTTCAACAGCGGCGACCAGCTCGACGTGGAGGCGTACCCTACTTGGGCGTCGCCCGCCATCACGGGGAGACTGGTCCGCACCGCCATGCCGGGGATTTGCGGCGGCAGGCCCACCTCCCGGTACAGCTTTTCCATCCCGACCCAATCCACCTCCAAGCCAACCATCTTCCACGCCGAACCTTCGCGCTTTTCACGCTCCAGGGCGCGGCGTCCGACGAAATAACCCGGCTTGTCGAGCGCCACCGTCCAGCCGAGTCCCAGCTCGAACGGCGAGGACTTCTGGGTCTCGATCCAGGCGTGGCTCGTGGAGGTGTAATCCACGTCGAGCATGAACAGGCCCGCTTCGACACGGGCCATGTCCATCGCCAGGATGCCCACGGGCGTGATGCCGTAGTCCGCGCCGGTGTCCATCAGCGCATCCCAAACCTTGAACGCAGCCTTCGCATCCATCCAAATCTCGTAGCCGAGGTCGCCGGTGTAGCCGGTGCGCGAGAGGGTGACGGGGATGCCGTCCAGCGAACTTTCCATGATGCGGAAATACTTCAACCCCTCGACCTCCTCCCCGCACACCCGCTTCAACACGGACCGGGAGTTGGGTCCCTGCAAACTGAGCGCGGCGAGGCTGTCGGTTTGTTCCGTGATCTCCACCTCCAGGCCGACCGCGTTCATCGAAAGCCAGCGCAGGTTCGGCTCCGCGGCGGTCAGGCGGAAGGTCGTATCGTCGAGACGCGCCACCGTCCCGTCGTCAATCAGCTTGCCCTCGTCGTCACACCAGCCAGTGTAAGCGATCTGCCCCACACTCATCTTGAAAATATCCCGCGTGGTGACCCGGTGCAGCAGCGCCGCGGCGTCTTTCCCCGCGATGACGTACTTCATCAACGGCGAAACGTCAATCAACGCCGCCGCGTTGCGGATGGCCCAATACTCGCGGTCGAGCGTCAGCTCGTAGGAACCGGCGACCAGGTATCCGGCCCAGCGCCGCCAGTTCTGCGCCTGGCACAGCCTCGAGGTCCGTTCGTGGAAGGGGGTGGTTTTGAGTTGGAACATACACATCCTTATCGTGGGGCGGACACCTGCGCCGAACCGCAGGTGCGGTGTTGGCAATCCGCCTTATAAAAGCTAATGTCATTGCGAGGCACACTGTGCCGAAGCAATCTCCTGTTCTTTGGGTATCCCTGCCAAAAAGAGATTGCCACGCCGCCGAAAGGGCGTCGGTGGCTCGCAACGACATGAACCGAGAATTTTTGTCCGGTAGAAAAATCCGGCCTATTCAATCGAGCGGATGAAATCTTCGACGAGCTGGTCGTCCCACTGGGATGTCGGCCCCTGGATCATCAAAATGGTGGGGCCTTTGTTGCCCTTGAAAATCGCCATCCATTGGCGCATGACGAAACTTTCGTAGCTGCCCTCGCTGACCGTGACAGTGACCGTTTCGCCACGGATGACTTCTTCGTAAGTATCCACCACGCGCATGGACACGCCCGGCTGGCCGCTCTGTTGTTCGGCGGTCTGGCGGAGCTGTTCCTCCATTTGCTCCTGGGAGGCGGCTGTCATGCCGGTGTACTGGATCATCATGATGGTCATCCCGCTGCTGTCGCCTTCCGGGAACAGGCTGACCATGCTGTAATTGAGGAACGACATGGCCATCGGCCTGTAGCCTGGGGGGATATCGAACTTTGCGATCTCGTCCTGGCTTTTGGCGATGCTGGTCGGGTCGCCCTCGATAAAATTGCTGACCCGCTCGCCGACCTGCCGGAAGGCGAAGTAGGCGATCCCCGCCGCGCACAGGCACAGGACCCCCACGATGCCGAAACCGATCATCAGTTTTTTGGATTCTTTCATTTCGACCTCGTTTCTTGGAATTCAATAGACTTTATTGGTAATTGCAAAAAACGTCCCGAAGGAGCCTGCCCTGCGACCAAAGGGAGTGCCGAAGGAGCCTGCCCTGAGCTTGCCGAAGGGTTGCCGCCATCACCTCAAATCGCTCAGAAAAACCTTCGGGACGGTGCGCGCAGTTTATTGCCGATAATGTCCAATATCAGTTACTCCACATTTCGTGCGTGGATTCTTGTATAGATCGCCGCGAGGACGCCTTCGGCCTGGTCCAGGTCTATCGTCTCGCGCGGCAGGCCGAGGCGTCCGGCCAGCGCTTCGAGCAGGTGACGGGACAGCTCCCGGCGGTTGGACAGGTCGTCCCGCCGGAGCAGGAACTCCTCGATCACGTCCACCTCGTGCCGGGTCAGCTTTTCGACGGGGAAACCCTCCGGCAGCTCGGCCGGCGACACAGTCCCGGCCCACACCACCGGGTTGACCGTCGTGAGGAGGTCGCCCAGGCCCGTTTCCCGGCGGTCGTAGACGACCACCGTCCCGGCGGCCAGGTCGCCGACCCGCCGCGAGTTGCTGTTGATGAACATGGTCACGACTCCCACGCCGTAGGCCATGGGGAGCAGGTCTATCAGGCGCACCAGGTTGCGGATGACCGACTCGGTCAGGGTGATGGGCGTCCCGTCCACCCGGATGACGCGCAGCCCGATCCAGCGTTTGCCGGGGGATTGCCCGTTCCAAAACAGTTCGAAACCAATATAATAGCCCCACAGGAGCAAGAAACTGACCAGGCCGAGCGAGGCGACGATCCAGGAACTGGCAATCGAACCCAACGCGGAATCGAGCGCGTCGTTCAGCAGCAGGAACAGGGTGCTGAAGACGATCACCTGCCCCAACCCGATCAGGAACGTGTCCACCAGGGCGGCCAGGAAGCGCGAGCCGATCCCGGCCACGTCGTAATCGAAGGTGACGTTTTCGGGTGTGTCAATTTTGAGGATGTCGTTCGAGTTGGTCATGGGTATAATTATCTCACAATGCCTTTGGCGGGAATTCGATGACCCCGTGGAGAGCCTTACAATTATGAACGTTGACGAATTTTACCAGTCCCGCAAGCAAGATTGGGAACTCTTAAGTAACCTGGTCGAAAAGGCCCAACTGGACGTTGGCCGTCTCTCGACCGGGGACATCGAGCGGCTGGCCAGCCTGTACCGGGCCGCCAGCTCGGACCTGGCCCTGGCGAAACGGGATTTCCCGCGCCACCGCGTGACGGGACTGCTCAACCGGCTGGTGGCCCGCACCCATGCTTTGCTTTACCAGGGCGAACCCCTGGCCCTGAACCGTTTCGTGGAATTCGCCCGGCGGGGGTTCCCCAGGCTCTTCCGGGAGACCTTTATTTATACTTTGGCGGCCTTCCTGATGTTCATCATCCCCGCTCTCGCGGCCGGGATCAGCGCTGCCGCCTCGCCATCGTCGGCGGTCTGGCTGCTGCCCGCCGGCGTGCAGGATTTGATCCCGGTCATCGAAGATGGGCAACTGTGGGTGCATATTCCCATCGAGGAGCGGCCTTACGCGTCCTCGTTCATCATGCAGAACAACATCCGGGTCTCGTTCATGGCCTTCGGCAGCGGCGTGACCGGCGGCCTGCTCACCCTGTGGATACTGGTCAACAACGGATTGATCCTGGGCGGGCTGCTCGGCCTGACGGGGTATTACGGCCTGGGCTTCGACCTGGCGACCTTCGTCATCGGGCATGGGGTGATCGAGTTGAGCGTTATCTTCATGGCGGGCGGGTCGGGGCTGATGCTCGGCTGGGCGCTCCTGCGTCCCGGCCTGATGCGGCGGCGGGACGCGCTGGCCATTGCGGCTCAAAAGTCGGTGCGGCTGCTGGGGGGAGCGGTCCCGTTCCTGGTGCTGGCCGGGACGATCGAGGGGTTCATCTCCCCGTCCGAGATCATCCCCTGGCCGGTCAAATGGGCGGTGGGCATCGGGACGGGGGTCCTGTTCTACGGCTATCTGTTTTTCAGCGGGCAGGAGAAGAAAAAGAAGCAGCTATGAAGAACGTCCCGAAGGTTTCCGTCAAGCTCCTGGATGATCCAAACAAACCTTCGGGACGGTGTTTAGAGCGAGCCGCAGAATCGCCAAGACGATTTGAAAAATCGCCTTGACGATTTTCTCAAACCCCGCAGGCGGATTGGGTGGAACAGGCGAAATGTTGAAATGTTTTCGAACAGACCACCCAACCATCCGACCATCCGACCACCAGACCATCCAACTACAAGACCACCCGACCACCAAACTACAACAACGTCTTCCCCTTCAACTCAAGATACCGATTGATGACCCTCATCGAAAGCTGGTTGGCGGGCACATCCAGGGTCAACACTCCCCGTTTGCGGAGCGTATCCAGCGCCACCCGGCGCTCGTCGAGCATTTGGGCGGCGGCGGCGCGCTGGTAAACGCTGAGCGAATCGTGCGGCGACTGGGACGCGGCGGCATGCACGTCCGGGTCGCTGATGGTCACCACCAGCGGCAAACTGGAGCGGGCCAGGAGCGAGACCTGCGCCACCAGGTTGTTCAGGCTGGCCCCGCTGGATAAATCCGTAAAGATGATAATCAGCGCCCGCCGCCGCTGCTTGACGGCTAAATACGTCAGCGCCTTGCGGTAATCCGGCTCCACCTGCTGGGCGTCCACGGCGTAGAGCACTTCCAACATGCGGTAGAACTGGCCGCGTCCCTGGCGGGGGGCGAGGTAGTGGCTCACGTCGTCGGCAAAGCTCATCACCCCCACCCGGTCGCCCTTGCCGGTCGCCACGTAGCCCAGGAACAGGACCGCGTTCACGGCGTAATCCAGCTTGGCGATGTTCGCCACCGGCGACTGCATCATCCGGCCCGTGTCGAGCACGGCCATTACTGTCTGGCTGCGCTCGGTCTGATACTGCACCGTCACCGGGCGGCGGCGGCGGGCGGTCGCCTTCCAGTTGATGCGGCGGTACTCGTCGTCCGGCAGGTACTCGCGCAGGCGCTCGAACTCCGTCCCCTCGCCGAACATCCGCGTCGTCCGCAGGCCCAACTCTTGCAGGCGGTTCTTGCGCAGCAGCAGGTCGTACATACGCACGTCGAGCAGGTTCGGGTAGACCTTGACCGGCCCGGCGGCCTTCACCGTCCCCTGGCGCAGGACCAGACCCAAAGGGCCGAGCCAGCGCATCGTGATGTCACCAAACCGGTAGTCCCCGCGCCGCAGCGGTTGGAGATGATAGACGCCGGTCCACGTCTCGAGCGGCGGGACCTGACCCTCGAGCAGGCGCGTCTCGATCTGGAATGCTTCCGGCGGCTCGTCCCGGACCTGGAAACTGGTCCCGCGCCGGGCGCGGTTCCTCACGCCGACGGCGACCGGGTTGCGCACGCCCAGCGAGAGTTTGGTGTCGTGCTGGCGGCCCACCTCGAAGCGCTCGATGCTCCCGGCCATCCGCCAATCGGCGAAGAACAGCAGGGCGACGAGCGCGGCGTAGCCCCAGCCGACCCATTCCATCGGCCCGATCCAGACCCCGAGGGCAATGATGGGGGCAGCCAGCAAGAGAATGAAGGTTCCGCGAGTAGTGGGTAACATAAGAAAAGATGAAAGCGGAAAGATGAAAGATGAAGAATGAAGGACGGATTTTCTATGCGCCTTCATCTTTCATCTTTCATCCTTTATCTTTTTATCTCGGCACTTCCACTTGGCCGAGCAGGCGCTGGATGACCGCGTCGGCGTTGAGGCCTTCGATCTCGGCCTCGGGCTTGAGCAGGATACGATGGCGGAACACCGCCGGGACGACGACCTTCACGTCGTCGGGGGTCACGTAGTCGCGGCCCCGCAAGGCGGCGAAGGTCTTGGAGGAGATCAGGACGTGGGTGGCGGCCCGGGCGCTCGCCCCAAGCACCAGGTCCGGGGAGCGGCGGCTGGCGGCGTTGATATTGGCGATGTAATTGAGAATCCCGTCTTCGACCGTCACCTGCTGGACCAGCCTGCGGACCTCGGCCACGTCCCCGGCGGAAATGACCTTCGACAGCCCGGCGCTTTCGAGGTTGTGCGGGTCGAAGCCGTGGTGGATGCGGCGCAGGATTTCGACCTCCACGCTGGCCGGGGAATACGGGACGAGGATTTTGAACATGAAGCGGTCGAGTTGGGCTTCGGGCAGCGGGTAGGTCCCCTCGTATTCGATGGGGTTCTGGGTGGCGATGACCATGAAGGGCGAATCGAGCAGGTGGCGCTCGCCTTCGAGGTTGACCTGGCGCTCCTCCATCGCTTCGAGCAGGGCCGATTGGGTCTTGGCCGGGGCGCGGTTGATCTCGTCGGCCAGCAGGAGTTGGGTGAAGATCGGTCCCTTCTTGAGATAGAAGCGGGAGGAACCCATGTCGAACACGCTGGTGCCGAGGATGTCCGAGGGCATCAGGTCGGGCGTGAACTGGACCCGGGTGAACTGGGCCTGGACCATGTAGGCGAGGGTCTTGGCCATCAGGGTCTTGGCCGTGCCGGGCACGCCCTCCAGCAAGACGTGGCCGTTGCTCAGCAGGGCTACGACCAGCAGTTCGAAGGGAGCTTCGAGGCCCACCAGCACCTTGTTGGCTTCGGCGCGCAGGGCCTCGTAGAATTTTTTCAGGTCGGCTATTTGCATATTTGATTCTCCAACAATTCCTATCAATCTTTGATCCATTTGGCGGCTTCGGCGGCGAGTTTGACCAGTTCGCCTTCGCCGACCGTTTCCTGCGACAGAGCTTCCAACAGGCCCAGCAGCTTTTCCCTGTCTACCGCCGGGTTGAATTTCGACAGTTCTTCCACGTATTCGGCGTCCGGCAGGGAGGGGTCGAGGCGGTAGCGGGAGCCGAGGTGGCGCTTGAGGCGCTGGTGGTATTGCCGCAGCACTTCGGCGCGGTGGCCGGCCTTGCGGTTCAGGTTGGCGATGGCGGTCACGTGCTCCATCGGGCCGCGGCGTTTGATCTCGTGCGCCAGCGGGACCGGGCGGCCGAAGGCGCGGCCCTGCAAGAGCAGGGCCAGGAACACCACCCCGGCCACGAACAGGAGGGCGCGCCCGCCGGGGGTCCCTCTCAGCCACTGCTCCGGGCCGAGCGCGCTGACGGTCTGGAACCCGTGATGCCATTCGTCGAACCAGACCAGGCCCCTGTCACCGGCCAGGGCGATGATATTCAAGACCGCGGCCGCGGTGGCCTCGTCCTTGAGCGCCAGGTTCGAGAAGATGGCCGGCGTGGCCGACAGGATCACCCGTCCGTAGCCCTTCTCGAAGGCGGCGACCACGGGCTTGCCGTTGGCGACCAGGAGGGGCACGAAATCCGTCCGGGCGGAGGCCAGCCACAGGTCCGGGGTGAGCGGGATTTTCGCCGTGATGGACGGGGAATTCAATAACAGCGTGGCTGCGGTGATTTCCGAGGCCGGCGGGTCCAATAGCTCCAGCGAAAAATCGTAATGGCTCATCGTTCGGACGGTTTCGAAGTTGTTCCCGGCCACGACCAGCGCACCGCCGGCCTCGATCCAGTCGTCGAGCAGTCTCCACTCGCTCTCGGCGACTCGAATAACGGGCTGGATGATGAAGATGGTCTTGATCTCCGGGCCGGGGTCGAACTCGGACGGGTCGCCTTCGAGCGGGGGATAGCCCAACTCGGCCAGCCACAATTTGAGCGCCAGGGTCCCCTTCTCCCCGGCGGAGGTGCTCAAGTAGTCTATGTTGATCTCACGGGATTGCTGCAATCCGGCGGCGACGGTCAGCAGCACCAGGACGAGCAAGACGCCAAGTCCGAGCCAGGCATCGCGGGAGAGTTTCATCCCTTTCTCTCCTTAAGCTCCCGCACCCGGTCGCTGTAATGCCGGAAGGATTCTTCCTCGAGGGGGTGATACCCGTACCAGACATCGTCGAAGACTTCGATGACCTCTTCGAGCGGCTCGGACAGTTCGGGGGATTCGGCCACGCTGCGCAGGTATTCGCGGTTGGTCATCGAGCGGTCGTAGCGCAACAGGCCGCGCTCGTCGAGGGCCAGGAGGGAGGACAGGTACAGGTAACGGACGGCAGACCGGTAGTCCCCGCCGCGAGACAGGGATTGGGCGCGTTCGAAGGCGGATTCCGCCGTCAGGGGTTCGTCCCCGCCGTTCCTGTTGGCGGCCAGCCGGGCCTCCCGCACGAAGTCCGCAAAGATGGTCCTGGAAATGAAAAAAAGGAGGAAAACGAGCAGGATGGAAGCGATGAGCGGCAGGAAAGAGACGGGGAGGTCCAAGCCGCCCCAAATGCTGTTCAGCCATTGGGTGAACCGGTCCAACAGTTTTTGGACCCATTCAGTGATCGGATTGGGACGGCTTTCAGGCCAGGCGAATTCTTCCCGCGCCAGGATTGCGCGTAACGGGTCGAGATCGGCGGCAGAAAAGACCTCCCCGGGGTTTTCGTCGTGGGCGTACAACAGGGCGTCCAGGATTTCGATGACCTTAGACAGTTCGGGCGGGACGGCGCGCAGGTTCTCGATGAGATAGCCGTTGTCCACCGGGATGAGGCCCCCGTCAGCGCCCTGGACCCGGGTGAGGGATTCCCATTCGACGGCCAGCGCGGCCAACCCGTCCTTGATCTCCTGTTCCGAAAGGTCTTTCAGGCCAATTGCAACACTTCGCGAACGCTGGACCAGTTCCCAATAGGCGGCCTGGTCAACAACGGGGAGCGCACCCGGCATGACAGGCGCAGCCGCCGCAGGCAGGATCGTGACCGCCAGCGTGGAAACGATCACAAAAATAAAGGCTAGGCGTTTCGCGAGCTGTCTCATCACATCAAGTCAAGGACAATCCCAGCAGCATCACCGCGCCGAAGAGCAGCGCATAAACCGCGACGATCGCCAGAGAAAGCAGGGCAAACCGTCCCAGATCGAGGCTGGTGAAGATGGGCGCGCCAGATTGCTGCGCGATTTCGGGCAGATCGCGAGACTCGGAGGATTCTTCGATGAACGTGGAGGTCTGCAAGGCCAGGTCGAGGCCTTCAGAGCGCGCCCGCAAATCGAAATAGATCACGGTCATGAACGTTAATTGGAGCGGGAGGTACAGCAGGCTGGTAAAAATGGCAACCAGGTTTTGAATAATTGTCGTGACGATCATTTGCTGGTTGAACCCGCCCGGGATCACGGACAGGAGGGTTTGCAGGAGCAGATTGATCAGGAAGACCGGCCCGCTGACGATCAACTGTCCGAGCAGGGTGATCACCACAGCATATCCCACCAGCCACCAGAAGCGGCTGCGAGCCAAGTCCCAGGCGCGGCGGATGGAACCGAATATGTCCTTCTTTTCGAGGACAACCACCGGGATCAAGAGCGGGCTGACGATAAAGGTAACGAACGACACCAGGCCGGGTCCGGTAAAAGTGCCGATACAGGGAATGATGGTCCACAAAATCAGGAGGATGATCAGGATGCCAACCGCCAGGAGGGCGATCACCAGCCGTCCCCACGAATTGCTCAAGGATCTATATGACTCCAGGATCTCGACCGGCTTGCCCACATAATTATTCGCCACGGCCCGGGTCAGGGCAGCCGAGGCCAATCCCTGGACAAAAATGAAATTTAAAACCAGGAACAGGATCGAACCTAAATAAGCGCCAACCACCGACGGGGTGAATAGATCGAGGGGGTTGGAACTGTTGGTATAGGTGCTGAGCCTTTCAGCCAGGGATGTGGTCGAGACCAGGGTCAACCCGGTTTGAATGACCATCAAAGGGATGAATGGAATCGCAATAATCCCAATGAATTTGATGAAGTTCTGACGGTATAGACTGATCGCCCTGTCCAGCAGCCCTGCCAGCCCCATCGGGCGAATTATGGAATAAACTGTGTCAGCCATCTTTTCCTCCGCTTTTGAGGGATTTTCGGGGATGTATGCGCCTTTGGGACATCCCTATCAGAATTTCCAGATTATAGATGATAGTCAACATCCGGGCAATGGAATTTTCGTCCTTCGATAGTCTTGACGAAGGAATCCTCTCAATTACCAGGGATGTGACAGCCAGGGCTTAACCTGACGGGAACGAAAAAGGTGGAGTCTCTGCTTTCACAGGGAAACTCCACCCAAACAATGCCAATGCTTGCCAACCTACTTCCAGTCACTCAATTCTTCTTCCAACTCCTGGATCATCTTGACATATTTATCCGCGCCGGTTTCCAGGCTGTTCTCGAAATGGACGTTGTTGATCCCCTCCGAGACCCGGTATTCCTCCTCGATGGTGATGGTCTGTTCGAGCAACGGGAAGATACGGGTCTTGAGCCGTTCCAGGTGTTCGCGGAGGGCCGCCGTGTATTGGCTGGTGGCCCAACCGACCTCGGTGCGGGCAACCTCGTCGCCTTCCTGCCAGTTCCGGGCGGCGGTGATCATCAGTTCGGCGGCTTTGCGGCTCTTCTCCTGGTCCTTGCGCATTGCGGCAACCGGCCCGTCATCCGAGGGGAATCCGCCATCTTCGAGAGCTGTGATGAGGAATTCTCCCTTTTTGAAGAAGCCTTCTTCAATATACTCACGGATGAAACTGTGGGCGTAAATGAAGAAACTGGGACGGGCGTACTTGCTGTTGCCCAACATGACTGCCCCGCCGCCAAGTGCAGTGAGGAAACGTTTAATATTTTCCTGGTCGGCGCGAAGATGTTTGTCAATGCGCATAAGATTCCCTGTGATCCGGTATATTCGCTGGCTATTTGGAGTATACCACGCCAAATACTTTACAATATTTTACATCGGAAAAGCGCAAATCCATACCCCTTTTTAACACAAAACCGGATTCCCGCAGGAATCCGGTTTGCTTCTCCAAAAGAAAGAGGGGTGATTGGAAAGCTATCTCAAGGCCGCATAAAGGCTGCGATCAACTCCCGGTTGAGGAACAGGTCATAAATCCCGATCCCAACCAGCAGGATGCCGCCGATCAGGTTGACCAGGCGCGCGTTGCGGGCGAACCAGCGCGTCAGGCTGCGCTGCAAGGCCCCCGAAAGCAGGGACAGGACCAACAGCGGCGCGCCGAATCCCAGCCCAAACCACAGGAACACGGACAGTTTGCTGAAGACCTCGGCCGCGGTCAGCGAGTAGGCGAAGATCCCCACCACCAGCGGACCGGAACACGGCAGGGCAATCGGCCCGTAGAGCAGGCCGTAGACGAAAGCGTTGAAATAGGGATTCTTGAGCGCCGGGACCCGGACCTGCGGCAGCGCCTTGAACGGATTCCGGTCGAGCAGGAGCAGCGCGCCCAGGCCGATGATCAGCAGGTCGGCGGCGGGGATGAGGAGCGAGAGCGCCCGCCCAACTGAGACCGACAGCAGGGCGATGACCAGGCCGAGGGCCAGCATCATCGCCAGCACACCCAGCAGCACAAACAGGCCCAGGAAGTAACGCCCGCGCCGGTTTTCGAGTCCATCCTGTCCGCCGCTGAGATAGGCCAAAAATCCGGGGTAGAGCGGCAGCACGCAAGGACTGGTGGTGGCGAGCAGGCCGAGGCTCAACGAGGTAAAAATGGCATCGAAGTTCATAAATTTTCCGGGTTCCAAATCCAGATGGGTTTAGCCACAGAGTCGCAGAGGCTCAGAGATTTTTATGCTTGGGCGTTCCTTTGACGAGCCTCTCCCCAAAATCTCCGTGACTCGGTGTCTCTGTGGCTATTCCCCATGGTTACATATCGCCTTCGAGGTACGGCTGCAAGGCGTCGTACAGTTCCTGGGCGCTCTTGATCCCGAACGGCAGCGGATGGGCTTCGCCGTGACGGTCCACGATCAGCATCGGGGTCGAGGGCGGGTTCAGGAACTGCGCCCCGTACAGGTTGCCGATCTCACGCGCCACGTCGGGGGTGGCGACCGAATACAGCCAGTCGAAACCGTTGGCCTGGACGTAGCTGGACAGGTCATCCAGGGTCTCATTGGTGTCAATGTCCAGGCCGACGCTGACGAAATCGTCCCGTTCGCCGAGCAATTTGTGGAGTTCCACCACCTGTCCCTGCTGCTGCTTGCAGTTCGAACACCACTGGGCCAGGGTTTCCACCAGCACCACTTTCCCCTTGAAATCGCTGATGCTGAACGCCTGTCCGGTGCGGGCATCGGTAAAGGAGACCGCGAACCAGGCCGGGGCGTCCATCATCGCCTCGTCGTCCATCGAATCATCCTTCGAATCGTCCATCATGGCTTCCTCGGTGGGCTTTTCGTCCATCATGGCGTCGCCGGAATGGGGTTCTTCGGTCATCATCTCATCGCCCTTGTCCATCATCACGTCGGGCGTCGCCGCAGCCGGCCCGCAAGCCGCCAGCAGGAAAGTAAAAACGAGCACGAACATCAAAGTTTTCTTGAACACAGGTTCCTCCAGTTTGGGTTTTTCGCGCCCTGGGCGAGTGCGTCGCACCTGACCTTGTGAACGCATCCGTTCAACGGGATCAGTGTCAGCTAAAGAGGCTTCCGCTAAACACGGTGCGACGCACCCTCAAGGCTGCCAATTTCTCGCATGATAGCGGGCAAACCTTACGAAACGGCGGCGAAATCCTTACACAAGGATAAATAAGACCCGCCAACTCTTAATATTTGTGTAATAATTTAGATACACCTTCATAATCACCCTTCACTAAAATACTCCCATGACCCTGATTGCCATTGTCGAAGACGAACCCAGCATTGCCGAAGTCGTCAGCCTGTATCTCAGGCGGGCGGGTTTCGAAATCCAGCATTTTGCGGATGGACGCGCCGCGCAGCAGGCTTTTGCCACGCGGATGCCGGACCTCGTGATCCTGGACGTGATGCTCCCCCAGGTGGACGGATTTACCCTGACCCGCCACCTGCGTGACCGTTCCGACGCGCCGATCATCCTGCTGACCTCCCGCCGCGAGGAGACCGACCGCATCGCCGGGTTGGAGCTGGGCGCCGACGATTACGTGGTCAAGCCCTTCAGCCCGCAGGAACTCGTCAGCCGGGTGCGGGCGGTGCTGCGCCGGGCCAAGACCGAGGGCGAATCGCCGCGTGAAACCGCCCTGACCTTCGCCGACATCTCGCTTGACCCGCAGACCCGCCTGGTCAATGTGCGCGGCGAGGAGATCAACCTGACCGCCAAAGAGTTCGACATGCTCCACCACCTCGCCCGCCACCCGCGCCAGGTCTTCTCGCGGGACCAGTTGCTCGAAAACATCTGGGGCCTGTCAGATTTCATTGACCCCAGCACCGTCACGGTCCACATCCGGCGGCTGCGGGAGAAGATCGAAGCCGATCCTGCCAACCCCAAACATTTGCTGACGGTTTGGGGGGTGGGGTATAAATTCGAACCCTAAAACGTAGTAACGAATTCAGTCGTTATTGCAACGGCCATCATTCAGCGACCGAAGTCGTTACTACAAACAAACCCTATGACTACCCGCACAAATCAAAAGACGTCCGCCACTGTACGCTTCGTCCTCGGCATTGCGCTGATCGTCGGCGCGGCGCTGGGCATTTTCTACCTGCTGATGAAACCGCCGATGAGCGATCTGGGCGCCATGGCCCAGTTCCTGAGCGCCACGGCGGTCATTTCGGCGGGAGCTGGCTACCTGGCCTACCGCTACGGCTGGATCGAACGCTCCCCCACCCTGCGCTGGTCGCTGCTGGGCAGTTACGCCCTGGCCAGCGCCCTCACCTTCGTCAACGTGTGGGTCACGGCCCGGCTGATGTTCGCCAGCCAGCACGACCTGATGCTCGCCACCGTGCTGCTGATCTTCGCCGGGGGCATCGCCACCGTGCTGGGCTTCTTCCTGGCCTCCACCCTGACCGGGCGGATCGGCGACCTCGACCAGGCCGCCCGCCAGATCGAACGCGGCGACCTGGGGGCACGCGTCCCGGTGCGCGGTAAAGATGAACTGGCGGCATTGTCCGAGACCTTCAACGCCATGGCCGCCCGGCTCGAAGCCGCCGAATCCCGCCAGAAGGAACTCGATGCCCTGCGCCGCGACCTGGTGGCCTGGGCCGGCCACGACTTGCAAACCCCGCTGGCTTCGGTGCGCGCCATCGTCGAGGCCCTGGCCGACGGGATGGTGGAGGACGAGGAAACCCGCCAGCGTTACCTGCGGACGGCCCAACGCGACATCCAGAACCTGTCGGACCTGATCAGCGACCTGTTCGAAATGTCGCAGATTGACGCCGGCGGTCTCAAACTGGACCTGTCGCCTGCGTCGCTGTCCGATCTGCTTTCAGACACGCTGGAAAGTTTCTCGGCGCTGGCCGCCCGTCAGCGGGTGACTCTGGAAGTGAGCCTCGGCTCCGGCGTGGACCCGGTCACGATGGACGTGCAGCGCATCGCCCGGGTGCTCAACAACCTGGTGGGCAACGCCCTGCGGTATACGCCCGAGGGCGGGACCGTGTCCGTGCTCGCCGGGCAGGCCGACGGTCGCGTGACCGTTTCCGTCTCGGATACGGGCGAGGGCATCCCGGCCGCAGACGTCCCCAAGATCTTCGAGCGTTTCTACCGGGGCGAGAAGTCCCGCAACCGCTCGACCGGCGGGGCCGGGCTGGGGCTGGCCATCGCCCGCGGCATCGTCGAAGCTCACGGGGGGCAGATCGGCGTGGAAAGTGAATTGGGGAGGGGGACGCGCTTCTTCTTCCACTTGCCAAAGCCGTAACGCGACATTCATATCGCCATTTTGCGACATTCATGTCGCTTTTCAGGCGCAAATGTATTTTGCGTTACGATTAAAAAGTTTCACACTCCTGTCAGACCCCGTTAAGACTTTCGTAATATCTTCCTTTTACACTTGGCGTAACTCGAAAAGGAGACACCATGCGGAAATTGATTGCGCTTGCCCTGATCCTGCTCACCGGCTGCGCCAGCCTGCCCGGCGCAACGGACGCGCCGCGCGCCAACCTGCCCGACAAAGGCCAGGCTCCCGAACTGACCAACGAGACCTGGCTCAACACCGAGGCCCCGCTGCGCCTGGCGGACCTGCGCGGCAAGGTGGTGCTGCTGGAGATGTGGACTTTCGGCTGAATTAACTGCCGTCACGTGATCCCCTCGTTGAGGGGCTGGCATGAACAATACGCCGAGGACGGCCTGGTGGTGATCGGCAACCACTTCCCGGAGTTTTCCTACGAAGCCGACCTGGACAACCTGAAGCAGGCCCTGGTTGACCTGGACGTGCCCTACCCCATAGCCGTGGACAACGACGGCGCGACTTGGCGGGCGTACAAGAACCAGTATTGGCCCACGATGTACCTGATTGACAAGCGCGGCCACATCCGCTACGCCCATATCGGCGAAGGGTCGTATGCCCAAACCGAGGAAGCCATCCAGGCCCTGCTGGCCGAGGCGTACCCGTAGAACGAGACCCTAAAGATTTTTCCGGCAAACCATGCGCCTGTTTCATAGTATTACCGCTCAACATTTGCATTGCGCGCGCAAATCTTGTCACGCGACCCTTCGGCAGGCTCACCTGTGCCGCACCACAGGTGCAGGCAGTTATGTCGCCTTTTGGTTGCGGAATAAATTCCGCATTACGGAAAAACTCGGCACAAAAGGATAGCCCTCTCACACAAGATTAATTCGCACCCTTTAAAATAGACAAGGTTTATCGTATTTATTGGAGGCCACAATGGATAACAAACTCAAACATGTCGCGGTCCCGTCGTCCGAGATCACCTCGGAGAGCGCGTACTTCTCGCGGCGTGACTTTTTGAAAGCGATGGGGATCGTCAGCGCCGGGGCCTTGTTGGCCGCCTGCGCCCCCAAACCCCAGCCGGGCGGGGCCGCGAACGGGACCGGGAACTCGACTCCCGTCCCGGCCTCGGACCAGACCGACGAGTTGGGCGACCCGGTCAACTCGTTCGACGAGATCACCAATTACAACAACTTCTACGAATTCACCACCGACAAGGAAGGCGTCGCCCGCCTGTCCCCCAAGTTCAACCCCAAACCCTGGACGGTGGAAGTCGGCGGCCTGGTCCACAAACCGCAGACCTTCGGGATCGAAGACCTGCTGGCGATGTTCGACCAGAAGGAACGCATCTACCGCCTGCGCTGCGTGGAAGCCTGGAGCATGGTCATCCCCTGGATGGGATTCGAACTCGGCGAGCTGCTCAAGGCCGTCGAGCCGATGGCCAGCGCCAAATTCGTCCGCTTCGAGACCGTCTACCGCCCGGATGAAATGCCCGGCCAGCGCAGTCCCTTCTATCCCTGGCCCTACCAGGAAGGCCTGCGCCTGGACGAGGCCTACCACCGCCTGACCCTCCTGGGGACCGGGCTGTATGGCGGCATGTTGCCCAACCAGAACGGCGCGCCCATCCGCCTGGTCGTCCCGTGGAAGTATGGGTTCAAGAGCATCAAGTCCATCGTCAAGATCGAACTGGTCGAGGAACAGCCCGCCACCCTGTGGAACGCGGTCGCGTCGAACGAATACGGCTTCTACTCCAACGTCAATCCCGAAGTGGACCACCCGCGCTGGTCGCAGGCCTCCGAGCGGCGGATCGGCGAACTCAAGCGCCGCGAGACGCTGATGTTCAACGGCTATGAAGAAGAAGTCGCCAGCCTGTACGCGGGCATGGATCTGAAGGTAAACTATTAATGACGCGAGTGCGTCGCACCTTACCGATTGGCTCATCCCGTAAAGCAGGATTTTTCTCAGCCCGAAACAACCCCATTTAAACCTGGTGCGACGCACCCTATGAAAGACGCCCATGAAAAAACCACGCTACACTCCCCTGCAAATCAGCATCCACCTGTTCGGCTGGTACCCGCTGGCCTGGCTGGTCGTCCGCGGCCTGACCGATAACCTGACCGTCAACCCGATCCAGGCCATCAGCCAGTGGACCGGCTACCACGCCATCATCTTCCTGACCCTGTCGCTGGCCTGCACGCCGCTCAACACCCTCTTCGGCTGGCGCGAACTGCTCAAACGCCGCCGGGCGCTGGGGCTGTACTCGTTCATGTACGCCAGCCTGCACATGCTCTCCTTCGTCGGACTGGACTACGGCTTCAGCCTGAAATTCTTCACCGAAGGCACCGCGACCAAGCCTTACATGCTGATGGGCATTACCACCTTCCTGATCCTGCTGCCGCTGGCGATCACCTCCTTCAAGTGGTGGATGAAGCGCATGGGCAGCGGCTGGAAGACCCTCCACAAGCTAGTCTACCTGGCCGGGATCACCGCCGTCATCCACTTTGCCTGGGCCAAGAAAGGCGACCTGGTCGGCCTGAGCGGGGACATCGTCAAGCCGCTGGTCTTCGCCATCCTGGTTGCCCTGCTGCTGATCCTGCGGCTGCCGCCGGTCCGCCGCTGGGCCAGCCAACTCAAACAAAAAACCTTCACCATTTTGAAAACAAAACCCGTGTGACCCACGGGTTTTTTCATTGCTTATTTCAGTGGATCACAGATTCAATGTCACCCTGAGGGAGCGTTTTTGGCGACCGAAGGGTCTCCCGGCTAATCGAGCGGGATAAATCTCGCGTTACGGGTTTTCACCATCCCGGCTGCGCTTTTTGCAAGCCTTCGGGATGAAATCTTTTCATGAATACTTTGTGGCTTTGCGCCTTTGCGTTAAAAATATTGTTCGGGAAGATTCTACGGCCAGGGACGGTGGCCCCGGGCGAAGAAAATCGTCCATAACAGGGGCAGGCCTGAAAGTCCGAGGATGAGGCGGCCGAGGAGCGGATCGGAACCGTACAGGAGCGCGCCTCCGACCAGCATCCCGGTGAAGACCAGGCTCCCCGCCAGGCGGTTGACCGCCTTTTCGACGTACATCATCTGCCGGCTGACCTGCGGCATCTGGACGGCGAAATTGCCGCGCTCCATCTGGGTCAGCACCCGGTCGGTGCGTCCCGGCAGGGCAATGATGATCTTAAATATCTCGCCGGCTTCCTCCAGCCAGGTGCGCCAGTTGGACGCGCCTTCCTCGGCAATGAGTTTGGTTGCGTAAGGCGTGATCTGCGCCCACAGGTTGAAATCCGGGTCGAGGCCGGTACACATCCCCGAAAGGATGGCGACCGTGCGCCCGAACATAAGCAGGTTCTGCGGCAATTGGAAGGGCATCTCGTACATCAGCTCGCGGAATTGCAGGGCAAAACGGTGCATCTCGGCCACATCTATCTGGCGCAGCTCGCTCATGCTTTTGCCCCAAAAACGGTCGAAGAGCTGCGCCTCGGCCATTTCGATCAGTTTCAGGTCGGCGCCGGGCAGCAGCACGTTGAGGGTCTGGTAGGCTTTGACGACCCGTCCCGCGTCCCGCAAGCCGACGCCCATCACCATTTCCCGCAGGCCGTCACGCAGATTGTCGGGCATGTGGCCCACCATGCCGAAATCCACGAAGGTCAGTTTCCAGTCCCGGCGGCCGTTCTCGTCCGAGCCGTCCAGGGGGGTGATGAAGAGATTGCCGGGGTGCGGATCGGCGTGGAAGAAACCGTCCTCGAATATCTGCTGGAGATAGGTTGCCAACAGTTCCCGCGCCACTTCGCCCCGCTCGATCCCGGCCGCGGTGATGGCATCGTAATCGCTGATCTTGATCGCAAATACGTTTTCGAGGGTCAGCACCCGCTTGGTGGTCAGCGGCCAGACAAGACGCGGCACATGCACGCGGGGATGGTCCTTGAAATTGGCCCCGAAGGTCTCGGCATTGCGCCCTTCGGCCAGGTAGTCAATCTCCCCGTAGGTGGTGGCCGCGAACTCCTCCACCAGGGCGCGCACATCGGCCCGCTTGCGGATCGGCTTGTACTTTTCCAGCCAGCCCGCCACCTGGCGCAGGGCTTTCAGGTCTATTTCGACGACTTGCTCGATGAACGGGCGCTGGACCTTGACCACCACCTCGCTAAACCCGTGCGTTTCCGCATCCTGTGGATGGAGACGGGCGCGGTGCGCCTGCCCGAGGGAGGCTGCCGCTAAAGGGGTTTCATCGAACCAGGCATATTTTTCCTCGAGCGGAGCGCCAAACTCGACTTCGGCCTGCTTGCGCAAACCGGCAAATTCCTCCGCCGGGACTTCATCCTGCAACCCCGACAGTTCTTCGGTGATCTCCAACGGCAGCACATCCAGCCGGGACGAGAGGAACTGCCCAACCTTGATCATCAATCCGCCGAGGTTGATCGCCAGCAGGCGGAAGCGGCTGGCGATGCGGGTGTAGCGCTCCGAGCGGTTGCGCCGGGACAGGCGGCGCAATCCCAGGCGCGGGAGGGCTATCTCCCAGAAGATCACGCCCAGGGCCACGCGGGCAAAGAAGAAGATGATACGACGGTAGCGGGCGCGCAGTTTCGATGGGTCCATTCGGCCTCCAGTTTTTTGCCGCTGTGATTGTATCACCGCCCGGCCCGGGAGTTTCTGATGTGGTCGGTTAAAGATCCATCCAAATATTCTTCAAAGCCAAGCCGCAGAGACGTAAAGTTACTAAATTTTGGCTTCGAGATTGTTGTTCTGAGCGATTTCCATCGTATATTTGAGTTGAGTTTCGGTTTGGTAAAAGATTTCGAGCCGCGAATTTCACGAATTCACGCGAATGGACTAATGACTCCACTGCAAAAACTCACCACAGAGATCACGGAGAGCACAGAGTTCTTCTTAATTTAATTCTCTGTGTACTATGTGTTCTCTGTGGTAAACGACCTTTTTGCAGTAGGCTCACTAATAAAATTCGTGAAAATTTGCGTAATTCGCGGCAAAAAGGGTTCGATGTACGGTAGCGAATTTCAGGATAGATTCTTCTTAAAAAACAGGGATGACATTCCTGTCATCCCTGATAATGCTCTTCGGTAGTCTGGCAGCCCTGGTCGTTCTTTCACAACTTTAGGCCCATAACTTTGCGCCGCCGGGTTTCCCCGGTTTTACCTTTCGGTCAGCCGGTCGTTCTTGATCAGCGCTATGCCGATTTTAGATGCCTGGCTTTGCGACACCGTCTTTCGACGGTTTAGCCATTTTCGACAGTCTGGCAATCATAGTCTTATATTTGATGATATTCGACTTTAGACCCATGACTTTGCGTCGCCGGGTTTCCCTGGTTTTGCTTTTTTCGGAGCCTTTCCATTATTACACTGTTTTTATCCGAATTCAATCCAACAAATGTTCTAGTTTGTCTATACAACCTTAAAGTTTCCTATTCCAGCGGCTCGAAGGTCGCTTCGACCGTCATCCCCCAGCGCAGGGACGGGTCGAACCCTTCGAGGCGGATACGGACGGTGTAGAGGATGTCGCCGCCCTGGGCCTTGAAGGTCCGGCTGATCTCCTCGACCACGCCCGTCAATGTGACCTCCGGCAGGGCATCGGCCACAATCTCGACTTTCTGCCCGACGGCCACGTCCACCACTTCGAGTTCGGTCAGGTCGCTGGTCTCGACGTACCAGCGGCCGGTATCGGCCAGGACAACGGCCCAACTCTCCGGCCCGGTCCACTCGCCGGGGAGGGGATTGACCTCCATCACGACGCCGTCGAAGGGGGCGGTGAGATCGTAGTTCCCCAGTGCGGCTTCAGCCGCGGCGGACTGGGCCTGGGCGTTATCCAGCCGGGCCTGGAGCAGGGCCAGTTGCTCGGCATCCGGTCCGCTCAGGGTGGCCTCGAACTTGCGTTTGGCCTCGGCCTCGGCAGCCAGGGCCTGGTCCAGCCCGGCGCGGATAACGTCCTTTTCGCGGCGGACAGCTTCCAGGTCCCGCACCGCTGCGTTGTAATCTTCCTGGGCGGCTTCGAGGTCGTCGGCGGCGCGCTGGCGGGAGGCGTTGTTCTCGTTCAGGTCCGCATATTTGTCGAACTCTTTCCGGGCGTCGTCGAGGGCCTCCTGCATGTCCTGGACTTCGGCTTCGGCGTCGTCAATCCGGTCGTCAATGGTATCGAGGTTGAGGGCTTCCCATTTCTTTTCGGCTTCACCTCGCGCAACCTGGGACTGCATGTACGCCTGCCAGTCCGCCGCCGAATTGGACGGCGCATTGCGGACGAATTCGTCGTAGGCCTGCTGGGCGGCGGTCAGTTCGAGGCTGGCGGCCGCGACGGCGGCTTCGGCCTGCTCCCGGTCGGCGAGGCGGATGAGCACGTCCCCTTTGCGGACGGCCTGCCCCTCCTCGACCAGGATTCCGTCCACCCGCCCGCGCACCGCGAACGACAGGACGAGGTCGCGGCCCGGCACGACGTGGCCTTCGGCGATCACCCCGGCAGGCGCGGCGGCGGCCTGCGGTTCGGGCGTCGCTTCGGCCTGCGGCCCGCAAGCGGACAGGACGAGGGCAAATACCGCCGCCAGAATTATCCAGTGATAAAGCTTTGTTTTCATAGAGACCTTCCTGAATTCTTCTTTTGAAACGGGTGTGTTTCAAATGAGTTGAAAAGATAAACGTCCCGAAGGCTTGTCCTGAGCTTGCCGAAGGGTTTTCCGCCAGAGTTTGCCGCTTTTACGACAACCTTCGGGACGGAGTCAAAAATCTCCTGATTTTTGACAGCGAACGTCGGGAGACGTTCGACTCCGTCCCCGGTTACTCATACGCCAGCACCTCCCGGATCGTCAACCGGGCGGCGTTGCGGGCCGGGATGACGCTCGCCAGCGCCGAAAGCGCCAGCACCAGCCCGAGCCAGAGGACGTACCCGTTGAGGGTATAGACAATGTCAATCGGCGTTTCGAATACCGCCAGGCTGACGATGCGCGCCAGCAGCATCGTAAACGGGACGGACAGCACCGCCCCCAGCCCCCACGAGATCGCCCCGATAAGCATCCCCTCGACCATCACCGTCAGCATGATGATCCGGTCGGTGGCGCCGATGGCGCGCGTGATGCCGATCTCCCGCGTCCGCTCCAGCACGTTCATGCCCATCGTGCCGGTCAGCCCCATCGAGCCGACCGTGGCCGTCAGCACGGCCATGATGAGCAGGAAGACCACCAGCGTGTCGAGGCTTTCGACCGCGGTGTCCAGCGAGGCGCTGCCTGCTTCGGCGGAGAGCAACTTGAAGCCGCGCTCGCGCAGGACGGCGTCCAGCTCCTCGGCTTTGGCGTCCTGGTAGGCCCGGTCGTGCTGGACCGTCACCAGCCGGAACATAAAGGCCCGGTTGGCGTAATTCGTCAGGCGCGACACGTATTCGTAAGGGGCGTAGGCCAGCAGCCCTTCCCGGTCCACGAATTTGAAGATGCCGATCACTTCCCAGGTCTCGTCCTTGCCGAGCACGCGTATTTTCAACCGGTCTCCCGGCTGGAGGTCGGGATAATATTTGAAAATGGCTTCACTGACCGCAAACTTGCGCACATCCCCAGGCTCGATCCAGCGGCCGGCCACCAGGATCGGCTCGATCAATTCACTCTTTGCAGGCGGCGCAAAAACGTTCAGGTTTTCCAGCACCATGCCGGTTTCGTCCAGCAGCTCGCCGCTGACGAACTGCCAGCCTTCCACCCGCGTCACGCCCTCCACCTTCATCACGGCCTGTTCCATCTCACTCAGGCGGTAAGGCGCCTCGAAATCCAGCGACACATCAGACACGAAATAGCGGCTGATGGCGCCAATATAGTCGTGCAGGGTAACGCGCACGTTGAAGACCGCGATGAAGATCGCCCCGCCCATCGTCAGCGTGAACAGGGTCAGGATCAGGCGGCCGCGGCGGCGGAAGGTGTTCCGCAGCGAGATAACCAGCGGCCTGGGGATGTGGATGCCCCGTCTCGCCAGCGCAACCGTGACCCGGGTCTGGAACCGGTCGAAGCGCGAGACCCGCCCCTCGACTTTGGGCCTGCCTCCTTCGTCCCGGGCCGCTTCGCCGCTGATGGCTTTCAGCACCGTGACCCGCGAGCCATTAATCACCGGCACGAGTCCCGCGATCAACGGGACGAGCAGCCCGACCAAAACCTGGATCAGCAGCGCCGTCGGCACGATCCGGTAGCCGAGCAGGGTAAAGTTCAACTCACCGGCGATGAAAGCCGCCAGTCCGTAAGCGCCCTGGCCGCCGAGCGGGACCGCCACCAGCAGGGCCAGCGCCCCGAAAGCCATGATCAACGCCAGGTACATCGCCAGCACCTGCCGCCCGCGCCCGCCGACGAGTTTGATGATCCCAATGTGGCGCGTATGCTGTTGGAGCAGGGCCGCCAGGGTGTTGGCGATCAGCGAACTGGACAGGAAGACGATCAATATGCCGAGCGCCATCAGGATGCCCAGGATGGCGTTGGTGGTGTCTGCCAGCGGGTGGGTGTGCGTCTCCGAGAAGCGCGAGCGGACGACGTACGCGCCGCCCTTTTCGAGCCGGTCTTTCAGGCCTGCGCCCAGGTCGCGGATGTGGAGGATGTCGTCCCCGCCATCGGACACGGTGGCGTAGATGCGGTTGAAGTCCTGCGGCTCATGTAAATATTGCAGGGTACTGGTCGTAATGTAAGCGTAAGGCGCGGCCAGGAAATCCCCGGCGCCCATGGCCGTATCCTGAACCACGCCCACCATCGGCATGGACTTGATCGAGCCGTCCGGTAACTCGAATTCGAGCAGCCCGCCAACCTCCACGTCCACGCGGGTCAGGGCATCCCGTTCGAGCACCACCTGGCGTTTGCCGGGCGCGCCCTGCCCCTCGACCGGGATCAACAGGTTGACCCGGTTGGCCTCGAAATCGTCGAAAGCCACCAGGTCGAGCGCGGTCCACCTGTTCGTGCCGGGCGCGCGCACCCGGATGCTGAACACGCGCCGCGCCTCGGCTTCGGCAATCCCGTTCGTGTTCCGCACCGTCTCCAGCACACTTTCGTCGAAATCGGCCATCCGCAGTTCGATGTTGGAAGGCGCGTTGGCGGCGTAGCTGGCGCTCATGTCGTTGGAGATGATGGCATACGCCCCGGAGATGACCCCAATCGAAAACACGCCCACCGCGATGGACAGGACCACCAGCGCGGTGCGCATTTTGTTATCCACCAGATCTGAAATTACTTTTCGCCATCTTGGGCGCATAGGTCATACCTTTGGGAAGTGCATCGCACTCTTTCGTCATCCAAACAATCTCAATTTCCTCCGCCGGTCGGCGGATTGGTTCTCCTTCAGGCGGTGCTGGACGATCCGGCCCAGGGTCTCCTCGGTCAGCGGGGATTCCCGGACCACGCGCAGGAACTCGTCCCGCGGCAGGGAAAGCAGCTCGACCGGTCCGTCCGGGCCGGCGCGCACGTTGGCAATGGACCTGCCGCCGCGCATCAACTCGATCTCACCGAAGAAATCGCCGGCCGTGAGCCGGGCCACCACCGCGTCTTCCTTCTTCCTGCCTTGCAGCACCACGTCCACCTCGCCGTGGATGATCATGTAAAAAGTGTCCACGTGCTCGCCCTGGCGGATGATCGTGCGCAGCGGCGGGAACGACACGCGCTCGGCGCGGCGGGTCACGGCCATCATCTGGGGGTGGGTCAGCAGCGACAGCGCCCGCGCCACCGTCTCGTCAATCAACTCGCCGTCCGAAATGATCACGTTGCGCGAGGTCCGCAGGGTCAGCGACGGGTCGTGGGTCACCATCACGATTGTTTTGCCCTGGGCGGCCAACTGCTCGAACAGGTCGAAGATGTGCTCCGCCGAGCGCGAATCCAGGTTGCCGGTGGGTTCGTCGGCCACCAGCAAGGGCGCGTCGGTGGCCAGGGCACGCGCAATCGCCGCCGACTGCTGTTGCCCGGTCGAGACCGCCAGCGGCAGTTTATGGGCGAACTGTTCCAGCCCCACCAGCTTGAGCAGGTCCATCGCCCGTTCGGGACGCTCGTCGAAACCGCCGTGGTTCACGTAATCCATCGGCAGCATCACGTTTTCGAGCAGGGTCAGCATCGGCATCAACTGGAAGAACTGGAAGATAATCCCCAGGTTGCGCCCGCGCCAGAGCGAGCGCCGGCTCTCGGTCATCTTGTAGATGTCGGTCCCGCCGATCACCACCTGCCCCGAGGTCGGGTGGTCAATGCCGGTGATCATGTTCAGCAGGGTGGACTTGCCGCTGCCCGACTTGCCGACAATCGAAACGAACTGGCCGGGGTAAATATCCAGGTTGACGCGCTTGAGCACGGTGAACTCCCCGGCGGCGTTCTTGAACGTCTTGACCACCTCCCGGATCTGGATGATGGGAGACGCGTCGGTAACGGGAGCAGGCTTACCCGTCCGGTTCGTCATCGGGACCTCCGGCCGGCTCCCGTTATGGTCAGCGTCCCCTCGCTGACGATTTCCCCGTCCGCAAGCTGCAAATGCCGCGTAAAGCGCGGGATCAGGCTGTTATCGTGCGTGACCATGATGATGGTCTTGCCCTGCTCCTCCACCAGCCGCCGGAACACGTCGAAGATGTGGTCGGCGGTGACTGAGTCGAGGCTGCCGGTGGGTTCGTCGGCGATCAGGATGGCCGGGTCGTTGGCCAGGGCGCGAGCAATCGCCACCCGCTGCTGCTGCCCGCCGGAGATGAAGGCCGGGAGTTTGTTGGCGTGCTCTTCGAGTTCCACCAGTTCGAGCAGTTCCAGCGCCCGCTGGCGGGACTGGCGCGGCTGGTACAACCCGCACAGGTCCATCGGCAGGGTGATGTTCTCGACCAGGGTCAGCATCGGCAGCAGTTGGAACGACTGGTAGATCACGCCCATGGTCTGGCCGCGCCACAGGGCCAGGTCGTTCTCGTCGAGGGCATGCACGTCCACCTCCCGCCCGTCCGCCCGGACGGTGACGCGGCCGCCGGTCAGGTCGTCCACGCCGGAGATCATGTTCAGCAGGGTGGATTTGCCCGCCCCCGATTTGCCGATGATGCCCAGGAATTCGCCCGGCTGCACCCGCAAGCTGACGCCCCTGAGCGCGGCGAAATCTCCCGCGGCGGTGGAATAGACCTTGACCACGTCTTGCATTTCGACCAGGGGGGTGCTGGGAGTGTCCATACGGGCTTATTATACTTTCGCCCATCGTCTCTTGTGATGGTTTTCTCAAGGGATTTGCCGGGTTCATAAGGGTCTTTCGGTTCCCAACCTGGATGCCTGGATCATCCCGGCGGGATATTGCGATTATCTTGCCGACATACTTGAACTATATTGCCGAGATACTTGAACTATATTGCCGACATACTTAAACTATGTTGCCGAGATACCTAAACTATGTTGCCGACATACTTGAACTATCTTGCCGGGATACTTGAACTATGTTGCCAACATATTAGGATTACGCAGGCTACAAAGTTGACTTATGCTGCCTGCGCAGCCAACGCGCCTCCGCAAGCCGCCCAGGATCGGCTCCTTGTTCACGGCTGTCCGGCCCCTTCGTCCAACATCGAAACCTGGAAAGGCGAATGGCAGTACAATTGAAGGGTATAACCCACCAAAGACAGGAAAACCATGACCGAAACCACCTTCCCCTGCCCTGCCTGCGGCGGCCCGGTCGAGCCGCTGCCGGGCGCCGTCCGTATCCCCTGCCCCTATTGCGGCAGCCAGGCCACCGTCCCTGAGAGCCTGCGCCTGAGAGCCGCACCGAAGCCGAAGCCGGCCCCGCCCCCGGCGCAAACCTTTTCCCCCGAACCCGAAATCGACATATCCGACGCCCTGCGCAAAGCCCAGCCTGTGGCAGTCAAAGCCTTGAATGCCTTCTGGTTGTGGACCCTCGTCCGCCGGTTTGCGCCGGGCTGCCTCGCCTTCCTGGCGCTTTCCGCGTGCCTGTGCCTGGCAACCGTCGCCATCCTGATCTCGAACCGAGGTGGTTGACATGAAACTGACCTTCCCGCAAGATTTCACCTGGGGCTGCGCCACCAGCGCCTACCAAATCGAAGGAGCCTGGGACGAAGACGGCAAGGGCGTCTCGATCTGGGACACCTTCTCGCACACGCCCGGCAAGGTCGCCAATGACGAAAATGCGGACGCCGCCGCTGACCATTACCACCGTTATAAAGATGACATACGCCTGATGACCGAACTCGGCCTTCAGGCGTATCGCTTCTCAACCGCCTGGACCCGCATCCTGCCCGCCGGGACCGGGGCGGTCAACCCCCGGGGGCTGGACTTCTACGACCGCCTGGTGGACGAGCTGCTCAAGCGCAGGATCGAGCCTTACGTCTGCCTGTTCCACTGGGACCTGCCCCAGCCGCTGCAAGACCAGGGCGGCTGGACGAACCGCGAAACGGCCTATCATTTTGCCGACTACGCCCGGATCGTCACCGAACGTCTCGGCGACCGGGTGACGACCTGGTTCACCCACAACGAACCCTGGGTGGCGGCCTTCCTGGGCTACTTCCTGGGCGACCACGCTCCCGGCCAGAAGGACCTCGGCGCGGCCTTGAAGGCTTTGCACCATATCCTGCTCTCGCACGGGCTGGCGGTCGAATCCATGCGGGGCGCGGCCAAAGGGCCGCTCAGGATCGGCATCACCCTCAACCTCAACGTCGTCCATCCCGCCACCGACTCGAAAAAGGACGCTGAAGCCGCCGACCGGGTGGACCTGTTCATGAACCGCATCGTGCTCGATCCGCTGCTCAAGGGCACCTCGCCGATGCAGGACAACGCCATCGCCAGGGTATTGACCCGAAAATTGATCCAGCCCGGCGACCTGGAGAAAATCCGCAATCTCGACATCCTGGGAGTCAACTACTATTCGCGGGCGGTGATGAAGCATTCCAGCAAAATCCCGGTCATCAACGTCGAGCAGGTTCATCCGGTGGGCAACGAGTATTCGGGGATGTGGGAAATCTACCCGGAGGGGCTGCATGAATTATTGTTACGGATTTGGCGGGACTATTACGCTCAACCTATCCCCCCATTCCCCCCTTCCCTGCCAGGGAAGGGGGGCGCAGGGGGGATAGGTCCCGAGATCCTGATCACCGAAAACGGCATCCCCGTCCCGGACGGGCTGGACTTCGACGGGCGTATCCGCGACGAGCGCCGCATCCGCTACCTGAAGGACCACATCGCCCAGGTGCATCGAGCTATCGAGGAGGGCGTGCCGGTGAAGGGCTACTTCCACTGGTCCCTGCTGGACAACTTCGAGTGGGCGCTGGGTTACGGTCCGCGCTTCGGGCTGGTCTACGTGGATTACAAAACACTGGAGCGCACCGTCAAGGACAGCGGGCGCTGGTTCGCGGACGTGATCCGTAAGAATGGGTTCGAGATTTAGGACATGAATTACTTCTCCGCTAATCTACGCCAATCTTCGCTAATTTTTGGGCGTTCAGGCATATTGGTTTTGATTAGCGGAGATTAGCGTAAATTCGTGGATAAAATTAACCCAAATCACCCGAGGGCAAACATGCGAAAAATCGTCGTTCTTTCGATCCTGTTCGTGCTCACTTTCACCGCCGTCACACCGGCTGCGGCGGGAAATCCGGTCCGTGTGTATTACGCGGGCGATCCGTCCAGCAGCGTGCGGACGGCGCTGGAACTGGCTGCGGCGGGGACATTCACCTTCGTGGAGGACCCGTCGCTGGCGGATGTGTTCGTGCTGGACGGCGTCATCCCGGACCCGGAGACGCTCGCGGCGCGCCTGGACGCTGGGGCCGGCCTGGTGCTGGTCCTGGGCGGGTCCACCTCCCAGGCGGAGGTGTCGGCCCTGCTCGGCATCCCGCTCGAACTGACAGCCCGCGACGACCCCGTCAGCCTGACCGGGATCGAGACCAGCGACCCGCTGGTGACAGAGATCATCTGGAACGGCGCGCCGCAAGTCCGCCGGCGCTACGCGGTGCTTACGCCGGTATCGTCGATCCAGCCGCTGGTCACGGCCTACGAAACCGGCGAGTGGATCGTGTGGCAGGCCCGGCCAAACCGCTTCGTGGTAAACGTCTTTTTAAACGAGGACAATCCCCAGATCCAGGAGTGGGCTTATTACAACTACCTGGTCTATCACATGACGATGCGCGCCGGGGGCGGGACCCCGGTCGCTTTTGGGGATTATCTCGGCTCACCCGTGCCGCACGCTGCCGAGCGAAACCTGCTCCTGGCGATGATGGCCCTGATGATCGCCTCGACTTTTACGGCCTTCTACTTCGTGCGCCGTTATAGTTCGCGCCACCCCGATGCGTTGGACCAGATCGTCTCGGACCGGGGCAGGTTCCGGGTCCAGGAAGAGGCGAGCGGATGGGAAAGTATCGGCTTCCATCGCCCGTTGAGCGGATTCCTGGTCGCCCTGACGATCGGCCTGGTCCTGTTCATCCCGCTGATCATCTACCAGAACCTGATCCTGCCGGTCTACATCCTGCCGTCGGCCCAGGCGCTGGGGATTTGGGGGCGGGTGACGCAGTTCTTCAACCTGGCCTGGTTCTTCTTCGACATGGGCACGGGTGTGGCGTTCGTGAAGTACCTGTCGGAGTTCCGGGTGCGGGACCCGAAGAAGGCCATCCAGTACGGGCAGGTTTTCGTCTGGTGGCAGGCGCTTTCGGGGGCGGTGCAGGTGGCGCTGGTGATCGGGCTGGCCAGCACGGCCGCGCCGAAGTCGGCTTATGCGCTTTACGCCTGGAGCGTGATCATCCACGCTTTCATCCAGTTGCCCGGCTTTTACCAGGTCTTCCGCCATGCGCTGGGCGGGTTCCAGCGCCAGGACTACGCCCGCTACCTGGACATGAGCCTGCAAGTAGTGATGCCGATGGTCGCGCAGCCGGTTTTCGTGAGCCTCATGTACGCCTGGGGACGTGCCCACCCGGTCTTCGGCGGGGCGATGGGCGGGCTGCTCGGTCTGGGACTCGCCGCTTACGCCGCCGAACTGTTCACCTTCCTGTTCGGGATGTGGCTGTATCGCAGGCTGGGCTACAACGCCAGCGTGTTGTTCATGGCCCATTTCGATTGGGAGGTAATCAGGAACAGTTTCAAGTTCGGGGTGTTCGAGATGCTCGGTTCGGCGGCCTGGTCGTTCGGGCAGGCGGCGGAGATCGCTATCACCCAGGCCCGGCTGATCAATTACGCCGAAATCTGGGGCAACTGGGTCATGGCCCAGAATTTCGTCTTCGCCTTCAACGTGACCCAAACCCTCAACGACGGGGTGATGCCCGCCATTTCGGAGGCGATTTCGAGCGGCAAGAAGCTCTTGAGCCAGTACTACGCCGTGATGGCTTACAAATACAACGGGGCGACCAGCGCCTTCATCGGCGCGGTGCTGCTGGCGGTCGCGCCGAAATTCATCCTCGGCGCATCGGGCCTGGAGTTCCAGCGGGCGGCGATTTACGTGGTGCCGCTCACCGTTTGGGGCGCGGTCCAGTTCCCGTCGTGGGTCGGGGATAATATCCAGTTGGGGGCGAACAGGCCTTATCTCAAGTCGCTCCTGGTCTTCGCGGAACAGGTCATCCGGGTGGCGCTGGCCTGGGTCCTGCTGGAACGCTTCCAGGTCACGGCGTTGATCATCGCCTATTTCGTCGGCCTGTTCTCGAAAGGGATCGCGGCCTACGTCATCAACCACCGGGTCTGCTTCCCGCAGCGGTTCTTCACCTGGCAGTCGCTGACCGCGCCGCTGCTGGCGGGCGCGGCCCATTACGGCGTGCTGTGGGGACTGAACAGTTTCCTGTGGAAGGGGGACGAACTGACCAGCATGCTGATCTTCTTCATCGGGATTTTACCCAGCTTCCCGCTCTACATGTTCTTCTACGGCTTCTTCGGCGGCTGGGACGAGGGGACGTTATCCGAACTGGACGAGGCGGTGGCGCTGACGGGTTTCCTGCGCCGGGCCACCCGTTGGGGCGTCTACCTGCCTTCGAGGCTGGGAGCGCGGCTCAGCCCGCTGCACGGACGCTTCCCGATCTCGATCCGCGAAGCCGCGATGACCGAGGCGCGGGAATTGACGGAAGAGAAGGTGAAGCTATGAGATATTCCTCAGCAGAAGCCTTGACCTGGCAGAAATTGCGGAACCGACCATTGGGTGGCTTTGAATTCCGCCGCCAGGCCCCGATGGGATCGCCGATCTATATTGCGCCAAGCGCAACTTGATTCTTGATTAATGAACAGGCATTGAACAATATGGACTCTGTACCCGACGAAATTTTGAAAGCCTGCCATTCCCCCTCCCCCGGTTTTGGGAGAGGGGCCAGGGGTGAGAGCAAAGGTGAATGCCGATGAAAACCATCCACGTCGTCTCCCACACCCACTGGGACCGGGAATGGTATCGCACCTTCCAGCAGTTCCGGCTGAAACTCGTCCATCTCGTTGATGGGCTGCTCGACCTGCTGGACTCTGACCCCGACTTCGAACATTTCATGCTCGACGGGCAGACCATCGTCCTGGACGATTACCTGCTGATGCGCCCCGAAAAACGGGACACGCTCCGGGAACACGTCCGCAGTGGACGCCTGCTGATCGGCCCCTGGTACATCCTGCCGGATATGTTCCTGGTCAGCCCGGAAGCCCACATCCGCAACCTGCTCCAGGGGGAGCGGACCAGCCGCCAGTTCGGCCCCAAGATGAGGATCGGTTACATGCCCGATTCGTTCGGCCATATCGGGCAGATGCCGCAAATCCTGTCCGGTTTCGGCCTGGATGTCGCCTGCCTGTGGCGCGGCCTGGACGAAGAACCGGCCGAGTTCTGGTGGCAAGCCCCGGACGGCTCCCGGGTCCTGATGGCCTACCTGCGTGACAGCTACTCCAACGGCGCGGGCCTGCCCACCCACGACCTTCAGCGTTTCGCCAGCCAACTCGATGCCGCCTGCGAATCGCTCATCCCTCACACTTTCACGAACTACGCTGCATCCGCCCTGAACAATGCCGGGGGGCCTCACGTTTTGATCATGCTCGGCACCGACCACATGGAACCGCCCCGCGCCACCTCCGCAGCTATCGCTTACGCCAACTCATCCCTGGAAGACGCCAGGGTCATCCATTCCACCCTGCCGGATTACGTCGAAGCCGTAGAGAACCGGCTTTCCGCCGCGCCCGCCCCATTGCCCACCGTCACCGGGGAACTGCGCGCCTGCCGCCGGATGCCGCTTCTGCCGGGGGTGCTGTCCACCCGCATCTGGATCAAACAGCGCAATCACGCCTGCGAAAACTTGCTCGAAAAATGGGCCGAGCCGTTTTCCGCTTTCCAGGAACTCACCAACGCCTGCCAACCTCCGGCCATCAAATGTAAATCTTCCATCATTCGTGAGGCCTGGCGGCTGCTCATGGAAAACCATCCGCACGACTCGATCTGCGGCTGCTCGATAGACCAGGTCCACAACGAGATGCGCCCGCGATTCGACCAGGTCGGGCAGATCGGCGAGGAACTGACCCGCCAGAGCCTCGAAACCCTGGCGGCCTCCATCCAAACCGACCGGGGCTTATCGTCCGCCATCCGCGGTCTATCGTCCATTGTCGTCTTCAACCCCTCCTCCTTCCCGCGCACCGACCTGACGGAGGCAGAACTGTCCCTGCCGCCCGGCCTTTCCGCTTTCGAGATCGTTGACGAAACGGGCAGCGTCATCCCGCACCAATCCACCAGCGGGAAAGCGGCCGACCTCATCAACGTCCGTGTGCGGCGCGAGGAATTGAGCGGCCTGCTGGGGATGGTGCATGAAGGCCGAGTCGGCAACCTGTCCATCCAGGACATCCGCTTCGAACGCGATGGCGCCGCCTTGCGCGTCGAAGCCATCTTTGCCGAAAACACCAGCCCTGATTTGGAGGCCTGGAACGCGGGTCTCGAAGCCTTCCGGGAATTTACCGGCGACACCGGCATCCAGGCCTTCCACATCCATGCCCGGCTGCCAGATTCAGCCAATATCACTTTTACCGCGGCAGCGGTCCCGGGGTTGGGATGGAAGACCTTTTACGTCCGCGCCAAAGAAAACCCGCCAGCCGAAATCAAGGTCACGCCGCTCATGCGCCTGCTCGCGCCGTTCGCCCAAAAACTTTACGCGCGGTTCCCCGAAGCCAAGTCCCGCCCGCCGTATCGCATCGAAAATAATCATCTCTCAGCGGCATTGGATGAAAGCGGCCTGACGCTCACCCTGACGGATAAGAAGACGGGAGAGGTCTACCGCGGCCTGAACCGCTTCGTGGACGAAGGCGACTGCGGCGACGAATATAACTTCTCACCGCTCCCGCACCCAGACCCGCAGCCGGCGGCGCGTTTAAAACGCGTGTCCATCCACCGCAGCGAACTCCGCCAAACCCTCACACTGGAACTCGAACTCCGCGTCCCGGCCTGCCTCAGCGCCGACAGGCAGGCCCGCTCCGTCGAAACGGTCAGCCTGCCCATCGTCACGCGGGTTTCGCTGGCAGCAGGCGCGCCGCGCCTCGACATCCATACCACCGTCGAAAACCGCGCCCGCGACCATCGCCTGCGGGTCCACTTCCCCGCCCCGTTCGCCGCCGACTCTGCCGAACACGACGGCCACTTCGAGATCGTCCGCCGCCCCCTCGGCCCAGACCTGGTCGCCGGCCAGCCCCACGACCCATCCTGGATCGAGACGCCGCGTCCCGAAGTGCCGCAGCGGGTTTTCACCCGTCTCAGGAGCGGCGCTCACAGCCTGACGCTCGCCAACCGCGGCCTGCCCGAAGTCGAGACCCTGCGCCGCCCGGACGGCAACGCCGGGATCGCCCTGACCCTGCTGCGCTGCGTTGGCTGGCTCTCACGGGACGATTTCTCCACCCGCCGCGACCATGCCGGGCCGTTCCTCGAGACCCCCGAAGCGCAGATGATCGGCCAGTGGGAATTCGATTATTCAGTGATCGTGGGACAAGATGAGGTCGTGTCCTGCCGGCAAGCCTGCGCCTTCGACCTGCCCCTGCGCGCCGCATCCACCTCCCTGCATGAAGGGACTTTGCCCCCGGCCGGCTCATTCGTAAATGTGGACAACCCCAACTTCATCGTCAGCGCGGTCAAAATGGCCGAAGACGGACGCGGCTGGCTGCTGCGCGGGTACAACTTGAGTGACAGCGAGATCCCGGTGATACTCACCCCCTGGCGGGCCTTCGAAAAAGTTGAGCGCGTCAATCTGGCCGAAGAAAAACTGGCCGGGCTTTCCCCTGCCAAAGACGGCAGCATGAGGTTCACAGCCCGAGGCCATGAGATCGTCACGGTGATGTTTGCCGATTAAAATTCAAAACCCGCAGGCTGGTTTCTGGCGCGAAACTCGCTTACGCCGCTGTCCGCCGCAAAGCCCCCGAAGGGGACGGAGCGGGAGGGCAGGTGTGCGTCTTCGTGGCGGAGCTCTTCCGGCTTGTCCGGGTCAGGGTTGCATCACTTCAGGGTGAATTTCACGAACAACCGCTGGGCGGCCTGCTCCCGCAAATCTTCCTCGTCCGGCACGCCGTCCTCCATGCGGATGAAAATGTAGCGGGCCACCTTCGGGAACCGGGACAGGTAATCCCTCAGCAACGCCGCGACCGTCTCCCCGTCCAGCACCGCTTCGCCGCGCCCCGGCCGGTCGTGGCCGCGCAGGCGCAGGGTCACGTCTGCCCCGCCCTTCAGGTTCCGCCACCAGGTCCGGTTGCGCCGCGAGATGGTCCACAGCGCGCCGTCGGCCTCGTAATACGAGACCGGCAGGGTCAGCCTCCGCCCGCTCTTGCGCCCGGTCAACGTGAGCAGCATGGTCGTCTTGCTGAAAAGCCCGTGCAGCGGCGTGCGCAGGAAGAACTTGACGAAAACGTTGTAGAACATCTAACCTCCGTACATCTGGTCAGGGCCGAGCAGCGCCGGGAATTCCTCCCGCAGGGCCATGCGGGCCTCGTAACACAGGTGGCAGGCATCGGCGTATTCGGCTCCGTGCGGCAGACCAAACGTCTCCACCAGCGCAACAGGCCCGCCCCTGAGCAGCGTGCCGCAAATGGGGTGGGCTTCCGGGTCGTATTCGGCGCAAATCTCGATCAAAGGTTTCTCGAACAAGTTCCCAATGACCAATCCCTGGCAAATGTGGATGTTGCCCAGCGGATCGAGATGGACGCGCCCCGGATCGCGCAGGTCTTCGTGCGGACATTCGCCGAACCCGCGCCAGTCCCGTTTCGCAGCGCGCGGGACCAGTTGTCTGGCTGCCCGTCCCCGGAACATGACCCCCGCCCCGGCCTCGATCTGGCCGCGGCTGACGGCGGCCTCCGTTTCCTCGGGCTGGGCCACGCTGATCGTCCCGACCGGGATGCCGAGTTGGGCCGCCGCCTCGACCGCGTTCTGCGCTTGGCGGAGGGTCTCTTGGCTGTAATGGAACAGGTCGCAACTGATGGACAGATCGTCCAGTTTGCCCGCCAGCGGCTGGAGCCAGGCCCCCGCATCGTCCACGGTCTGCGCCCAGTAGCCGTTCGACACGACGCCGACGCTGAACCCCATCTCGTGGGCCATGTCCACCCCGCGCAGGAGCAGGGCATAATAAAGGAACGGCTCGCCGCCCTCGAAATAGACCGATGTTACGCCCGCATCTTTAGCCTGGCGCAAGATAGCTTCGATCTGGGCCAGGGTCAGCGTGCCGGTCTGCCAGGGGCTGCCCCACACGAAACAATGGTCGCACTCGAAGGTGCATTGATAAGTCAACAGGATGTGTAAGCCGGAGATTTGCATTGGCGCTCCTTTTTCCACCAGTGTACAACAATTTCCCGGTTCTGCTACGGCTTCCTTTTCTGTTTGGCCGCAGCCCGCTCCCGCACCCGAATGAACCCATCCGCCAAAGGCTGGGGAGGGTTCGTCTTATGTAACTCGCTGCTTATTTGGTAGGCAATGTCTTCGAAAAACGCCCCCACCGGGCTGGCCGGTTCCTGGAAGACGGGCGGCTTGCCCAAAGTCAAGGCCATGACGAGCGCGTCTTCCATGTAGGGGATCACGATGTCAATCTTCTGTTTCAATGTATTTTCGATCTCAGCCCGTTGCAACCCTTTGCCTTTGAAGGGCCAGTTCAGCGCCAGCTTGACCTTGTTACCGGGATAATCCAATTCCCTGAAAACATCCAGGGCGATGCCCGCCAGCCGGACAGCCGCCAGTTCGGGGGAAAGCATCAAGTAAATGGTATCCGCCGCGTCCAATGCCGCCAGCGTCACCGCGTTGAAATCATGCGGCAGGTCGAGGATGACATAATCGTTTTGCTGGCGCAATACATCCAAAGTTTGGGTCACCTGTCCGCTTGTCAACAGTTCCGCGTCCTGCGGACGCCGGGGAGCTGCCAACACCTGTACCCCCGAATCGTGCTTCAAAAGTATCCGGTTGACCACGTCCTGGTCAATCTCATCTTCCTTGATGGGTGTCAGGTCGCTCCAACTGTTCCGCAGCGGGAGGTCGAGCATCAAGGCGCTCATTCCATTGAGCAGCGCCAGGTCCACCAACGCCACTGGCCTGGACCACACCTGCGCAAGTCCAATTGCCAGGTTGGTTGCCAGGCTGGAGACGCCGATACCCCCGCGTAACGAAAACAAGGCTATTGCGTTACCTTGCGCCTGTTCGGCGGCCAAGCGGACTTGCAAACTTGCGCGGCGCAGCAAAACCTTGATACGCGCCAGCAGTTCCTGCGGCTGGAAAGGCTTGGCGATGAAATCATCGGCCCCGGCATCGAACGCTTTCAACCTTTCGTCGAGTTCACTCAACGCGGTCAGGATGATGATGGGGATGTGGGCCGTATCCGGTCTCTCTCGCAGGCGGCGGCATAATTCATACCCATCCATATCCGGCATCATCACATCCAGGATGGCTAATTCTGGCGCGGCCGGCCCGATCTTGCCCAGGGCCTGTTCAGCGTTCATGGCCGTAATGACCTCATATCCTTCCTTGCCAAGGAGGGCCGAGACCATTTTGAGATTCATCTCACTATCGTCAACTATAAATATCCTGGTTGCCATAGGTAACCCTTTCTGCTTAGGCGCTATCTGAAAATTCTTTAGCGCAAAGCCACAAAGTCTCAAAGACACAAAGGGATTATTTTTTGGAAGCTTTTTGGCATTTCCACTTCGCCAAAATTGACCTTGAGCCATTTTGGAAGCGGGTCAATGGGTCTTCTTTTGCTCACATTTTTCTAAAACTGCCTGGCGTCTTCGCGCCTTTGCGTTAAAAATTTAATTTCAGGATAGGCTCTTAATGTGATTATAGCAAACGGGTACCATGTTGATTCCTTGCAATCCTATGAATTAATGACCAACTAACACTTTTGCAATGTAATTGAATTCCAATTGGAATGTCATCGCATTTCACCTATAATGTCAGCAAGACAGTAATCATTGCCAGGTCAGTCAGGTCAAGAAACCGATAGAGATACCTCGTAAATAGCTCCGCGCTCTGGTCGCCATTCTCGAAGAGGGGATGACACTTGGGGCGCGGTTTTTATAACTGTTTTCGAAGGCCGCCGCGTCGAATTTGTTTGGTCGAATAGTGAAGGAATATGTCCAGAATTTTGATCGTTGATGATGATCCCCTCGAACGGATGATCGTGGAAAAGGTGTTGAAACGCAATAACCACGAAGTTATCGCGGCCAATAACGGCCTCGAAGCATGGAAACACATCCAGGATGACCCGGTCCGGTTTGTCATCACAGATTGGATGATGGCCGAAATGGACGGCCTGGCGCTGATCGAAAAGGTGCGGCAGGCGGACTTCCCCTATTATATTTACATGATCCTCTTGACGGCCAAAGACAACATTTCTGATATCGTGGCCGGGCTGAACACCGGCGCCGACGATTACCTCACCAAACCTTTCGACCCTCTCGAACTCCAGGCGCGTATCATGGTCGGGGAGCGCATCCTCATGCTGGAAGACTCGCTCAGGCAGACCCGCGACCAGTTGGAACACCAGGCCCTGCACGACAACCTGACCGGCCTGATGAACCGGCGCGCAATCTACAAGTACATTCAACTCGAACTGGAAAAAGCCCGCCGCGCCCCCGCGCCCTTCAGCATCATATTCCTGGATATTGACGATTTCAAAAAAGTCAATGACCGGTTCGGACACATGACCGGAGACACGCTCTTGAAAGCCCTGGCCGATGTCCTCCGGTCCCGCTGCCGCCCCTATGACGGTTTGGGAAGGTGGGCCGGGGATGAATTCATCGTCGCCCTGCCCAATACCACCTCCGAAAACGCAGTCAAGGTAGCCAACCGGATCCTGGACAGCGCCCAACAGGTCCAGGTGGTCCCGTCCGGCGCGGAGGATTTCCGGTTCGGGATCAGCGCCGGTATCGCCACAGTCGCCTCCATCCCCGCAGCGGACATGCTGCTCGAACAATTGATCCAGTGCGCCGACGAAGCCCTCTACCGGGCAAAGAACGCCGGCAAGAACCGGATCGAAACCAACCAGCTCGATTTGGCACCTCATGGCTAACGCGAGCAAAGGAATAGTCAGATGAAAAAAATAAAGGTCATCTCCAGCCATGCGTTCCGTTTTGGGCTGATGGGCCTGGGCCTGGGTTGCCTGTTCCCCGTATTCGCCACCTTCCTGGATTTGTGGGAGCGAGGCTTGCCGGTAACTCTCGCAAATATCCTCTTCGCGCATCAGGTCAGCCGTTTGCTGCTCATCATTGACACCGCGCCCTTTATCCTGGGCCTCCTCGCCTGGCTGGTCGGGTCACGCCAGGACCGCCTGCAATCCATCCGGGAAAACCTGGAAGAAATGGTTGCAGACCGCACCCGGGAAGTTGACCGCGCCTACAAGACCCAGATCATTATGACTTCCCTGATAAGCCTTTCCCTCGAAAGCATATCGCTGGATGAGATGCTGAAACAGGCCCTGGAAACCCTCCTGGTCATCCCCTGGCTGCCGCCCGAACCCGCCGGCGGGATCTTCCTGGCCGACGAACCCTCCCGGACCCTCCGGCTGGTCGCCTCCCGCGGCATGCCCGCCGAACTGACCCCCCTCTGCGCCCGCGTCCCTTATGGCTATTGCCTGTGCGGACGCGCCGCCTCCAGCCGGAGGGTCGAATTTGCGAACTGCTCCGGCGCGGAACACGACGTCCCGGTCAACGGCCAGATCAACGGGATGAAGTCCCACAGCCATTACAGCGTCCCGATCATCTACGAACAGGAGCTGCTCGGCGTATTCGCCCTGTACACCGAAGAAGACCACCGGAAAGACGTGCGTGAAGTCGCGTTCCTGGAGGCGGTTGCCAGCACCCTGGCCGGCATCATCATCCACCGGAAAGCCGTGACCGAGATCAAACGGCAGAAACAATATTTCGAGACCCTGGTCGGGAACAGCCCGGTCGCCATCGTCACCCTGGACAATGACCACAACGTGCTGGCCTGCAACCCGGCCTTCGAAAAACTCTACGGGTACAGGGAAGATGAACTCATCGGCAAATTGCTGGACCCCTTCATCACCACGGACGAATCGATAACCCAGGCCGCCCAATATACCCGGGATGTGCGAAGCGGGAAGGTCGTCCACGGCCTGGTCAGGCGGCGCTGCAAGAACGGGGACATGGTTGACGTGCAGGTCTTCGGCGTCCCCGTGATCGTGGACGGGACCCAGGTGGGCATCCTGGCGCTGTACCACGATATTACGAAACTCCTGGAAGCCCAGCACCGGGCGGAAGCCGCGGCCCAGACCAAGGCCGAGTTCCTGGCGAACATGAGCCACGAGATCCGCACGCCGCTCAACGCGGTCATCGGGATGACCGGCCTGCTGCTGGACACGCCGCTCGACAAGGAGCAGCACGAGTTCGTCGAGACCATCCGCACCAGCGGGGATACCCTGCTGGCCGTGATCAACGACATCCTCGATTTCTCGAAGATCGAAGCCGGCAAGATGGTCGTGGAGCAGCAGCCCTTCTACCTCAACGCCTGCGTCGAATCGGCACTCGACCTGCTGGCCCCGAAAGCGGTCGAGAAGGGCCTCGAACTGGCTTATATCCTCCACGAGAATACGCCCAACAAATTACTGGGCGACGTGACCCGCCTGCGGCAGGTGCTGGTCAACTTGCTGGGCAACGCGGTCAAATTTACCGAGAAGGGCGAGATCGTGGTGGACGTTTCGGTCAAAGACCTGGAAAAGGGACGGTACGAAATCCTGTTTTCGGTGCGCGATACCGGCATCGGCATCCCCAAGGAACGCATGGACCGGCTGTTCCAGGCCTTTTCGCAGGTGGATTCGTCCACCACGCGGCGTTATGGCGGGACCGGTCTGGGCCTCTCGATCAGCCGCAGCCTGGTCAAGATGATGGGCGGCGAGATCTGGGCCGAGAGCCAACCGGGCAGGGGTTCGACCTTCTTCTTCACCATCAAGGCTGCCAAAGCCCCCGTTACCACCCACTTCCAGCCGAGCGGCGCCCAGCCCGACCTCCAAAACCGGCCCCTGCTGATCGTGGACGATAACGCCACCAACCGCCTGATCGTCTCCCGGCAGACGAGCTCCTGGGGGATGCGGCCACAGGCCGTTTCATCCGGGAAGGAGGCGCTCGAACTGCTCGAACGGGAATCGGCCTTCGACGCCATCGTCCTGGATATGCAGATGCCCGAAATGGACGGGTTGATGCTTGCCGGAGCGATCCGCCGGATGCCCAACTGCGCCGACCTGCCCCTTATCATGCTCACCTCCCTCGGGTTCCGCCCCGAAAGCCGGGAGGCTGCCCAGTTCGCCGCCTTCCTGACCAAGCCGATCAAACCCTCGGTCCTGTTCGAGACGCTGCTGTCCGTCCTGACCGACCGCCCGCGGGCCGTCCCGGTCAGGCAGAAGGCCCTGGCGATTGACCACAGCCTGGGCGAACGCCACCCACTTCGCATCCTGCTGGCTGAGGATAACGTGGTCAACCAGAAAGTGGCGGTCAGCCTGCTGCAACGGATGGGATACCGGCCGGACGTGGTCGCCAACGGCCTGGAAGTACTCGAAGCCCTGCATCGCCAGGACTACGACGTGATCCTGCTCGACATGCAAATGCCCGAAATGGACGGGGAAGAGGCCGCCCAGCGCATCCAGGCGCTTTGGCCGCCCGAAAAGCGCCCGCGCCTGATCGCCATGACCGCCAACGCGCTGGAAGGCGACCGCGAACATTACCTGGCCCTGGGCCTGGACGATTACGTCAGCAAGCCCATCCGGGTCAATGAACTCGAAAAGACCTTGCAAGCCGCGCAGCCGCTGGGGAGGCCCGGCTAAATTTACAGGAGTTACCATGAGCCTTGATACCACCATCCTCGATTCGTACCGCGACTATATGGGCGATGACGCCGACGCTTTTATCGAAGAGATCCTTGACACGTTTTGCGTCGGCGCGCCGCAATTGATGGCCGCCCTGGAAGAAGCGCTGGCCACCAACACCATAGAGGCCTTCGTCCGGGCAGCCCACACCCTCAAATCCAACAGCGCCACAGTCGGCGCGACAGCTTTAACCTCCCTGTGCGCTGAAATGGAGCAGGAAGGCAAAGGCGGGAACATCCAGGCCCTGGGCAGCAAGGTATCCCAGGCCAGGGAAGAACTGACCCGGGTATTGGCCCTGTTGAAAAAATAAGGCTCTATCCGAAAATTCCTAATTCTGCCGGATTTTGTGGTTTGGCTGTTTTTGATCAAACCGTCCACGAATTTTCACGAATACTCGAATGGGTTGGCGCAAATTCGCGCATTCGTGGCCTTATTCGTGGATGGTTGATGGCGAAACCACAAAATAAATCAGAATCAGCAAAATTCTTTAAGGCTCTCTGGGATTTGCCGTGATTCTGAACACGGATTACACGGATTTCACCGAATCGCACGGATTTTTCTCGAAAAAAATCCGTGTTCATCCGCGTAATCGGTGAAACTTGTACTGAGCTTGTCGAAGTATCCGTGTCCAAAAGGTTTTAATCACGGCGATTCCCAATGAGCCTTCTTTAACGCAAAGCCACAAAGTCACAAAGCCTCAAAAGGGAAAAACTTTGTGACTTCGCGACCTGGTGACTTGGTGGTAAGGTTTTCAGACACTCTCTAAAACTGCCTGGCGTCTTCGCGCCTTTGCGTTAAAAATTTAATTTAGGATAGGCTCTAAGAGAGTGTTTTGAAAATGG
>DIDQ01000127.1 GCA_002418215.1 Anaerolineales bacterium UBA5796
CACGGCGGCCACCGCGGCGTGCCCGCAGGCGAAGCCCTTGCCGGCGCGTTCGGCCTCGAATATCCCTTCGGGGTCGAAGGATTCGATCCGGCGCAGCATCTCGGCGTCGAGGCGGTTGGCGGTTTCCTGGTCGTAGAAGTGTGAGAGATCGGTGCTGGCGACCAGCAGGGCGCGTTTGCCGCGCAGCACACTGGCGAGGGTCTGTCCCAGCGTCCGCGAGACCACCGGCTCCTGGGCACGCGCCATCACCGGCAGCAGGCGGAACTCGCCAGCCAGGGCGCGCTGGAGGAAGGGCAATTCGATTTCGAGCGAGTGTTCCGGGTCGTTGGGGATGGAGGCCAGGCCGTATCCGAGGGCGGAGGTCAGGGCCGCGTCCAGGGCGGCCAGGGCGGGTTTGTCAATCGGGATGTCGCCGAGGGGGGTGGCGTAGGCGTCGTGGCGGGCGGTGAGCAGCGGCTCCCGGTAAGGGTGGTGCATCGGCGAGACGACGGCCACCAGGTCGAACGAGCGGCCGCGCACAGCCTCGAAGGCGTATCCCGCCACCGGGCCGGAGTAACGATGCCCGGCGTGGGGGGCAATCACGGCGATCACTTCGCCGGGCAATTCGGGCAGTTCGGCGCGGTCGAGGTAGCGGTCAATTTCGGCGGCCAGGACTTTGGGATTGTCCTCGTACCAGAGTCCGGCAATCGGGGAAGGGCGGATGTCGAGGGGGGTCATTTTCTCATCTCCCTGTCGGCTTCATTGTAGCATAGGTGTAGGGCGACATTCGTGTCGCCAGCCCGATATCTGGCAAGGCGGTATGAATATCGTCTTACGATTAGAAATTCCGCAGCACGTACTCGACCGACTTGAAGGCCAGCGGCGGCAGGGATTGGCGCAGGAACCATTCGACCGCCAGGGCATCGTCGTCGGCGTGGATTTGGCCGGAGAGGACTTCGCCGGCGTAATAGACGACGAAGTCGGCGCTGTTGGGGAACTCGCGGTCGGGGACGACATCCAGCAGGCGGGTCACGCGGACGCTGAGGCCTGTTTCCTCGAGACATTCGCGTTCCGCAGCCCGGGCCGGGTCCTCGTCGGCGTCCACGAAGCCGCCGGGGACCGACCACAGTCCCTGGCCGGGAGTGTTGGCCCGTTGAATGAGCAGGACGCGCCCGTCCTGTTCGACCAGGATGGCGGCGGCGACTTTGGGATCGGTAAAGTGGATGTATCCGCAAGCCGGGCAAACGGGGCGGAGGCGGCCGAAGCGGGGTTCCTGGGCCACGGCTGAGCCGCAGAGCGGGCAGTAGGCAATGTGGGTGAGTTTCATGGGATGAATTAAATCATAGTTTGGAGGGAATAAGTGTTGCGTGGTGCGTAAAAAGTCCCGTTCAAGTGAATGAACGGGACTTCGACTGTTTGGTGGAAGTTATCGCTTTTGACGCCAGCGGCGGTCGGTGAGCCAGCGCAGGAGGAAGGCCAGGGCCGCCAGGATGACTGCGACGGCGAGCAGGCCAGCCTGCCAAACGGCGGGGATGGGCAGCGGGGGCGAGGTTTCGGGCAGTGCAGGTCCAGGGGTGAGACCCTGGGTCCCTTGCGGGGCCAGGCTCTTTGCAGCGGGTTCTTGGGTGCGAGCCGAGCCTTCTGCAGGAGCCGGAGCTTCGGTGGGGGCCGGTTCGGCGGGAGCCGTCAGTTCCGGTTCGCCCGTGGCGGCTGGGGCGACAAACATTTCTTCGGTGGCTGCGGGGGCTTCGAGAGCCATAGGGCCGGCGTCATTACCATCACCACCTCCGCCCCCGCCTATGCCGTAGAGCGGTTGGGCAGACCGGGCGCCGCCAAGAGGGACGACGAAATTGGCGGCAAAGGTGAAGACCAGCATCAGACTGGCGACAACCGAGGCCAGGCGCAGGGCCGGGATGAGACGCGGCAGCGGCGGGCGGACTCGCCGGCTTTCGGCCCTGAGGGTGAAATTACGCGGGGCGCGCCGTTTGGGGGCGGCGCGCAGGACAGCCCGGGTGCGGCGCAAATCGTCCATAACGGCGCGCAGGCCGGGGTCCGAGGCGAGGCGGGATTCGAGACGCGCGGCTTCGGCCCGGGACAGTTGTTCGTCCAGGTAGGCCGATAATTTCTCTACGTCACGAAAGGTCATTCTGTTATTCATACGCGGCTCTCCGCCAGAAGGGGATCGTCTCTGAGACGGAAGGCCGCCGGTAAAAGTTCCCAGAAGCCTTGCAGACACTCGCGCATCCGCAGGCGGGCGCGGGCCAGGCGGCTCTTGATCGTGCCGAGCGGGGTGCGGACGACGCGGGCGGCTTCTTCGTAGTCCATGCCCTGGATGTCTACCAGGACGACCACGGTGCGGAAATTGGTGGGCAAGGCGTCGAGGCAATCCTGGATGGCCTCGTCGAGGTCAACGATTTCGGTTTGTTCTTCAGGCGAAAGGGAGGGGTCGGCCATCCAGCGGGGAGTTTCCATTTCCTCGTTGTCGTCGGTCATGGGTTCGAGCGGGACGGTGGGACGGCGTTTCTTGCGACGAAGCTCGTCGTAACAGGCGTTGGTGACGGTGCGCAGCAGCCAGGCCTTGAAGGAGCCGCCGCGGAAGGAAGTAATGCTGCGGAAGGCGGAGATGAAGGCTTCCTGGGTGGCGTCGGCGGCGAGATCGTCGTCGCCGAGGATGCGGCAAGCAGTATTGAAAAGCTTGTCCTGGTAAGCCAGGACGAGGCGGTTGAAGGCTTCGAGGTCGCCGCGCTGGGCATCGTGGATGAGGGCGGTTTCGTCCATGCCGCAATTGTATCAGTTTTCGGGAGGGACAGTGATCAGTATCCAGTATTCAGCGAGCAGTGGAAATAGATTGGGAGGGGATGGCCGTGCTATAATTTTTTCAAGAACGAGGAGGCGCGAAATGTCGAAGAGAAACCTGGAAACGGTTTATTTGCCTCTGCTGAGACTGGCAGCCATCGTGCTGGCCGTGTACGGCATTGACCTTCTAGCAGGTATGTTCAAGAAACTCACCCCGTCAACGTTCAGATCTGTAGCTTACTACTGGTCTCTTCCCCTGTTCACACTGATTACAGGGCTACTCCTGCTTTTGCTTTTCTGGAGCGTCATGCACGAGAAGCCCCGTAGTCAATGGGTTGGGCTGAATTACCTGGTAGCCGGGTTATTCATGGTTACTGGTTTCAACCTGCTTATGAGCGTGAACTTGCCATTCCAGTTGAAAAGGTCCCTCTTTCCCATCATCGAGGCTATTACCCCTACCACGTTCCTGTTCAGGGCGGGTTCATTGCGGCGATGGGGTTTTGTCGCTGGCGCTGCCGGGAGAGAAATCCTGGTCTGGGAAAGGGGAGCGGCGCGACCCGCAAGCGCCATCCGCACTTGACGAACCCCCGTCCACAGGCTAAAATGTAGGCCGTTCGAACTGCCGCCTCCGCACGGAGGCGCGTTTTTTGCCCGGAGAACAAAATGAGCGAATCCGAAAATATCCCTCAGGTGGTCAACCTGACCGAAGCCAGCGCCGAGTTGATCCAGGCCGAACTGGTGCGGATGCACCAATCGGCGGCGCGGGAGATCAAGGCCGAGGAAGTGGAATTGCACATGGCTGCGGCCGCGGCCGTCACTGCGACGGAGGTGGTGGCTCACGAAACTGCCATGGGCGCGGTGCAGGCTGAGACGGTCAATGCCGTCAATACCGGGGTCGGCGCGCTGGCGGGCAACGTGGTCACGGTCAGCGGGCTGGCGGGGGCGGTGGCGGGTGAAACCGTCAACCTGGTGAATACCACCTCGGCGATCACCGCCGGCCGCCAGGTCCAGGGCGAGCGGGTGGAGTCGCTCCTGCTGCTGGCCCAGCACGTCGAGGGCGAAGTCCACACGGTGGTGGATACGCGCGGCGCGATCCTGATGGGCATGGTAGCGGGCGCATTCGCCGGGCTGGTGCTGCTGGCCGGACGCCTGCTCTTCGGGCGCAGGAAATAATCACTTCAGGAGTGCGGACTTCAGTCCGCAACTAAGCAGACTGAAGTCTCCAATTGCGCAGGCTGAAGTCTCCATTGCGCAGACTGAAGTCTGCACTCCAGAGGTAAAACGTGAATTAACCGGCGTCTGCCGGAAATCTCAATTCAATAGAGCGAAGGTAACCTTTTCCGCAAGGTGAGAGGCGCTCGAGGATGGTAGAAATGGAAAAAATCGTTCTTAAAGCGGAAAAACGCAACGTGGTAGGCAAGCAGGTGCGCGCCTTGCGCCGGGCCGGGAAACTCCCCGCCGTGATCTACGGACATCGCGTGGACCCGATGGCGATCACGCTGGAGGCTCACGAGAGCAACCTGACCCTGAGCCGGGCTGCTTCCACCGCCCTGATCACGATCAACGTGGCCGGGAAGGAGTACCCCTGCCTGGTGCGCGAGAAGCAGCGCAACTACATCAAGGGCGGGCTGATCCACGTGGACTTCCAGGCTGTGTCGCTGACCGAGAAGATCAGCGCCATGGTGGCGGTCGAACTGGACGGCGAATCCCCTGCGGTGAAGAACTTTAGCGCGATCCTGGTCCACAACCTGACCGAAGTCGAGGTCGAGGCCCTGCCGACCGACCTGCCCGAAAGCTTCGTGGTGGATGTCGGCAAACTGGCCGAACTGGGCGACCAGATCCTGGTCAAAGACCTGGTGACCTCCGATAAAGTCGAAATCCTGACCGACCTCGACGAGGTGATCGTAGTCGCCACCGCTCCAAAGGTGTCGGAAGAAGCCGAGGAAGCCGAGGCCGAGGAAGGACCCGAAGTGATCGAACGCGGCAAGAAGGAAGAAGAGGAGAAAGAGTAATCTTCGCACAGCAAGCCAGAACGGGACAATTCGAAATTGTCCCGTTTTTTATTGGTAGATTTCGGAAGTCTTTCGGGTTGCGTTCCGGCATCGAAGACTCCTAACAAGACTTCCGAAACCTCTTTCCAATCATTAAACTCTATCGGCAATAGGGAAAAACGTCCCGAAGGATGGCATTCCGACCCGGTTTCAGCCGAGAAAAACCCTTCGGGACGGTATATACAAGTTATTACCGATGATGTCTATTGACTCTCCCCCCGCTGGATGGTGTATAGTGAATGTGGAGGCTGACATGGACAAAATTGATCTCAAGAAAACCTACAAAACGCTCTACACCGCCAAGACTCAACCATCATTCGTGGACGTGCCGCCCCTGGGCTACCTGATGATTGACGGCAAAGGCGATCCCAACAAGACAACTGAATACCGGGAGGCGATGCAGGCGCTTTACAGCGTGGCCTATACGCTCAAATTCCAGGCCAAGAAGTCGCTGGGACGGGACTTCGGCGTGATGGGGCTGGAGGGCCTGTGGTGGGCGGAAGATATGGCCGGGTTCAGCATGGAGCGCAAGGACGAGTGGCTGTGGACGATGATGATGCTCCAGCCGGATTTCATCACCCCCGAATTGGCCGCGGCGGCGAAGGAGGAAGCCCTGCGCAAGAAGGGCCAGGCGGCCATCGAACAGATCCGTTTCGAGGTGTACGAGGAAGGGCTGTCAGGCCAGATCATGCACATCGGGCCGTATGACGCCGAACCACCGACGATTGCCCGGCTGCACGAGTTCATCCACGCCAACGGGTATGGGCTGCGCGGCAAGCACCACGAAATCTATTTCGGCGACCCGCGCCGCACCGCCCCGGAGAAGCTGAAGACCATCATCCGCCAGCCGGTGGAGAGGGTCTAGGAAAAGTGGCTCTCCCGTTTTTGACGGGAATAACCTTTTGAAACACAAAGGAACACGAAGGGAACGAAGGAAAAAGGCCATAAGCCAAGCCGCCTTTCCCCCTTTGTGTCCGTAGTGTCCTTCGTGTT
>DIDQ01000172.1 GCA_002418215.1 Anaerolineales bacterium UBA5796
TACCTACCTATCATACTAGACACAAAGGGCACAAAGGTTTTCTTTAAACAGTATCGGTGATAACACAGAAACACCGTCCCGAAGGTTTGGTTCGAACGATCCAGGAACTTAACAGCAACCCTTCGGCAAGCTCAGGACAACGCCTTCGGGACGTTCTTCCCAATTGCCGATAAAGTCTTTTGTGAACTTCGTGCCTTCGTGGTGAAATTTCTTGTGCAAAAAACAAGCATTTCATTTGTCAGGTGCTAAAGGTTTTTAAAGCCTTTAGGGTCCAAAGTTAGAACCTCACGTTCAACGTGTCCAAAACGACCTGGATCGGGTTCATGATCGTCGTCTGGTCAGACCCGGCGAAGAGCAGCCCCACCGCCCGCGGCGGGTCGTCCCCGGTGACCACCAGCGAACCCGAGTCCCCGCCCTGCGACATCGGCCCGGAGACGATCTGGTCCTCGAAGGTGGCGATCTTGCCCGTCCCGTAGCTGACCTGCACGGTCGCGCCGAGCACGTCCACGGTCCCGGTGGTGAATCCCGTCGTCCGCCCGGATTTGCGCAGGCTCATCCCCAGCACGGCCGGCTCGACCCCGGTCACCGTGCCGATGTTCAGGATCTCATCCAGCACATCCGCATCGTTGACCGGTTTCGCCAGCGCGGCGTCAATCTGGTTGACCGCCTGGGGCGTGATCTTGCGGGCCTCCAGCCGGTGGCTGGAACCCAGCAGGATGGCGACGATATTCGCCAGCGAAGCCACCGCCCCGGCAATCGAGCAGGTCCCGGGCGAGTCGCCGAAATCAATTTGCTGGAAGCGTTCCAGGTGGGCAATCGTATCGTTCGCCTGGTTCCCTCCATCGTAAGGGCCGGGTTGCAAGATCGGGTCGCCGATTGAAGCCGCGTTGCTGTTAGCCAGCACGTGGTTGTTCGAAAGGATCAGGCGCTGGCCCGTCGTCCGGTCTTTGACGACCACGCCCAGGGTCCCGGCGGTGATCTGGTAGTGGCCGATGCTCACGCCGCCCGGCGCGGGCCGGTAACGGTCGGTCGGGGCGGCCAGGGCGCGCAAATCCCCGACCTCGATCACGTCCACCGGCACACCATCCAGGGTCTTTGGCACCACGGCCTCCGCTGCCAGCTTCGAGACGGGCACCTTCTGGCGCACCAATACGACAACGCTCAAATTGTCGGTTTTGACGCCTTGCGATACCTTGTAGCCCGCGCCCACGCCGACCACGTTGGGCTTGGAAAAGATCGCCTTTTGATGCTGGGCCTTTACACGGGAAATTTCGTTAAATTCTGGCATCTGTCTCTCCTTGGTTGCCAAACCGATACGATGGAATACGCTGGAATTATTATCGCGCAAAATCCCCCTGCGCGCGCGATGAATTTGGATAAAAACGGGTTAATTTTATCCGCCGACCAGGATGGCCCGCGCCGGCGCGCCGTCCGCGCCGGCCAGTTTGAGCGGCAGGCAATACAGGACGTACGCGCCCGGCTCGACCCGTGACAGGTCCAGCCCTTCGACGACGATCACCCCCGCGGCCAGCAGCGCCCGGTGCGTGGGGACGGGTTGGCTGTACGCCGCTACCGACAGGTAATCCACCCCGACGAGTTTCACGCCGCGTTCCACCAGCCAGCGCGCCCCGTCCTCGCTCACTGCCACAAAATCGGTCTGGAACCCGCTCCCGCCGCGCCGCCACAACTCCGAGTTGCGGGTGCGAAAAAGCAGACGGATGGCATCTTTTGGAATATCGGCTTTTTCGAGAACTTCAGCCGTAATCTCACCAGCACTACTCGCTACACGCAGGACGTAACATTCACCCACCAGCACTTCGAGTGGCAAATTATCCACCGTCCGGCCATCGTTCATGAAATGGTGCGGCGCGTCCACATGGGTACCGGTGTGGGCGCTCATGTCCAGGCGGGTGACGTTGGCCTCTGCGCCGTCGTCCATCGCCGCGACCTGTTCGAGTACGATTTTCGGGTCGCCGGGCCAGACGGGCAGATCAGGGGAGATGAGGAGGGAGATGTCGTAGATCATGTTTTAGTCCAATGGTCAGATAGTTGGATGGTCGGGGTTGGGGGGCGAGGGGCTGGGCTTTTGGGCGGATCGAGACCTGGTTCAGGCAAGCCCCGGTTTCGGGCGGATTGCCGCACTTCGCTCGCAATGGCAGGGGAAATTACCAGCCGCTGGCTTCGAAGTATTTCAACAGGAATTCGCTCCGTTCTTCGGGGGTCATCGGGCGGGGGCGGGCGAAATCTTCGAGCACCGCAGTCAACAATTCCGTGGCAATATAGCGCCCGTCGTAGAAGACGTGCCGGTCGAGGAATTCCAGGCGCGTCTCGGTGATGGTCGTGCCGTCCGGGAGGGTGTAAAACATCTGGTCGAAGAACAGGTTGCCCAGCCCGTAATGGATGAAGGACGGGCCGTGGAAGGCCAACACCTGCGGGTAATGCGACTGGCTGCCGCTGACAATCGTCGCTCCCGCCTCGGCCAGGGCGGCGAAATCCCGCACCTGGTTTTCGGGCGCCCAGGGGACGTAATATTCGTTGTATTGCATGGTGGCGATGACGATGTAGCCTTCGTCTTTCAGGCGGGCAATCCCGTCCTTGATCCACTCGTAATCGCCGCAGGGGGCCGCGCCGGGGTTGGAATCGGTGGCCCAGGCGAACCCCGGCCCGACCGGGTTGCAGCCGATGAAGGCGAAGCGGTTGCCGTTGTGTTCGAGGAGGGCCGGCTGCATCGAATCCGTCAGGTCTGCGCCGCCGCCGTAGTAGGGCCAGCCTTTTTCGTCGTACATTTCGACCGTCAGCAGGGTCGCCGCCCGGCCCCAGTCCATGAAGTGGTTGCCGGTCAGCTCAACCACGTCCGCGCCGACGTATTCGAGCAGTTGGACGTATTTCGGATCGGAGCAGAACATCAGGCTGGTCTGGTAGGGATTGGGCGGCGGGCAGTTTTCAGCAAAGGGGATTTCGTTGCTGATGTGGGCAATGTCGGCGCTCACCAGCCAGTCACGGATGTCTCCGGCAGGATAGGTGAGGCCTTTGGTCTCCATTTTGTTGGCCGTAGCCCGCACCAGGGCAGTGACGCCGGTCATCACCAGGGTGGTCAGTTTGGCAGGATCGCGGTTGGTGGAGGGTAGTTGGATGGCCGGGTAGTCGGATGGTCCGGTAGTCGAAGGGCCGAGGTCAAGATGGAAACGGGCGATGAGGGGATAGTTGGCCGAGTCGAAGTCGTTGCGGACCGGGGAATTCCCGTCGAGGCCGAGGACTTTCAGTTGGGGCGTGACCTCCTCGAACGGGAGGATGGCCCACAGCGAGCGGTCGGACCAGAGCGCCTCGGCCAAGTCTCCGCCCACAGTGCCGACAACGCCGGGGTCGGGCGGTCCCCATTTGGCGGTGAAGGCTTCCAGGGTAGAGTCAGCCATAATTAAACGGTGGCCGGCCAACGGTCCCGAAAGATCGCCATGCCAGGCGCGGCGCAGCGCCTCAGCCAGGACGTCGTCGGTTACGGTGGGGAAGGCCGCGGCCAGGGCATAAATCCAGGTTATTTCGCCATCTTCGGCAATTTCGAGGCGGTAATCAGCCTGTTCGCGGTCATCGGTTGGCGGGATGGCTTGCCCGGAAACCAGGCCGCGCAAGCGGCTGGGGATCGAAGCACCCAGCCACAAAATCGGGCTTTGGGAGACCGGTTGGGATTGGGTCGAAGCCGGGAGGGGGATGGCCGTGAAAGTCGGCTCGCCGGGGCGGGGCGTGGGTGGAACCGGGCGAAAAGGGGTGGCCGTGGCGGTAAGGAAATCACCGGGCAGGTTGATCTGGGCCGACGGCTGGCTGCAAGACAATAGAACCACAGCCAAACACAGGTGAACGAAGATTACGACCTTCGGCCTCACAGACTTCATCGCACTTCCCCTGCGTTCATCTGCGTCCATCTGTGGTTAATTGATTTCAAGTTTCGCCAGACGGAATTTCTCTACCGCCTGCAGGTTTACCGTCACGCCCAGGCCGGGGCCAGCCGGCACGTCAATCGTGCTGTCGGGGTTGAGGGTGAAGGTCTCCTCGGTGATGTCTTCGGCGTAATAGCGGGCGCTGGCCGAGATGTCGCCGGGCAGGCTGAAGCCGGGCAGCGAGGCCAACGCCAGGTTCGAGGCCCGGCCCACGTTCGTTTCCAGCATCCCCCCGCACCAGACCGGCACACCGCGCCCCCGGCACAGGTCATGGATTTCGAGCGCCTGGCTCAAGCCGCCCACCCGCCCGGCCTTGATGTTGATGATGCGGCAGGCGTCCATCTCCAGGGCGTAGCGGGCATGGCGGGGCGAGACGATGCTCTCGTCCAGGCAGACCGGCGTGCGGAGTTGGCGCTGGAGTTTGGCGTGGTCCCAGATGTCGTCTTCGAAGAGCGGCTGTTCGATCAGCAGCAAGTCCAACTCGTCGAGCGGTATCAAAGCCTGGCCGCTTTCGAGCGAGTAAGCCGAGTTGGCGTCCACCTGGAGTTTGAGCGCGGGGAAGGCTTTTCGCACGGCGGATGTGTCGGCCACATCCCGCCCGGGCTTGATCTTGAGCTTGACGCGCTGGTAGCCGTCTGACAGGTATCCCTCCACGCTGCGTACCAGGACTTCGGGCGACTCCTGGATCCCGACCGATACCCCCACCGGCACTTTATCCCGCCCGCCCCCGAACATCTTCCGCAGCGACTGGCCGCCGCGCTTGCCGAGCAGGTCCCAGAGGGCCATCTCGACGCCTGCCTTGGCCAGCATGTGCCCGCGAATACCCTCCACCCGGCGCTGGAAATCGGACGCGTCGGCCACGTCCTGCCCTAAAATCAGCGGGGCGATGAAATCCTTGATGACGTGCCAGGCCGTGCCGGTCGTCTCGTAGCAGTAGCCGGGGTTGCCGTCCGCGACGCACTCACCGTAGCCGGTCAGGCCGTCGGCGCGTATCTCGACCAGGATGCACTCGCGCTGCGTCTCGCGCCCGAAAGAGGTCTCGAACGGCGAGACGAGCGGCATGGAGAGGTGGTGGATGGTAAGAGAGTCTATTCTCATGGTTTCAAGTTCCCAGGCAGTTTTTTGATTGGATTCACGAGATATACATAAACTCAACGTTGAGTCTTTCTCAACTCAACGTTGAGTTTATCCAAAGTCAACGTTGACTTTTTATGGACTCAACGTTGACTCTGCATAAAATCAAGTTGACTTTTTATGGACTCAGCGCTGACTCCGCATGAAATCAAGTTGACTATTTATCAACTCAACGTTGACTCTGCATAAAGTCAACGTTGAATTGATATGGACTCAACGTTGAATCTGCGAGAAATCAACGTTGAATGTTCTACGATGCCATAAAATCCATCAAATCATCGCAAAAAAGGCTGGGTTCGGATGCTTTCCCTGCGTTCAGCATTCTTGTGGTCAAGTTCGATCCAATCTGCGATGGGTAAACGGCGCACATGCTCCAGCCGTTCGATAGCCCACTGATTGTATTGGGGATTGATCTCGCATCCCAGCCATTTACGGCCCAACTGTTCTGCAACAACGATGGCGGTTCCCGAACCGGAAAACGGATCCAGAACAGTCTGCCCCTCATCTGTCGCGGCAAGTATGAGCTTGCGCAGAAGTTCTTCCGGTTTTTGGGTGGGATGAGGAGTCTTTTCCCCCATCCCGTTGCAAGTCGTAGGGATTTCGATAACATCCTTCGGTTTTGCGCCCAAAGGATTGGGGACCCAATGTTCGTCCCTCTTTTTGCCGTTGCCGAAATTACTGGTTGTCGCCTGGGGATGGACAGGGTATTTCAAAGTATGCCTCCCATAAGGGATGCGAACACTGTCAACCCGCAGGGAAAATTCGTCCGATTTGCGGAAATGCAAAATGCTTTCGTGCGACCTGCCCCAATCGCTTCCAAGATTTGCCTTATTGCGATAATTCCATACCAGCCAACGGCAAGAGTTGAAGAACCTTGACGATGGGTGCTTGAGGTCTGCCAGAATCTCTGAAAAACCGCAAATATACAAGGAACCGGTATCTTTCAATATCCTCGCAACCTGCTCTATCCAGCTCAATGACCACCGAATGTAGGCTTCCTGGCTTTCGAAAGTGTCCCACTCAGCTTTTTTTATGTTGTACGGCGGATCGGCAAAAACCAGATCAACGGATTCATCGTCCAGAGAGGCCAGCCACTCGACTGAATTTCCGAGGAATAACTTCCCGTTTGAGTTTTCGTAATGCAATTGAACGGTCGCAGATGCTTCTACAATCGGAAGTATCTGGCCGTTGTTCATCGGAAACAAAAAAGGGGAATTTACGGTTTGCTTTGTTCCCATGCCGCTAATATAGCACAAAAAAGCGAATTCAAGTAAATCACAGGTTTTGTTACTCTTCCCTATCCTCTTCCCCTGCCAAATTCCTGAGCGCGTCCTCCATCGTCAACCCTTCGCGCCTCATGCCGGGAGCGGGCGTGCCGCAGAACGGACACAGGTTCCAGGGCAGTTCCATCAGCTTGCCGCAATGGTGACAGGCCTTTTTGAGTTTGGTATGACAGTTCGGGCAGACCTGCCAGTCGTCCCGGACGCGGCGCTCACAGCCGGGGCACAGCGCCTGGTCTTCGATGGCGGTCAGCAGGGCTTCTTCTTCCAGGGTGCGCTGGTACTCTTCTTCCAGCGTCTGGGCCGGGCGCAGGATGAGATAGACCAGGATGCCCGGCAGGTTGAGCACCGCCACCACCAGCACCGCCAGCACGTGCGAGAGCGTATCCCGCGCCCGGTTGCGGATGTCGCGGTAGGTCCAGATCACGAGCGCCACCCACAGCGTCACCAGGAACGCGCCGCCGAAACCGGTCAGCACCAGCATGAAATTGCTCAAGAAGGTCGGGTCGAATGTCATCGTGTCACCTCGTCACGAAGACATTATACATGCCAATGGGAGGGTTTCGCCACACTGAGTTGTACCGCGACATTCATGTCGCCTTTGGTTGCGGAATAAATTCCGCGTTACGTCTCTCACTCGCTAAACCTGTGCTCGAAATGCCATTCCCCATAGGTTTCTTCATAAGTCGAATTATCCGAGACCACCTGGAAGAACGTTGTGCCCGGCTTGAGCGGCAATAACATCCCAGACTGGTCGGTGATCAACAGCGGCTGGTCTTCAGCGGCGCGATGCCAGAAAGCCGGAAACGCGTGTCCATCGCGGAACAGGAAGGCCAGTCCCGCGCTGTTCAGGTCAATGTGATAGACCTCGTCTTCTTCCTCGAAATTGTTGGCAAACGTGTGCGGGACGAACAGCACGACGATATTATCGAAAGCGACCGGCAGGCCGTTCAGGGCATCGGTCAGCAATTCATAATTCGAGCCGCGTCCGGTTTCCTGGTAACGGACGTATTTCTGACGCCCGCTGTCATATTCCCAGTAGTTGTAATCATCCTGCGAATATCTGGTATAGATCGCCTGGCCGACCTGGTCGGTTAGCGGGGCCAGGCTGTAGAAATAGCCGCCGCGCAGTTCCTGTTTCGAGTTATCCACGCCGATCTTGGCAGCCCGTTTTTGCCATTCAACCGTATTGAAATACCAGTTATTGTACGAGTCAAACGTGTTCTTGCCCTGGCAGAACCAGGGACAGGTATAGGACCCCGGCACAACCAGGAAATCACGCAGCGGGCTGGCCTGCATATCGTTGTAGACGCGCGGGTCTGCATACTTGAAGACCAGGAAAGAGTGGTACATGGTGGCGATGTGCTCATCGAAATAACGCCCCGAGCGCACTGGACCAATGGCCTGCGCGTCCTGCCCGTAGAAGACCCCGATGAAACGCGTCAACCCGCCTTCGATGTAATACTCGAAAGCCACATCCGCCTCGTTCAGCCCCGACTGCGGCCGGACGTAGCGCGGGTAATTGCTGATCTTCACCGCCATCGGGCGGCGCTCCATCAACTCCGGGGAGGCGGCAGCCATTCCGGTCAACGGATTCATGCCCAAAACCATCCCGTAAGGCGATAACGCGACGATGGTGGGAATGGCAAACTTCGTCGGCGTGGGGAAAACAGCCTCCAGCGGACGACGGGTAGGCGTCGGGGTGACGGTGGCGGGAAGCTGCGTCACCGGCCTGAACGGCGTCGGCGTGGACGTTGGGCCTGTCTCCCCCTCCCCGACCTGGGCCGCCGCTGACGTGGAGCACGCGCTGGCGAACAGGAGCAGCATTCCCAACCCGGCCAGCAGTCTGGGACGAATGGTTTTGTTAAAAATTATTCTCATTGAAAGCCTTGTTTGCCATGGATTACTCAGGCGTATCTTTTCGATAAACTGGGGCGTGGGGTGTTGCGGACGGGCACGGCCCGTCCGCAACACCCCACATCATCCTTCTACCTGAGAAGATACGCCCAGATTGTACAACAAAAGGGGAAGCCAGCCGCCCACCGCAATCAAATTAGTATCTTTGTCGCATTACACTTTTGTACAGTCCCTCAAACCTGATAAAATACGCTCACCCCATGTTTGTCCTGATAACTTTCCTGCTCCTGCTCGTCACAGCCGTCAGCATCACCATCCTGCATTTTGCGCGCCCAGGCCGTCCTTACTCCTGGTTGGTTGCCGGCGGCGGCACATTCATGGCCTGGATCAGCGTCTTCTTCTGGCAACTGGACATGCCCGCCTTGCATTCCCTGCCTCCCTGGAAACCGGAATTCATCTTCACAACCTCCCCCACCCTGCTGGTGGACGGGCTATCCTGGCCGTATGCCCTCAGCCTTGTGACCCTGGCACTGGCACTGATTTTGACATCCATCATCCGCAAACCTTTCCCGGATATGCTGGGCTGGGCTGGGACGCTGGCGATGACTGCCATGGGCCTGATCGCCGTCCTGGCCGACAACCCGCTCACCCTGGTCTTGGGTTGGGCCGCCATTGACATGGTAGAACTCACTACCACACTACGCTCGGTCAACGGGGCCGAGGTCAGCGAGAAAGCGGTTATCGCTTTCGCAGTCCGACTCACCGGCCTGGGGATCGTCCTGTGGGCCAGCATGGCGAGCCTTTCAAGCGGGGTCCCCCTGAACTTCGAAACACCCACCGCCCTAATCAGCCCCTACCTGCTCATCGCAGCCGGATTGCGCCTGGGCGTGCTCCCGCTCCATTTGCCTTATTCCAACGAACCGGCCCTGCGGCGCGGCTTTGGAACCATGCTGCGCCTTGTCTCAGCGGCCTCCAGCCTGGTGCTCCTGGCCCGGGTCCAGATAGGCAATGCCGACTCGCCTCTCACACCCGTACTGCTGACCCTGACAGCCATCGCGGCCCTCTTCGGCGGATGGCAATGGCTGCGCGCCAGCGACGAGTTGACCGGTCGCCCCTTCTGGATCATCGGGATGGGATCACTGGCCGTCGGAGCAGCCTTGCGCAGCAACCCGGTAGGCAGTGTGGCCTGGGGCGTAGCCCTCATCCTGGTCAGCAGCGTGCTCTTCCTTTACACCGTCCGCCAGACCTGGCTGACACGCCTGCTCCTGATCAACCTGATCGGCCTGTCGGCCCTGCCCTTTACATCCACCGCCTCCGGCTGGCTCACCAATCAGGGGATTTTTGGGCTGTTCTGGCTGGCTTTCATCCCTGCCCAGGCCATGCTGATGGCCGGATTCGTGCGTCATATCCGCCAGCCATCGGTCACCTCCCTCACCTCGCAGCCACGCTGGACCCAGGTCATCTACCCGGCCGGTCTGCTGCTGCCGATCCTCATCCATTCGATGCTCGCCCTTTGGGGTTGGGACGGCGCGTTCAACTCAGGGACCTGGTCGGCCGGACTGGCTGCCAGTGTGCTGGCCTTTGGCATCTACTGGCTTGTGCGCAAAACCCGCATTTTCTCACCCCGGCAGGCCCACTGGGTCCGCCCGCGCGGGCAATCCACCATCGAACGGTTTTACGGCAGTTTCTGGGGCCTCTACAAGTTGGCCGGACGAGCCAGCGCTGCCATTGCCAACGCGCTCGAAGGGGACGGCGGCATGGTCTGGATCATCCTGGTGCTTGTGCTTTTCATATCACTGCTTGGTCAGGCAGGTGGCTAAATGCTTCTCGATATCCTTTCCTGGGCTTCCGTCGGCTTGATCCTGGTCACTTCGGTAGCGCTGCTGATCAGCCAATCCTGGCAGCGCAGCCTGCTCTTCCTGTCCCTGCAATACCTGGGGATGTTCTGGCTGGTCAGCCTGCACTGGCCGATGACCATGGCCGCTGTCAAACTCGTGACCGGTTGGATCGCCGCAGCCGCCCTGGGCATGAGCCAACCCCAAAGCGACCAACCCACATCAAAAGAAGACGCCTGGCCGCAAGGTCGGCTCTTCAGGCTGTTGGCCGCCGGATTGGTGGTCCTGGTTGTGATCGCCTCGGTCCCAACAGTCACAGACTGGCTGCCCAGCCTGCACACCCTCGAGACCCTCGGCAGCCTCTTGCTGCTCAGCATGGGACTGCTCCATTTGAGCGTCACCGCCCGGCCCTTCCGCACCATCCTGGGCTTGTTGACCGTCCTGGCCGGGTTCGAAACCCTGTACGCCGCCGTCGAAAATTCGATCATGGTGGCTGCCATGCTCGCAGTCATCAACCTCGGGCTGGCCATGGTGGGCGCTTACCTGCTGTCCACGCCGCCCAGGGAAGAGGCCTCCGAATGAACGCCCCGCTGATCTGGATCGGCCTCCCCCTCGCCCTGGCGGGAGTCCTGCTGCTCATCCGCAACGCCAGACTGGTTTCGATCCTCGGATCTACCGCCGCCATAATCCTGACCGGGCTGGCCTGGTTCCTGCCGTTGGATACTGTCATTACCCTCGGCTCCTACGCCTTCAAGGTCGCGCCGTCGTTCTCCATCCTGGGCCGCAGCCTCACCGTCGGGGCCGGTGACCAGGGCATCCTGGCCCTTTTTTACGGCATGGCAGCCATGTGGTTCTTCGGCGCTCTCGCCACCCCCAACGGACGCCCGATCGTTTCCCTGGGGATGGCGGTCATCGCCCTACTGGTCGCATCCCTGGCAGTCGAACCCTTCCTGTACGCAGCCCTGCTGATCGAAATTGCCCTGCTCCTGTGCGTGCCGATGCTGGTTCCCTTTGACAGCCCGCCCCAGCGCGGCGTGCTGCGTTTCCTGATCCACCAGACCCTGGCCATGCCCTTCATCCTTTTTTCCGGGTGGATGCTGGCGGGCGTGGAGGCCAGCCCCGGCGACCTGAACCTGGTCATCCAGGCCGGCGCGCTGCTCGGCCTGGGATTTGCCTTCCTGCTGGCAGTCTTCCCGCTCTACGCCTGGATCCCGCAAATCTCGGAAGAATCCCACCCCTACGCGGCAGCCTTCATCCTCTTTATCTTCCCCATGACCGCCCTGCTCTTCCTGATGGGATTCATTGACCGTTTCGCCTGGCTGCGCGCCAACCCCAACCTGCCGGGGATTTTGACCTCCGCCGGGCTGCTGATGGTCGTATCCGGCGGCCTGTGGGCAGCCTTCCAGCGAGACCTGGGCCGGATGATGGGGTACGGAGCCGTTATCGAAACCGGACTCGCCCTCCTGGCAATCGGCCAGTACCAGGCTGCGGGCGTATCCATTTTTGCGCTCTTAATCGTGCCGCGCGGCCTCGGGATGGCGACCTGGTCCCTGTCGTTGAGCCGGCTCAAGTCCGAGGCCGGTTCGCTGCGCTTTAGCGCCGTCCAGGGGATGCTCCGCGCCTACCCCAGCGCCGCGGTCGGGGTGGCTCTGTCCCACCTGTCCCTGCTCGGAATGCCGCTCCTGGCCGGGTTCCCGCCCCGCCTGGCCCTGTGGGAGGCGCTGGCCCGCCAATCCGCCGTATCAGCAGGATGGTACGCCATCGGCATGGTCGGTCTGCTGATCGGTCTCATCCGCACCCTGGCGGTCCTGTCCATGGCCCCCGACAACACCCCCTGGCGCTGGCAGGACACCTGGCTCCAGCGCGTGTTGATCGGCTTCGGCCTGCTGGGGATGCTCACCTTCGGGCTTTTCCCGCAGACCCTCCAGCCGCTATTGGCCCGCCTGCCGCTGGTCTTCGAATTTCTGGGCCGCTAAAAGCGCCCCAGAAGACGAATAAGGGCAACTGCCCCTGCCATGCTATATAATACCCACGGCTGAAAATTGCGCGTTCCTTCTTGTGAAAAAGCGCAATTTTCAACCGACCTGGGTATAATCACCGCACCCGATCAGTGCGAATTACAACAAATTTAAAAATTGCCCGGAGACCACTCCCATGGACTTTGAACAAATCGTAAAACGCCTGGAATGGCTGGAGGGGGAACGCCGAAAAGACAAGACCATCATCGCCACCCTCGAAGAGCGCATGGTCAATTATGAAGGTACCATTGACCGCCTGACCCGGCAGATCAAGGACACCGAAAAGCGTATTTCGGACCTTTCCAGCACCACAGCCCGCATCAACCAGTTCGACGAGAATTTAGCCAACTACCGCACCGAAGTCTCCAAGTTGTTCGACGATTCCGAAAAACGCTTCCAGCGCCGCGACCGGGAACGAGTCAAGCAGCACCGCGAAGAACTCGAACCCATTACCGCCGCCATCGCCGAACTGCGCCTGTCGCTCGACCAATTTGGCGAACTGCGCAAGAGCATCCATGCCAGGGCCGAAGAAGACATCCGCTTGAGCCGGGAAATTGCCGAACTTGGGCGGAGCGTCACCGAGAAGACCGAACCCATTGACGACATCAAGCGCGCCCAGCGCGTCCTCGACGAAAACCGCCGCCTGGATGTCAAACGCGTGGCCGATTTGCAGGGCGAGGTCGCCGCAGTCCGCAAGCGGATAGACGATCACCGCGAGAAAACCGACCTGACCGCCGACACCCTGCGCCAGCTCGACGCCCGCATCACCGAACTGATGGCCTCCGAAAACGAGCGCCGCCAGGCCCAATTGGTCTTCATCGAAACCCAGAGCCGCGCCCATGTGGACCGCGAAAAAGCCTTCAAGGAATGGAACACCCGTTACGGCGATTTCATCAAGCAGACCGCCAACCTCGACGCCCAACTGCAAGCCCTCGACAGCACCCACCGGGCAGTCAAGCGCGCCCAGGAGACCCACGAAGAACTCAACCAGCGCATCGAGCGCCGCATCAACGAGATCACCGAGATCCAGCGCCTGGCCGAAGACCGCATGCGCCAGGAGTGGGTCACTTTCAAGGCCGACGACCAGAAACGCTGGACCAGTTACAGCCTCTCTTCGGATGAGCATACCAAAGACATCCGCGAGACCATCAAAAAACTCAGCGAGCAGGTCACCGACCTGCGCGACCTGATCCAGACCCAACAAGACCAGTTCCAGCAGACTACCGAAGTCACCGAACAGCAATTGCAGGAATTGATGAACTGGGCCCACGAATGGCTCACCGGCTACGAGCGCATCATGGGCCGCAGCCGCAAACCCGTCAAATAACCATGCGCGTCATCGGCACCGCCGGCCACGTTGACCACGGCAAATCCACCCTGATCGCCGCCCTCACCGGGACCCATCCCGACCGCCTGAAGGAAGAACAGGCCCGGGAAATGACCATCGAACTCGGCTTCGGCTGGCTCACCCTGCCCGACGGCGGGGAAGTCGGCATCGTGGATGTGCCCGGCCACCGCGACTTCATCGAAAACATGCTCTCCGGCATCGGCGGGATAGACGCCGCCCTGCTGGTCATCGCCGCGGACGAGGGAGTCATGCCGCAGACGAAGGAACACCTCGCCATCCTGGACCTGCTCCAGATCCCGGCCGGGATCATCGTCCTGACCAAGACCGATCTCGCCCCGGACCCCGACTGGCTGGACCTCGTCGAAACCGACGTCCGCGCCGCTGTAGCCGGGACCGTCATGCAAGACGCGGCCATCCTGCGCGTCTCGGCCCGCAACAAGACCGGTCTCGATTCTCTAATTACCAATACCCAATTACTCTTTCGTGAAAGACCCGCCCGCCTCGACCTGGGCCGCCCGCGCCTGCCGATTGACCGGGTCTTCAGCATGAGCGGCTTCGGCACGGTCGTGACCGGCACCCTCAGCGACGGTCATCTCTCGCTCGGCGACGAAGTGGTCGTCCTGCCCTCCGGCCAAAGGGGCCGGGTGCGCGGCCTGCAAACCCACAAGAAAAAAGAGGAGACCGCCGTCCCCGGCTCGCGCACGGCGGTCAACGTCTCCGGCATCGCGATGGAGGATGTGCGCCGCGGCGAGGTGCTGACCCACCCCGGACAATACCAGCCCACCCGCCGCCTGGACGCCCGTTTCCGGCTGTTGAAAGATGTCTCCGGCCCGCTGAAACATTCCAGCGAGGTGAAATTTTTCGTCGGGGCGAGCGAGACGATGGGGACCGTCCGGCTGATGGGCGTCGAAACGCTCGATCCGGGACAGGAGGGCTGGATCCAGCTCGAACTGCGCGACCCGGTCGTGACGGTGCGCGGCGACCGTTACATTTTGCGGCGTCCCTCACCCGGCGAGACCCTCGGCGGCGGCGTGATCGTGGACCACCAACCGAAAGGCCGCCACAAACGCTTCGACGGGAAGGTGATCCAATCCCTGGAGTCGCTGGCGCAAGGCTCCCCGGCAGACGTGCTGTTCGAGGCCGCCCTGGCGCTGAACGCCGCCCCGCTCAAGGAGGTCATCGCCCGCTCGCGGCTGGAGGCCGAGTCCGCCCAGGCCGCGGTGGATGAGTTGTTGGCTGATAGCAGGCTGATTAATCTGGACGGTGGACGGTGGACAGTGGACAGTCTGGTGATCCCCGCCCCACATTGGATTGCGCTCAGCGATAAAGTCCAGCAAATGGTCGCGGCCTATCATAAGAATTTCCCGCTCCGTCGCGGCATCCCCCGCGAAGAACTCAAAAGCAAGATAAAGCTTAGCCCACGAGTCTTCAACGCCCTCCTCACGCACCACACAGCACGCAACACACTCAAAGACTCCACCGCCTTCGTCGCCCTCCCCTCCCACGAGGTCCGCTTCGATAACGCGCAACAGGCCAAAGTCCAGGCCCTGATGCGGCAGTTTGCGGCCAACCCATTCGGCCCGCCCTCGGTCAAGGAATCCCAGGCCGAGGTTGGGGATGAAGTCTTCAATGCCCTGGTCGAAATGGGACAGCTGGTGATGGCCGGGCCGGAGGTGGTCTTCCGCCGTGAGGATTACGAGCGGATGGTGGCGATGGTGCGCGGCCACATCCAGAAGACCGGGCAGGTCACGGTGGCCGAGGCGCGGGATATGTTCAACTCCAGCCGCAAGTACATCCTGGGCCTGCTGGAACACCTGGACGCCAACGGCGTGACCGTGCGGGACGGGGATTTCAGGAGATTGAGACGGTAGTAACGACTTAAGTCGTTACTACACTGCGAGGAACCATGTGTGGACGATTTACTTTAACGGTTGACCCTGCCGAATTGCAGGAGAATTTCGCCAATTTCACCTTCCCGAACCGGTTTGCGCCGCGTTTCAACATCGCCCCTACCCAGCCGGTGCTGGCCGTCCCCAACGACGGGCAGATGCGCGGCGACTTTTTCGTCTGGGGGTTAATCCCCTCTTGGGCCAAAGACCCGGCGATGGGCAGCCGCCTGATCAACGCCCGCGCCGAAACGCTTGGCGAAAAGCCGTCGTTCCGGGCCGCCTACAAATACCGCCGCTGCCTGATCCCCGCCGACGGATTCTACGAATGGAAGGCCGTGCCGGGGCAGAAGGCCAAGGTCCCGCATTTCATCCATCTCAAATCCCGCCAGCCCTTCGCCCTGGCCGGGTTGTGGGAGGAGTGGCACTCGCCCAACGGCTCACAGATCCGCTCCTGCACCATCATCACCACCGAGCCGAACGAGCTGATGGCGTCGCTCCACAACCGGATGCCGGTCATCCTGCCCCCGGCGGCCTACGCTGAATGGCTCGACACGGCTATCCGCACCCCAAATAGCCTGAACGCCCTGCTCAAGCCCTACCCCGCCGACGAGATGGCCGCCTACCCCGTAGCGACCCTGGTCAACAGCCCCCAGAACGACCGGCCGGAACTGGTGGTCCCCATCCAATAACCCAAAACTGCCTCGCTGAAAACAAGCGGGGAAACTCCCATGTCCCTCTCTACAACCCTCCAACTCCGTTTCCCCGCGCTGGCTTCGCGGGAGTTCCGCGTCTTCTGGATCGGGCAATTCGTCTCGCTGATCGGCTCGTGGATGCAGAACACGACCCAGCCCCTGCTGGCCTACCGCATCTCCGGGCGTCCCTTCGACCTGGGCCTGATCGGCTTTGCCGCGACCTTACCTACGCTGCTGCTGGCCATCCCTGCCGGGGTGATGATCGAGCATCTGGACAAGCGCAAGACCGTCATCGCCATGCAATCCATCATGATGTTGCAGGCCCTCACCCTGGCTTTCCTGACCCTGAGCGGGATCGTCCAGATCTGGCATATCATCATCCTGGCTTTGGTGCTGGGAGTCGCCACCTCGATTGAGATCACCGCCCGCCAGGCCATGCTGATCGAACTGGTCGGGCGCGAGGCCCTGCCGAACGCCATCGCCCTGCAAACGACCATCTTCAACGCAGCCCGCGTCCTGGGACCAATGATGGTCGCCCCTTTCCTGCTTCTCATCGGCGGGCAGGGCGAAGGCTGGGCATTTTTAGCCAACGGAACCAGCTACCTGGTCATCATCATCGGGCTGATGACCGTCCGGCCGCGGTTCAAGGCCGAGGTCAAAAAACTCAGAGCGCCCTGGGTGGCAGAACTGCGCGAGGGCCAGCGATACATCCTGCAAACCCGCTCGGTCGGGCTGATCATCCTGATGGCGACCCTGGTCGGGTTCTTCGGCTTCCCGCTCATGCAGCAGATCCCGGTCTTTGCCAGCGAGGTGCTCCGGCAGATCGGCGATACGGCGGCAACGGTCGCGGCCCGCAACAGCAGCCTGTACACATTCATGGGCATCGGCGCGCTGGTGGCGGCCCTGTACGCGGCCTCGTTCAGCCACCTGCGGCGGAAGGGCCGCCTGATGACCATCGGCCAGTTCACCTTCATTTCCGGCATGATCGCGATAGGCCTGGTCCGCCACCCGGCGCTGGCGATGGCCGTCATCCTGTTCATGGGCTGGGGCATGGTCTCGCAACTGGCGATGATGAACATCCTGATCCAGGTGCAGGTGCCGGACGAGTTGCGCGGGCGGGTCTTCAGCACCTACCTGTGGGCGCTCCAGGGTGTAGCCCCCTTCGGCAGCCTGTTCATCGGCTGGATGGCGCAGAATTGGAGCGTCCCGACCGCGGCGCTCGTGGCCGGAGGGGTCTGCCTGCTGGGGGTCGGGTTCATCCATTTGATCAATCCCGACATCCGCGAACTGGTTACGTAAGCTGACACAATTTGCTGTATTTTTGTCGTTTTCGGCAATCAAGAATTGCTAAGACTGCCGAATCTCCGTATAATTGGGAAAAATCGGTATCTGCCCAGAGGGTGTGCCGCACCTTCCAAAATGGACGAAATCCAAACGAAGAAGCCCCCGTTTGGCGGGATTTCTCCTCAGGTGCGACGCACTCGCGGCTGGGCTGCAACAAAAAATGTTCCAGAATGAGAGGAGTGCTCCATGCCTTACGGATACAACGGAAACATCCTGCACGTTGACCTGACCAGCGGCAAACTGGAAGTCGAAAACCCGCCCGAAGCCTTCTACCGCAAATACATGGGCGGTTCTGCGATGGGTGTGTATTACATCCTGCGCGAGATGCCGCAGGGAGCCGACCCGCTCGGCCCGGACAACGTCCTGACCCTGTTCGCGGGCGTGACCACCGGGGCGGCCGTCTCCGGCCAAAGCCGGATCAACGCCAACGCCAAGTCCCCGCTCAGCGGCGGGATCGGGGATGCCCAGGGCGGCGGCTTCTTCCCGGCGGAACTCAAATTTGCCGGGTTCGACGGGATCGTGGTCAAGGGGAAAAGCCCCAGGCCGGTATACCTCTTCATCAACGAGGGCAGGCCCGAACTCCGGGACGCTTCGCACCTGATGGGCAGGATCACCGGCGAGGTGGACGCCATCCTGAAAGAGGAGCTCGGCGACAAGAAGATCGAAATCCTGCAACACGGACCCGGCGCGGAGAACGGCGTGCTGTTCTCGTCGCTGGTCAGCATGTCCAACCGCCACGCCGGGCGCACCGGCATGGGGGCGGTGATGGCCAGCAAGAACCTCAAGGCAGTGGTGGTACGCGGCACCAAAAAGCCCGAAATCTTCGACGGCAAGGCCCTGGCGGCCCTCAACCGCACCGGCCCGGCGGGTGTCAAGGAAAACCCCGACATGGACGGCCTGGCCATCCACGGGACGGCGGTCGTTTCGCTGTTCAACAACTCCATCGGCTGCCTGCCGACCCGCAACTACACCGAAGGCCAGTTCGAAGGGGCGGAGGGCATCAGCGGCGAGTTGATGTCCGAGACCATCCTGAAGGAACGCGACACCTGCTACGCCTGCGTGGTGCGCTGCAAACGGGTGGTGGAAGTGGCCGAGGGCGAGCGCAAGGTGGACCCCTACTACGGCGGCCCGGAATACGAAACCCTGGGCACGTTCGGCTCCTACTGCGGCGTGGACGATCTCAAGGCAGTGGCCTATGCCAACCAGCTCTGCAACCAGTACGGCATAGACACCATCGCCTGCGGGGCGACGATCGCCTTCGCGATGGACTGCTACGAGAACGGCGTCATCACCAGGGAGCAGACCGGCGGCCTGGAACTCAAATTTGGCGACGCGGAGGCCATGCTGGCCGCCCTGGACGCCATCGTCCATAACGAGGGGCCGCTGGGCAAGGTGCTCTCGCAAGGCTCTGAACGGGCGGCCAAAGTTTGGGGCAACGGCGCGGACGAGTTCCTGATCACCAGCAAGGGCGGCGAGGCCCCGGCCCACATGCCGCAGGCCAAACGCTCGCTCGGCCTGATCTACGCCGTCAACCCCTTCGGCGCCGACCACCAGTCCAGCGAGCACGACCCGTACTACGAGGAAGGCGTCCCCGATTTCAACCTCGACCGGCTGAAGATGATCGGCCTGGGCGAACCGCAGCCCGCTTACAGCCTGACCCCCGAGAAGGTGAAATTTGCCTATAACAGCCAGTTGTTCTTCAGCATGACCGACTCGGCGGAACTGTGCCAGTTCGTCTACGGCCCGGCCTGGACCCTCTACGGCCCGAAAGAGACCGCCGAGATGATCAACGCCGTCACCGGCTGGGGCGTCACCGTGGACGAACTCCAGGAAATCGGCGCCCGCCGCCTGAACCTGTTCCGGGTCTTCAACGCTCGCGAAGGATTCGGACGGGCGGACGACAAACTACCCAGGAAGTTTTTCAAAGCCTTGAAGGGGACCGGCCCGACGAGCGGCTTCGCCCTGACTCAAGACGAGCTGGATACCGCCATAGACGAATACTACCGGTTGGCAGGCTGGACCGATAACGGCACCCCGACGCCCGAAACCCTCAAAGTCCACGACATCGAGTGGGCCGCGGAGTACCTCCCGGCATAGGAATATCAAAAATGGTAAGTGGTAATTAGTGATTGGGGATGAGGCGTTTGCTTCATCCCCGATTCTATGTTTCATCCATTACCAATTACCACTTACTAATAACCAATCCCCAATTACCTATTCCCAAAAAATCATGTCTAACACTTCCCTATTTCAACAAAACTTCCCTCACATGTCCCCGGTCTGGTCGCGCATCTTCCCGATCGAGGCCGAACGCGCCGAAGGCTCGTACATCTACGCCGCCGACGGCACGAAATACCTGGATTTCACCTGCGGCATCGGCGTGACCAACACCGGTCACTGCCACCCCAAAGTGGTCGAGGCCGTGCAGAAGCAGGCTGGCCTGTTCCTGCACGCCCAGGCCAATATCGTCGTCCACCAGCCGATGCTGCAACTGATCGACGAACTTCGCCAGATCGTCCCGCCCTCGATTGACGGCTTCTTCTTCTCCAACTCCGGGGCGGAGGCGGTCGAGGGCGCGCTCAAACTGGCCCGGGCCGCCACCGGGCGCCAGGCCGTGATCGTCTTCAGCGGTTCGTTCCACGGGCGCACCGCCGGGACGATGGCCCTGACCACCTCCAAGACCGCCTACAAAGGCGTGGCCCAGTTGCTGCCCTCCGGCGTATACGTCGCGCCCTACCCCTACGCCTACCACCTCGGCCTGGACGAGGAATCCGCCAGCCGGTACGCGCTGGCCGCGCTCGAAGAACTGCTCGTCTCGCAGATCGCCCCGGCAGACGTGGCCGCCATCCTGATCGAGCCGGTGCTGGGCGAGGGCGGATACGTCCCGCCGCCGGTCTCGTTCATGAAGGGACTGCGCGAGATTTGCGACAGGAACGGCATCCTGCTCATCTTCGATGAAGTCCAGAGCGGCTTTGGCCGCACGGGCAAATGGTTCGCCCTGGAGCATTTCGGGGTCGTGCCCGACATCATCACCGCCGCCAAAGGGATCGCCTCCGGGATGCCGCTTTCGGGCGTGTTCAGCCGCCTCGACCTGATGAAGAAATGGCCGGTCGGCTCGCACGGCGGCACCTACGGCGGGAACGCGGTCGCCATGGCCGCGGCCGTCGCCACCGCGCAGGCGATGCGGGACGAGGGGATGCTCGAAAACGCGGCCCGGCGCGGGGTCCAGTTGCAGACCGGGCTGAGAAAACTCCAGGAGGAGTATCCCCAGATTGGCGACGTGCGCGGCCTGGGGCTGATGATCGGCTCCGAGTTCGCAGTGGACGGCAGTTACAAAAAGGCCAAATCCCTGGTCAAGGACGTGGTCGCCGCCGCCGAAAAGCGCGGCCTGCTGCTGCTCACCTGCGGCACCTACGACAGCACCATCCGCTGGATCCCGCCGCTGAACGTGACCGAGGCGCAGATCAATGATGGGTTGCAGATTTTTGGGGATGCGCTGAAGGAATCTATTGGGTAGACAGGTAGACAGGTACATAGGTAAACAGGTAGACAGGTAGGTAAGGAGGTAAGGATGAGTGAGAGAAAGCCGTTATATCAATCGCCGGGTGAGCCGGGGAAACGCGGGTTTGAAGATTTGGAGTGCTACCAACTCGCCCTGGAAGTCATGGCGAAAGTACACGAGTTCTCCCGAACCCTACCTCCCGAAGAAAAATTTGACCTGTACGCCCAGATTCGACGTTCTGCCAAAGGGGTGACCGGGAATATCGGCGAGGCGTATGGGCGCTATCACTACCTGGATAGCCTGCGCTTTTATTCCATCGCTCGCGGTGAATTGAACGAAACCCTGCCCCGCCTGATTGATGCACGCGTTTTGAACTACATCGCCCAGACTCAATTCGAGGCTCTTTACAGACTCATTCGCCAGACAGAACAGGCTCTGAACGGCTTCATGTCCTACGTTCGCCGCCAGAAAGCCGGTTCACAAGAATATGGCGATAAATCCTTGCACGAGGATTCGGCAGATTACGATATTGACCCTGAATGATTCACCTGCGTACTTGCCTACCTATCTACTTGTTTACTTGTTTACTTGTCTACCTGTTTCCCTGTCTACCATAAGAAAATATCATGCCCACAATCGACCGCACCAAACTCACCTCCCTGCTGGAATCCGAAGAAGCCCTCTTCCACCGCTCCCACCCCAAATCCCACGAACTCTACCAGCGGGCGCGCAAGTCGCTGCACGGCGGCGTGCCGATGCTGTGGATGATCCGCTGGGCGGGGTCGTTCCCCGTTTTCGTGAAGGAAGCCAGGGGCGCTCACTTCACCGACGTGGACGGCAACGCGTACATTGACTTCTGCCTGGGCGACACCGGAGCGATGACCGGCCACGCCCCCGAAGCGACCGTCGCCGCCATCGAAGCGCAGATCCGCAAGGGCATCACCCTGATGCTGCCCTACGAAGACGTGATCTGGGTCGGCGAGGAACTCCAGCGGCGCTTCGGCCTGCCCTACTGGCAATTCGCCCTGACCGCCACCGACGCCAACCGCTTCGCCCTGCGCATGTCCCGCCTGATCACCGGCCGCCCGAAAATCCTGGTCTTCAACTACTGCTACCACGGCTCGGTGGACGAATCCTTCATCACGCTCGACGAAGAAGGCACGCCCATGTCCCGCCCCAATAACCTGGGGCCGCAGGTTGACCCGCTTTACACCAGCAAGGTGATCGAGTTCAACGACATCGCCGCCCTCGAGACCGCCCTCTCGGCCCGGGACGTGGCCGCCGTGCTGGCCGAACCCGTGATGACCAACATCGGCATCATCCACCCCGACCCAGGCTACCACGAGGCGCTGCGGGAAATCACCCGTCGCTACGGCACTTATCTCATTATTGACGAGACCCACACCATCTGCGCCGGCCCCGGCGGCTACACCGCCGCCCACGGACTCCAGCCGGACTTCCTGACCCTCGGCAAACCCCTGGCCGGAGGCGTCCCCGCCGCCATCTACGGCTTCACCGAGGAAGTCTCGCAGGCCTTCGCTGCCAGACTCGCCCTCGACGACGCCGATGTGGGCGGCATCGGCGGGACGCTGGCGGGCAACGCCCTCTCCATCGCCGCGATGAAAGCCACCCTGCAACACGTCCTCACCGACGAGTTCTACGCCAAGGCCGTCGCCTTGCAGGAGAAATTTACCGCCGGGGTCGAATCCGTGATCCGGGAATTCGACCTACCCTGGATCGTCAAACGCCTCGGCAACCGCTCCGAATACTGGTTCCGGCCCGTCCCGCCCCGCAACGGAGGCGAAGCCCACGCCGCCGTGGACCCCGACCTCGACCGCTACATGCACCTCTACGCCCTCAACCGCGGCATCCTGATGACCCCCTTCCACAACATGGCCCTCATCTCCCCCGAAACCACCGAAGCCGACGTGGACTATCACACCAAAGTCTTCCGCGACGCGGTGACATCCCTGGTTGAAGCATAGGTTGAAGGTTCAAGGTTTCAACCTTTGACTTTCAACCTTGAACCTTCAACCGAGATGCGATGTATAATGTGATGTATAGAGAAAGGATTCTATATGTCCCAGATGGTGCGCAAGCAGATTTACATCCAGAAGAACCAGGAAGAACGCTTGAAGAAAGTGGCTGAATCTCGCGGCGTTAGCGAAGCCGAAATCATCCGCCGCGCCCTGGACAACGAGTTAAAGCGTGCCGGATATCGGCTCGCCTATGACGATGAAGCCATGCAGCGGCTCTATCAAGCAATGCTCGACATGGATAAAAAGCCCCCCGTTCCTCCCAGCAAACGCGATTGGTCACGGGAAGACCTCTACGAAGAACGCATGAAGCGTTATGACCGCAATTCTTCTTGACACCAACGTGCTCGTTTACGCATTCGACAAAGCGGAGCCTGACAAACGCGCCCAGGCCATGCAACTCATCCTGGAATTGCAAACAGGGTCGCTTGGCTGCCTGAGTATTCAATGCCTTTCTGAATTTTTCAACGCAACCACACGCGGCGCAACACCAAAGCTTTCCATTGACGAAGCCTTGACGCATGTGCAGGATTACCTGCTGGCTTTTCCCACCTTCCCACTGACGCAATCCATCGTTTTGGCGGCTGCGCGGGGCGTGCGAGATCATTCACTCTCATTTTACGATGCGCAAATCTGGGCCTCCGCACTCATCAATGAAATTCCGCTCATTTTCAGCGAAGACTTCCAGGACGGGCAAACGCTCGAAGGCGTGCGCTTCGTCAACCCGTTTGCCGAAACTTTCGAATTGGAGAAATGGATATGAACATCTGGCGGATCAACGCCCGTACACAGACCCTGAACGTCGAACCCGTGCCCGAAGCCTGGTCCCGCCTCGGCGGGCGCGGACTTTTGGCCCGCATCCTGCTCGACGAGGTGGACGCGACCTGTGACCCCCTCGGCCCCGGCAACAGCCTCATCTTCGCCCCCGGCCTGCTGGTCGGCCACGCCCTCTCCTCCACCGACCGCATCTCGGTCGGCGGCAAATCTCCGCTCACCGGCGGCGTTAAGGAAGCCAACGCCGGAGGGCGCACCGGCTACCACATGGCCTTCATGGGCATCCACGCCCTCATCCTCGAAGACCAGCCCCTGGATACCGGCTTCTGGATACTTCACTTGAGCCTCGCCGGCGCAAAGTGGGTCCCCGCTGATGATCTCGTCGGCCTGGGCGTCTACGAAACCGCCCCCAAACTGACCGAGCAATACGGCGACAAAGTTGCCATCGCCCTGATCGGCCCCGGCGGCGAGATGAAGATGAAATCGGCGGGCATCCAAAATATAGACAAGGACAGGGTTCCCTCCCGCATCGCCGCCCGGGGCGGCCTGGGCGCGGTGATGGGGTCGAAGGGCCTCAAAGCCATCGTCTTCGACCATAGCGGCGGGAGCAAACCGCCCATCGCCGACCCCGAAGCCTTCAAAGCCGCCCAGCGGGACTACACTCAAGCCGTCATGGAGCACCCGCAGTCCATCACCTACCGCGACTACGGCACGGCGGCCATGGCCCATCTATGCGACGGCTTCGGCGCGCTGCCTACCCGCAACTTCTCGGACGGGCACTTCCAGGGCGTGGACGCCATCAGCGGCGAGACCTTGCGCGAGTTCATCCTGAGCCGGGGCAAGCCGTCTGACCCGTCCCATGCCTGTATGGCGGGCTGCACGATCAAATGCTCGAACGTCTTCGGCGGCGAGGACGGCAAAATCATCGTCTCCCCGCTCGAATACGAGACCATCGGCTTGATGGGGTCCAACCTGGGGATCAACTCGCTCGACCTGATCGGACGTCTGAACTGGGAGGCCAACGACCTCGGCCTGGATTCCATCGAAACGGGAGCAGCCCTGGGCGTCGCGGCCGAAGCGGGCCTGATGCGGTTCGGGGACGGGGAGGCCGCGCTCCGTTTAATCGGCGAAATCCGGGCCGGGAGCGAGGTCGGGCGCATCCTGGGCGACGGCGCGGCGGCAACGGGAGCAGCCTACGGAGTCGAGCGCGTCCCGGTCGTCAAGGGACAGGCGATGAGCGCCTACGAGCCGCGGGCCATCAAAGGCACCGGCGTGACCTACGCCACCACCCCCCAGGGGGCCGATCACACCAGCGGCCTGACCATCCGGGCCAAGATCAACCACCTCGACCCGAACGGACAGGTGGATGCTTCGCGCGGCGCGCAGTGGAACATGGCCGGATACGACACGATCGGGGCCTGCATCTTTGCCGGGTTCGGTTACGCCGCCACCCCCGACGGGGTGGTCAAGCGCCTGCTGGCCGCCCGCTACGGCTGGAGCGACCTGCCCGACAACATCTTGCAGGAACTCGGCAAGCAGACCATCAAGATGGAGCGGGAGTTCAACCGCCGGGCCGGCTTCACCGCCAAAGACGACCGCCTGCCGGAGTGGATGACCCGCGAGCCACTCCCGCCCCACAACGCCGTCTTCGACGTGCCGGACGAGGAACTGGACCACATTTTCGACGAATTGGCGTAGGGCGGGATTCATCCCGCTCTATGGTGGGTGCGTCTCACATCCATGCGCCAGAAAAGCAAACGCCCCGTTGAGGGCGTTTTTGTTTTCTGGCCGGAAGCGGCGCGAAGCGCATTCGGAATGATCGAAATACGTATTTGGACGGCTCGAAATACGTATTTGGATCAATCGAAATGCGTATTTGGACGGCTCGAAGTAGCTACTTGGATCGGTCGAAATAGCTATTTGGACGGCTCGAAATTTGAATTGTTCGTTCCATTGACAGTGTTCATAGCGCGGCTTCCAGCCGCAGCCAAACGATCTTAACGCAAAGCCGCGAAGGTTCAGAGACGCAAAGAACCGAAATAATCTTTGCGTCTCTGCGTCTTGGCACCTTTGCGTTAAACATTTGCGCGTACAATGCAAATCCTTCACGGTAATACTATAAAAAGCGGCTCTCCCGTTTTTGACGG
>DIDQ01000055.1 GCA_002418215.1 Anaerolineales bacterium UBA5796
AAGGGACTCGAACCCCTGACCTCTTCTGTGTAAGAGAAGCGCTCTAACCAACTGAGCTATGCGCCCGGTGCAAACCAACTTCTGTAAGAGAAGCGCTCTAACCAACCGAGCTACGAAGTGCCGCACAGCGGTATGCGCCCGGTGCGCCCATTATAATCCAATCTCTGCTTCTCTATTTCTCCAATCCCCGCCTCGCCAAAAACTTACCAAAAACCTCCGATTTTCCTCTTGCCATTGCTCAACCTGTAAGGTACTATTGTTAAGAAATGCAGACTACCGCCCCGCGCCCGCCGAAACGCGCCCGCCGCGTCTACCCCTTCCCCGCCACGGTCAGCCTGGCCATCGTCCTGGCGACGCTCTTTACCTGCCTGCCGACCTCCGGCCTGTTCTCCAGCAGCCTCACCGACCGTCTCAGCCTGCTCCTCACCGCCCAGCCCGAAACGTCGCCCGCGCCTGAGACCACGCCCTTCCCCCAACTGCGGATCGGCATCGTGGCCGGGCACTGGGGCAATGACTCGGGCGCAGTCTGCCCGAACGGGACGACAGAGCAGGAGATCAACCTGAAGATCGCCACCCTGGTCCAGCAGGAGTTGACCGGGTTCGGTTTCCAGGTGGACCTGCTCCAGGAGTTCGACCCCCGGCTGGACGGCTACCACGCCGTGGCCCTGGTTTCCATCCATAACGACTCGTGTGATTTTGTCAACGATGAAGCGACCGGGTTCAAGGTCTCTGCGGCCCTCAGCAGCCGGGACCAGAACCGGGCCACGCGCCTGACCGAATGCCTGCGTGCCCGTTATGGACGCGTCACCGGCCTCCCGTTCCACAGCGGCAGCATTACCCGCGACATGACCGGCTACCACGCCTTCGACGAAATAGATACCAACACGATTGCCGCCATCATCGAGACCGGTTTCCTCAACCTCGATTACCGCCTGCTTACCGAACGCCCCGACCTGGTGGCCGAGGGTGTGGTGGAAGGTATCATGTGCTTTATCCGTAACGAAAATATCGAACCGACCGAGCAACCGCCCGCCCCGACCCCATGACCCCCGACCCGCGTCCAGCAGCACTCGAGGCCATCCGCCAGGCGCAAATGGCGCTCAAGAGCGGCGACAGAACGTCCGCCCGCCGCTGGGCCGAACGCGCCGCCTCGCTCGCCCCGGACCTGGAAGACTCCTGGCTGATCCTGGCGGTGGTCGCGCCGCCTCAAGCCAGCATGAAATACCTGGAGCAGGCGCTCAAGGTCAATCCTAAAAGCGAACGCGCCCGCAAAGGGATGCGCTGGGCCGCCGGACGGATGCAAAAGGCCGGGATCAAACCGTCCGCAGCCGCGACCCAGGCTCCCCGTCCCGCGCCGCCCCGCCCCGCCCCGAAAACGGAGAAACGCCGCAGCCGCCTCGGCCTCTGGTTGATGGGGCTGGCAGTCGTCTTCATCGCCATGACCGCCTGGGTCGCGACCGCCTCCCCGGCCCTGGCCTCCATCCGCCCCATCCCCCCCTCACAAAAAACGCCCGAACCGAATTTCGGCCAGGCCGGCGTCATCAAGCCGACTTACACCCTGACGCCCACACCGACCTTCACCCCGACACCGACCCTGACCCCCACGTTGACGCCCACCCTGACCCCGACCGTCACCCCGACCTTCACCCCCACCGAAACGCCCACCCCCACCGACACCCCCCTGCCGACGAATACCCCGGAACCGTACATCCCGCCCAACGCGCCGGAGGACGAGATTGCCAACGGCGAGCGCTGGGTGGACGTGGACCTGACCCAGCAGCGGGTCTACGCTTATGAGGGCAACCAGATCGTCAACTCGTTCATCGTTTCGACCGGCACCTGGGCCACGCCCACCGTCACCGGGCAGTACCGCGTCTACGTCAAATACCGCTATACCGATATGTCTGGCCCCGGCTATTACCTGCCGGACGTGCCTTACACGATGTATTTCTACAAGGGTTACGCCCTGCACGGGACGTACTGGCACAACAACTTCGGCACGCCCATGAGCCACGGCTGCGTCAACTTCAGCATCCCGGATGCCGAGTGGCTGTTCAATTTCGCCTCGGTCGGCACGCTGGTCAATGTGCATTATTGAAATTGCCACAGAGTCACAGAGCCACTGAGAAAACTAAACTCTGCGACTCCGTGACTCTGTGGCGTTTTATCTGAGCAAGCAAGCCTAAATAGTTTTACGATGTCCCCCGTAAAGTTTTCAAGACGCGATTTCCTCAAACTCAGCGGCGCGGCCCTGCTCGGCCTGCTGCTGCCGGATGTGGACCTCAGCCGCGTCTCGGCGTATATCCTTCCCAACCAGCAGGGACGCATCCTGACCGATACCCTGGCCCTTTTCAAAGAACCGACCGACCAGAGCGAAAAGGTCTCCTCGTTCTGGAAGGATGTGGTCCTGCCGCTCAACGGCGTGGAAGTGGACGACGATGGCGACTCCCACAACCGGGTCTGGTACCGCATGGGCGATTACGGCTTCGCCTACTCCGGCGATGTCCAGCCGGTGCGGACGGAACTCCAGCCGCCGCAGGAGACTGTCCCGGCCCGGGGCGCGCTGGCCGACGTGACCGTCCCCTACACCGACGCCCGCGAAGAGCCGAAGGAAGATTCAAGGGTCGCGTTCCGTCTGTACTACGATACCACCCACTGGGTGGCCGGGGCCGCCAGCGACGAAACCGGCCAGGCCTGGTACCGCATCTTTGACGACCGCTTCAACACCCACTACTATGCCCAGGCCAAACACCTGAGAATTATCCCCAAAGAAGAGTTGCTGCCCCTCTCGCCCGACGCGCCCGCCTACCAGAAGACCATCGAAGTGCGCCTCTCGCAGCAACTGGTCACGGCCTACGAGGGCGGCCGGATGGTCTTCGCTACCCGGGCCTCCGGCGGGGTACGCTTCCGGCGCGGCGGGTATGCCACCCCCTTTGGCAAGTTCAAGACCTTTTACAAACGCCCCACCCGCCACATGGCCGCCGGTGACATCGCCTCCAACGGCTACGACCTGCCTGGCGTGCCCTGGGTGCTCTACATCAACAAAAGCGGTATTTCCTTTCACGGCACTTTCTGGCATAATGACTTCGGCACACCCCACAGCCACGGCTGCATCAACCTCTCTCCGCAGGCCGCCCGCTGGCTCTACCGCTGGACCCTGCCGACCGTACCCTTCGACGCCCCGCTGGCGTATAAGGATTACGGCACAAGTGTAACCATAATTGATTGACGTAGTAGCGACTTTAGTCGCTGCTAACCGCTGACAACGATTTCAGTTGTTACTACACAAGCGATGACATGACCTTCAACCGACGCGATTTCCTCAAACTGGGCGGCGCGGGACTTTTGGGCCTGCTCCTGTCCGAGCTGGGCTTGGACTCGGCCCGGGCCGCCGCGCCCTACTTCCAGGGACGGGTGGTCTACACCTGGACCAGCCTGTACGACGCGCCCTCCTTCCAGGGCAGGAAGCTCCTGCCCCTGCCGCGCGACACCCTCCTGACCGTCACCGAAAAGGTCCAGACCACCGACAAGGACGCCTACAACCCGGTCTGGTATCAGATCGGCGACCAGGGATTCATCTACTCCGGCTGGGTCCAGCCTGTGGACAATATCCTCAACGAACCGGTCCGCGAGATGCCCGGAAAGGCCGTCACAGCCGAAGTCACCGTCCCGACCATGGACACGTACTGGAAGCCGTCGCTCGTCTCGTATCGCGGGCCTCGGATGTATTACAGCACCACCCACTGGGTAATTGACATTGTCCATAACGACGAGGAAGAAACGACCTTTTACTATATCTATGACGATCTCTGGAAAGCGGCCTACTACGCTAAAGCCGAAAACCTGCGCCTCGTCCCGCCAAGTGAGCTGACCCGGCTCTCATCCCACATCTCCGACTCGCTCAAACACATCGAGGTGGACCTGCGCGCCCAGGCCGTGACCGCCTTCGAGGACGGGAGGCCCGTCCGCAGTATGCGCACCTCCACCGGCACGAAGTACAACCCCACGCCCAAAGGCTGGTTCAAGACCTTCTACAAGCGCTCCAGCCGCCACATGGCCGGCGGCGACCTGGCCGCTCCCGAATACGACCTGCCCGGCGTACCCTGGGTCACGTACATCAACGACAGCGGCGTGTCGTTCCACGGCACCTACTGGCACAACGATTACGGCACGCCCCACAGCCACGGCTGCATCAACCTCACCCCGTCAGACGCGAAATGGCTTTTCCGCTGGACCACGCCCAACGTCCCGCCCGACAAGCGTTTCCTCTACCTGCCGGGGGAGGGCGTCAACGTCCACATCTTCTGACCGCGCAATGCGTCGCACCTGCCCTGACGGGACAGACTTGCGTGAGGAACGATCCGGTTAAATGGGCATGATCCACCCGTAAGGTGCGACGCATCCTCTTTGCCAAACAACACCATATACCAAAAGGAGAAACCATGAACCCCGCATTCCAATACAGCACTTACCTGCTCAAGCGCCAGGCCATCGCCCTGACCGGCAGGTTCCGCATCTACGACCCGATGGGCAACCTGGTCCTGTTCAGCGAGCAGAAGATGTTCAAGCTGCGCGAGGACATCCGCGTCTACAGCGACGAGAGCAAATCCCAGGAAGTGCTGCTGATCCAGGCCCGCCAGATCATTGACTTTTCAGCCGCCTATGACGTGGTTGACGCGTCCACGCAGATGAAGGTCGGGGCGCTGCGGCGCAAGGGCTGGCGCTCGATGATGCGCGACGAATGGGAGGTGCTGGACGTCAACGACCAGCCGGTGGGCCTGCTGCTCGAAGACAGCGTGGGCTACGCCCTGCTGCGCCGCCTGCTGCTCGGTTCGCTCCTGCCCCAAAATTATGACGTGGTCTTCGGCGAGACCCGTGTGGCGGACCTGAAACAACGCTTCAACCTGTTCCGCTACGAACTCGACCTGGACTTCAGCATGGATACCGCCCAGCGCCTCGACCGCCGCCTGGGGGTTGCCGCGGGCATCCTGCTGGCCGCCATCGAGGGCAGACAGAGCAATTGATAATATGCCGAAACAAGCCTTGTTCGCCGGTCTCGTGGTAGACGAATTCGACCGCCCCGTGGAAGCTGCCTACGTGGGCGACGAGCCTTGCTACGTGGTGGACGACGCCGGATTCCGCCGCCACATCCCCTCCGAGCAGGTGGACCGCCAGGTGCTGAAGATGATGGCCGAGCAGATCGAAGGTCACGAAGACCTGCTGGCCGAACAGGCCGGGAAGATGCTCGGCCAGGACGACATCTTCACCCGCGCCGCCCTGGAGCAGCAGTTCAAGAACATCGAGCAGCAGCTCGACCAGGTGCTGCAGACCGGCATCCCCGAAGACGGGCGGGCTTACATGGGCATGCTCGGTTTCAAGATCGTCATCAACATGCATGGCGAGGTGATAGACCTCAACCAGCCCGGCATCGCCAGCGACGAAGGCGAATGAACACAGAGCTTCCCCGGAAGGTTCGACCCTCCGGGGAAGTTCTGTGATGGGCATCTCTCGCCTGTAGGTTGGGCTTTCAGCCCGGCGAAGCCATCCGCGGGTTGCCAACCTGCCCTACTGGTTTTCCTCCTCGTTTGCGACCTCGCTCTCCTCGGCTTTCCTCATCATCTTTTCAAGCTCATACGCATCGCGCGACATGGCGACAATCGTCAACTGGTCGCCGGCCTGCAAGCGCGTATTGCCGTGCGGGATGAGCAAGTTGCGCCCGCGCTGGATGCTCGCTACCAGGCTGTCGTTCGGCCAGGGCAGTTCGGAGAGCAGGTGCCCATTCACCTGGCTGCCCGGCTCGATAATGTGCTCGTAGATGTTCACGCCCGATGTATCGCCCAGGCGCGCCCGCGTCAACTGGTGTTCCACCGCCACCCGCCGCGTCATAGCCCGCTCATAAGCCCGGATGATGTCCGCCCGGCTGATCCAGCCGACCAGCCTGTGCAGTTCGCCGGGGTTGACCACCGGCAGCCGCCCGATATCGCGGAAGCTCATCCGCTCCAGCGCCCGGTTGACCGTCTCATCGGGGTATGCGACCACCAGTTGTTGTGAGCAAAACTTCATTACCGGCTGATCGAGATTGGCCTCGTTCTGCGTGACAGCCGTGTCCACATCCTGCACGGTGATAACCCCGCACAGGTTGCCCAGGCCGTCAACCACCGGTAAGCCGTGCATCCGGCAGGACTCCAGCAGGGCCGGAACCGTGCGCAGGGGCGTGGAACCGGGAACCGGGTCGGGGGCGGGGCGCATCACCTCGCCCACGGTGATGTTCTCCATCACGTCCACGTCCCGCCCTCGGCGCAAGTGGATGCCGCGTCGGGCCAGCTTGAGCGTATAGATCGACTCTTTGTGCAGCCGCTCCGAAAGGATCATGCTGAAGATCACGCCTGCCATCAACGGGACGATCAGGCGGTAATCGTCGGTCATCTCGAAAACGATCAGGATGGCGGTGAACGGGGCACGGGCCGCCCCGGCGAAAACCGCAGCCATCCCCACGGTGGCATACGCCCCGGACCCGGCAACTGCTCCCGGGAAAAAAATATTTACCACTTGACCGAACACCCCGCCCAGGGCCGCGCCGGTGAACAACCCCGGCGCAAACACACCGCCGGAGTTGCCCGAGCCGAGGGTGAGCGAGGTAGCCAGGGGCTTGAGGAACACCAGTGCCAGGAGCAGCACCCAGGACGTGCGCCCTTGCAGGCTGCTCTCGATCAGCTCGAAACCGGAGCCAAAGATGTGAGGAAAATTTTCGATGAGAGGCAGGCCGAGTCGGGCTTCATCTGCGGAGACAAGCCCCAGGCCGAGGACGATCGGATAAGTGAAGGCCAGCAATCCCAATAATGCCCCGCCAACGGCTGGCTTGAATGCTTCGGGGAATTTCCAGCGGTCGAACAGGTCCTCGAACCAGTATAGCACCCGGATGAATCCGACGGCGACCAGGGCCGCCAGCACGCCCAGCAGGGCAAACAGCAGCACCTCCCAGGGGGTTTGCATACCGTAGTTGGCAATCGAAAAAGCGGGCCGCTCGCCCAGGAAGACCCGCGCCAGCGTAGAGGCGGTGACCGCAGAGATGATCACGTTGCCCAGGTCGCCCAGGTGCAGTTCACCCAGGATGATTTCCATCGAAAAGATGACCCCCGCAATCGGGGCATTGAAGGTGGCGGCGATACCCGCCGCTGCGCCGCAGGCCACCAGGTTGCGGATGCGCGAAGGTGAGAATTTCAACCACTGGCCGAGGCTGGAACCCAGCGCCGCGCCGACCTGTACGATGGGGCCTTCGCGCCCGGCTGAGCCGCCCGTGCCGATGCACAGCGCCGAGGCGGCGATCTTGGCTACCACCACCCGCGGGCGGATGCGCCCGCCGCGCAGGGCGATGGCCTGCATCACTTCCGGGACGCCGTGCCCTTTGGCTTCGCTGGCAAAGAATGAAATGATCGGCCCGGCCAGCAGCCCGCCCGCAATCGGGATCAAAACAATCAGCGCCCGCCCGAGCGCCGGAAAGACCTGCTCTCCCCCGATAAAAAAGAGTTTTTGCACTTGCGCGATCAGTTCGATGAAACCTACGGCTCCCAAACCTGTCCCTGCGCCGATAACGATAGCGATGGCAACCAGTACCCCCGTCTCCGAGCCTTGCAGCCGGTCCAAAAAGCGGAAGCGAATACCCAATTCTTTAATCCATTGCATCCATTGGTCTCCTTTATCGTCGGTGATGGTTAACTATAACACCACAAAGAGGAGGCCCCACCTGGCAGGTGGGGCCTCCTCGGAATTATTCTTTTTGACCTGTGACCAGGTTTTGAAGGGTTTCCTTGTCTTCTATTTCGGCGACCAGGGCCAGGCGGTCGCCGGCGTGCAGGCGGGTCCCGCCGCGCGGGATCATCAGCCGCCTGCCGCGCTGGATGCTGGCGACCAGGCTGTTGTGCGGCAGGTTGATGTCTTTCAGCATCACGCCGTCCACCGGGCTGCCCGGCGCGACGACCAGTTCCAGCACCTCGGCCCCCGAAATGGCCCCCAACTGCACCTGGCCCACGCGGTGACGGTCGGCTGAACGCCGCGAGAGAGCCAGCTCATAAGCCCGGATGATGTCGGCCCGGCTGAGCCAGCCGACCAGCCGGGTCTCGTCTTCGGGCTGCACCACCGGCATCCGCCCGATGTCGCGCCCGCTCATGCGCTGCATGGCTTCGCGCACGGTCTCGTCGGGGTAGGCGAAGACCAGGGCGCGGGAGCAGAATTCCCCTGCCCGGCGGTCGAGGTTGGACTGGCTCCGTTCCACGGCCCGGTCCACGTCGCTCAACGAGATCACGCCGCACAACAGGCCGTCGCTGCCCAGCACCGGCAGCCCGTGGACGCGGGCCTTGTCCATCAGGCTGGCGGCCATCCGCAGCGGCATGTCGGCCTGCACCACGACCGGGACCTTGCGCATCACTTCGCTCACACGCAGGGTTTCGAGCACCTCGATGTCGCGCCCGCGCTGCAAGCGGATGCCTTTGCGGAGCAGGCTGAGTTCATAAACGGATGGGGTGTGGATGGAACGGGAAAGATAAACACTGACCACCACCGCGAACATCAGCGGCAGCAGGATGCGGTAATCGTTGGTCATCTCGAACAGCAGCATGATGGCCGTCGCCGGGGCGCGCACCGTCCCGGCCAGCACCGCCGCCATGCCGACCAGGGCAAACGCCGAGGGCTGGATGATCAGCGTCGGGAACAGGATATCGGCCAAACGTCCGAACGCTCCGCCCAGGGCCGCGCCCAGGAACAGGGACGGGGCGAACACGCCGCCCATGAATCCCGCGCCCAGGCTGAGCGAGGTCAAAACGATTTTCAAGACCAGCAGGAGCAGCAGCAGGTGGACGACCGTCATCCGCCCGAACAGGATCTCGGTGATGGCTTCGTAGCTGTCGCCGAAGACTTCGGGGAAGAAGATGCCCACCGCCCCCACCAGCGCGCCGACCAGCAGCGGACGCGCCCACAGCGGCAGGCGGCTATGATGGAAGCGGTCGTGGGCCAGGTAGATGCCCTTGATATAAGCCACCGAAACGACCGCCGCCAGCAGGCCGAGGATGAGATAAAAGGCCAATTCGACCGGGGCGTGGAAATCGTAAGCCGGGATGGGGAAGGCCGGGGTCGGGCCGAGAATGGCCCGGGTCGTCACGGCTGAGATGACCGCGCTGAACACCACCATGCCGAAGGCCGAGGTGGTCAGTTCGCCCAGGATCAGTTCGATGGCAAAGAAGACGCCCGCAATCGGGGCGTTGAAGGCGGCCGCGATGCCGGAGGCCGCGCCCATGGCCACCAGCAGCCGGGTGCGGTCGTCGGACAGGCGCAGTTTCTGGCCGATAAAGGAACCCAAATTGGCCCCGATCTGCACGCTGGGGTCTTCCGGGCCGACGGAAGCGCCGGAGCCGATGGAGAGCGCCGCCGCCAGGGACTTGAGCGGCACGCGCCCGTAGCGCAGGCGTCCCCCGGCCAGGGCTACCGATTCCATGATCCCGGCCACGCCGTGATGCCGCTCGGCGGGGATCAAGTAATGGCGCAGCAGTCCGACCAGCAGCCCGCCGATGACCGGCATGAGCATGACCGTCCATGCGCCCCAGCCTGAGACCAGGCCGCCCAACTTGCCGAACAGCAACTCGTGGGTGAATTTGATGACTTCCTTGAACGCCAGCACGGCCAGGCTGGCTCCCAGGCCGATGAAGACCATTGCGAACGCGTCGTACACGCGGCTGCGGGATAAGGCTATCCGATTTAAGAAACTTTGCATAAACACCTTTCGCTTTCGGGGAGTTATTCTACCCCCTCCCGGCGGGTTTTTTGTAATTGGGTAACGGGGATTGATGTTTTGCAGAAAAGATGAGCATGTTCTTCTCAAAAGATGAAGAAGTTTTCGCTAAAAGATGAGCATGTTTTTATCGAAAGATGAAGATGTTTTCACCAAAAGATGAGCATGTTTTTGTCAAAAGATGAAGAAGTTTTAGAAAAACAGGCTCTTTGATATCTTATGGGGTTGCCCATTTTTTCACCACAGAGATCACAGAGTCCACAGAGAAAAACATTTTAAAATCTCCGCGCTCTCCGTGTGCTCGGTGGTAAAGCGGGTTTTCACCCCACTTAAACCTGAAGAGCTGAAAAACATTCCGACATTTCGATGGGATCGGCCTTCGTGGGGCGGGATGGCATCCCGCCAAATTACAGGCATACGGAATACCACTCCGCACCACGTCATTTCGCGAGATGGCTGCCCGGCAAGGGTATAATTTGGCAATTCTATCCCAATCGCGCCATCGGAGTCCCATGCCTGCTCGAAAATCCCTCCTCCGCCGCCTGCCTCGCAACGTGTGGGTCGTCACGGCCACTTCTTTCCTGACCGACATTTCGTCCGAAATGGTCTTCAACCTGATCCCGCTCTTCCTCGCCAACGTCCTCGGCGTGCGGACGGCGGTCATCGGGTTGATTGACGGCATCGCCGAGACCACCGCCAGCCTGATGAAACTCTACTCCGGCTGGCTGTCCGATAAATTGGACCAGCGCAAGTGGCTGACCGTGGCCGGGTACGGCCTTTCGACGCTCGCCAAGCCCTTCCTGTATTTCGCCAGCGCCTGGGGCTGGGTGCTCGGCGTCCGCTTTGCCGACCGGATGGGCAAGGGCATCCGCACCGCGCCCCGCGACGCGCTGGTGGCCGACTCCATCCAACCGGACCAACGCGGGATGGCCTTCGGCGTCCACCGGGCGGGGGACACGGCCGGGGCGTTTACCGGGCTGCTGATCGCGGCGCTCGTCATCTGGACGATGCAGTCTGGTTCCGTTGAACTGACCCGTTCCACCTTCCAGACGATTGTGCTGGTCAGCATCATCCCGGCTGCGTTGGCGGTGCTGGTGCTGGCCTTCGGGGCGAAAGAAGTGCTGGCAGGGACAAAGCAGGCTTCACCCTCGCTCAACCTGGGCGGCATGGACCGCCGCTTCCAAGTGTTCCTGTTGACCGTCGTCCTGTTCACCCTGGGCAACTCGTCCGACGCGTTCATCATCCTGCGCGGCCAGGAGCGCGGCCTGAGCGTGCTGCAAGTGATGGGGATGTTGCTGACCTTCAACGCGGTTTACACCGTCTTCGCCGGGCCGCTGGGGGCCTGGTCGGATAAAATTGGCCGCCGCAAGCTGATCCTCTTCGGCTGGTTGGCCTATGGGATCATCTATCTCGGCTTCGCCCTCTCCCGCACCGGCGTGGAAGTCTGGACGATGTACGGTCTGTATGGTTTGTTTTATGCCGCCACCGAAGGCACGGCCAAAGCCCTGGTCGCCGACCTCGTCCCTGCCGAGAAGCGCGGCACGGCTTACGGTCTCTACAACGCTGCGGTCGGGCTGACGGCGCTGCCTGCCTCGGTCATCGCCGGGCTGCTCTGGCAGGGCCTCGGCTCCTGGACCGGGTTCGGCGCCTCCGCCCCGTTCTTCTTCGGCGCGGCCCTGGCCCTGCTGGCTGGCATTTTGTTCTGGCGGCTGGTGCGGACGGGTTAGTCCTTCGACGCGAATAAACCATAAATAAATGGCTCATTGGGAATCGTCGTGATTAAAACCATTTGGACACGGATACTTCGACAAGCTCAGTACAAGTTTCACCGATTACGCGGATGAACACGGATTTTTTTTTCGAGAAAAATCCGTGCGATTCGGTGAAATCCGCGTAATCCGTGTTCAGAATCACGGCAAATCCCAGAGAGCCAAATAAATTCGCTCATTCGCGCAATAAGCGTTAAAAAATTCTGGAGGTCTTATGACATCTTTATTGGCCCAAAACTGGCGCAAGTGCGGCATCCAGCCCGGCGACACGGTGCTGGTGCATAGCAGCCTCAAGCGCACCCTGGTCGAGCAGGACACCACCCCCCAGGCCGTGATGGAATCTTTCCTCGAAGCTGTCGGCCCCGAAGGCACAGTGCTTTTCCCGCTCTTCAACTTCGACTTCACCAAAGGCGCGCCCTTCGACATCCGCAGCACACCCTCGCAGATGGGCGCGTTGACCGAGGCCGCCCGCCTGCATCCCGGCGCGGTCCGCAGCGGACACCCGATCTACTCGTTTGCGGTCATCGGCCCCAATGCCGAAAAGTTCGACGTGGACAATTTCAGCGGCTACGGAGCCGATTCGCCCTTCGGCATCCTGCGCCAGCTGGACGGCAAGATCGCGGTGCTCGACCTGGCCGACCTGAACAGCCAGACTTTCTACCACCACATCGAAGAGATGCACGCGGTGGATTACCGCTTCCACAAGCGTTTCACTGCCCCTTACACCGACATCCACGGCGAGACGGGCGAACGCACCTACGGCCTGTTCGTGCGGGACATCGAGCGCGGCGTCACCACCGACGTGGACCCGATGGGCGAGCTTTTGTGGCAAAAAGGCCTGTATCACGGCCAGCGCCCGAAGGAAGGCATCGGCCTGCGCACGATTAAGGCGGATGAGATGTTCGCCGCCGTGTCCGAGGTCATCCGGGCGGGCAGGGCCGAGGGGCTGTTGTATTCGATCAGGAAATAATCAACCTGTCATTGCGAGCGAAGGTCGAGTAGGCGATGTACTTCCGCCGTATCGAGACCGAGCGAAGCAATCTCCTGTTTGGTGAGCGAGTCCAAACGACATGATTTCTCCGCTTAATCGGAGATTGCTTCGGGCTTTGCCCTCGCAATGACATTTGGGAAAAGTACATGACTCAAATCGGCGAAGAAATCCATGCCCTGGCAACACGATTATTCCCCATCACCCGCAGCATCACCGGCGACGGCGTCCGGGAGACGTTGCGCATCCTCGGCGAACACCTGCCGGGGCTGACGGTTCACGAGGTCCCCTCCGGGACGCGGGTCAACGATTGGGTCGTGCCGCCCGAGTGGAACGTCCGGGAGGCTTACGTGCTGGACCCGGCCGGGGACAGGATCATTGACTTTAAACGGCACAACCTCCACCTCGTCGGGTACTCCATCCCCATCCACAAAAAAGTCTCGCTGGCCGAACTCCAGGAGCATCTCTACTCGCTGCCCGGCCAGCCGGATGCCATCCCCTATATCACCTCGTATTACAAGGAGCGCTGGGGCTTCTGCGTGACCCACGCACAGCGCCAGACGATCACGCAGGAGGGCGAGTATACAGTGGTAATCGACAGCGACCTGCGCGACGGGAGCCTGACCTACGCCGAGCTGCTCATCCCCGGCGAGCGGGACGAGGAGATTTTCTTCTCGACCTACGTCTGCCACCCCTCGATGGGGGATAACGAACTCTCCGGCCCGACCGTAACCACGTTCCTGACGAAGTGGCTGCTGGCCGCGCCCCGCAAGTTTTCGTACCGGATCATTTTCATCCCCGAGACGATTGGCTCGATCACCTACCTGAGCCGTAACCTGGACGAGATGAAGCGCCGGGTCGTGGCTGGCTACAACGTGACCTGCGTGGGCGATGACCGGGCCTGGTCGTATCTGCCCTCGCGGCGGGAGAACACCCCGGCCGACCGGGCCGCCTTGCACGTGCTGGCGCATCTCCACCCGGACTTCATCTGCTACTCGTACCTCGACCGGGGCAGCGACGAACGCCAGTACTGCGCTCCCGGCGTGGACCTTCCGGTGGCCTCGGTGATGCGCTCGAAGTACGGGACCTACCCCGAATACCACACCTCGCTCGACGACCTGAACCTGATCACGCCCTCCGGCCTGCAAGGGACGTACGAGGCCCTGCAAAAATGCGTCGAATGCCTCGAAGCCGACGAGCGCCTGCGGGTGACGGTGTTGTGCGAGCCGCAGTTGGGCAAGCGCGGCCTGTACCCGACCCTTTCGACCAAAGAGACCGCCGCCCAGGTGCGCGACATGATGAACCTGATCGCCTACTGCGACGGGACCCGTTCCCTGCTGGAGATCGCCGAGAAAATCGCCGCGCCGATGTGGACGCTGATCCCGATTGCGGAGCGGCTGAAGGCTGAAGGGCTGCTGGAAGTGGTTTGATTCACCGGAGATAAACAGAGATGAACGAAGATGGGAAAGATGAACAAACGTTGGTGTTTTGTTCATCAACAAAAATCCCTGTTCATCTCCGTTCATCACTGGTGAATAAGTTTGTGGCATAAAAAGGAGACTCAAATGAGCAACTACCCATCCCGTGACGACTTCACCATCGGCGAAAAGGCCCAGCTCTCGCGCACCATCACCGAAGCCGACATCGCCGCCATGGCCGAAGTCACCGGCGACTACAACCCGGTCCACATGGACGAGGCGTTCGCCGCCAAGACCCGCTTCAAGGGCCGCATCGCCCACGGCGTCTTCAGCGCCGGGCTGATCTCCGCCGTGCTGGGGACGAAACTGCCCGGTCCCGGGGCGGTCTATCTCAAGCAGACGCTCAACTTCCTCCACCCCGTCCGCGCCGGGGACAGGGTCACAGCCGAAGCCGAAGTCAGCGCCTGGCGGGCCGACAAGCGCATCGTCACGCTCAAGACCCGGGTCTTCAACCAGGATGAGAAGGACGTGGTCGAGGGCGAGGCGGTGTTGCTGGTGGATAAGATGGAGTAAAACAAAGCCGCCCATGCTATAATTTTCTCAGGTCATTGTCATGAGAAAACAAAAAGTTGCCATCTCACGCCGAAAAATTGCTGATTTCTGCCGCCGCTGGAAGGTGGTGGAATTTTCATTGTTCGGCTCGGTACTGCGGGAAGATTTTCGCCCTAACAGTGACATAGACGTGTTGGTCAGTTTCACCCCGGACGCGCGCATCAGCTTGTTTGATCTGGTGGATATGGAAAACGAGTTGAAGGAAGTTTTCGGCCGCGATGTGGACCTGGTGGAAAAAGAAGCCATCCAACGCAGCGAAAATTACATCCGCAGGAAAAGTATCCTTGAAAACACCGAGGTGATCTATGCGGCGGGATGAAGCCTACCTGCTGGATATTCTGATTGCAACTTCCGTTGTCGAAACGCGGAAGTTGTTTTTTATGGTAGTGAAGATAGTCAAAGGTAGGTGGCGCTGTTGGCGAACAGAAATTAATATTTCACAATAATTTTAGAAAATGCTATACTTGTAGCAATGGTTTAAATTCCAAGCTCATCGAAAACGAGTCTGGCTTTTGAACATCGTACTTGGAGGATGGAGGATAAAAATGGAAAATTTGGATTCCAATAACAAAGATATTCTTGGAGTTCTTCTTGAAATCCGAGATATTCTAAGTCGTATTTATGTTTGCTTCGAAGATGAATATTTGGAAATCCAAAGGCAAAGGTATGGGGAAAAAATAAAAATATTTGAATCATTGCTCAATGAAAACCGCCAAAAAATATACCCCTTACTTTTTGATCCAAAACAGCTTTCACAATCAGAGATTGCCCAATCTGTTGGCACTACTCAGCCCACAGTTAGCAGATTCATAACCTTACTTTTAGAAAATGAACTTATCGAAGAATATGAAGAAAAGCCTGGGATTATAATATATCGAGATAAGTATGATCTTCTAAAGATATTGCGAGAACAAGGATAAGTGGGGAAAACTAACATGGCTAATAATTCTCATTTTCCATCAGAAGACAGAGATCAACAAATTCTTCGTAGACTGGCTAATATTGAGCATCGAATAGATTCTTTAGAACAAACGAATGCGTTCGCGCTTCGTGCAGAAGCGGAACGACATTATGAGTCAGTGAGAGCTATATTTGGAAATAGTAAACGACGCGCTCAAGTTTATCTAGCAGCTAATGGCGAAAGATCGGTTCAAAGTATTGCCGATTTACTAACTATGAAATCACCTAATGTAAGCAGAGAATTGTCTTTACTACAACAAGAGGGTTTGTTAGAAGTATTAGAAAGGGAAGGGGGAGAAACAATATGGGGTAAAAAGCCTATCGACAGGACGATAAGAATTTCAGACCTTTTAAGAAAAGAGCATAATCTTGACAAAAATGGTTTGCCAGCTAAGTAACCAAGTTTGCTTATCAATTGGGTAAATATGTTGTTTACGATTCAAACTTACATTGAAGAATATCTCAACAAACGCAGTTTGGTAGATTCTGATGGATATGCTGTTCGGCTGGCTAACCTTTATTTTTATCATCGATCAAATATTGAAAATGTTCAATTTCTAAGCCGCGTTGGGCGTATTCGAACTTTGTTGTTTTTAAACAATGGAATTAAGGAACGCAAGAAATTCGAGAGCTCATTAGTTCGTCTTTTGGATAATCGTTTCAAAAAGAAATCGAATCCCGATACCCCTTCTTTTCCAGGGGGAACTGAAAATGAAAAGAAACGATTCCAACAATTTCCCAGATTAACAATTGAAATCTTAATGAATGAATTTACTCATGCTACAGAAACCAAAGCAATTGATGCCTTTTGGATTTCAAGGGTAAATGGAAGGTTGAAACCGGGGCCAGAGAAAATTGCCCAATCTTTATTTGCTATGTTTACGAAAGGAACCCTGGTAAATCGTTCTGGAATAGTTCTACGAGAATTTCAATCAGGAATCGGATTTGTTGACATCGGAATAATACTTTCATCAACTCTTCATCTAATCGAGATAAAAATCCTAACCGGCGAATTTATTGGGTTTAATCAACTTGAACAGTATATGAAATCGGAAAGACGTCGAGAAGGTTCTTTGTTAATATTTGATAGTCTAAAACCCACTGCAAAGATACAAATGCCCAGTCACATAACAACTTCGTCTGGAATAATAAAAACTTATTGTGTGGATATTAATCCGGGACCTCCAAGTGGTTTAAACTGATTAGCCTTTCTGTCTAACGATGAAAAGAAATAGCTTCCGATTTAAGACTGGCATACGTCCAGTCTTTGCTTATTTCTACAATAGCACTACCCACATTAGCGTTATGAGATTCCCCAAAAGGAGCCCCCATACCCTCCCACACCGAACTGATCGAACGCTTTTACTCCTCCTTCCAATCCCGCGATGCGGAGGGGATGATCGCCTGCTACCATCCCGAGGTCATCTTCACCGATCCTGTTTTCGGGAGAGTACGCGGCCTCGAAGCGGCCTTTATTTAGAAAACCGCCCTTGCTCCCAGGACGGGAGCAAGATATAATCACCCCATGCGTATCATCTCCCGCAAAATTCTCAGAGAGTTTTGGGAAAAGCACACCGATGCTCGACAAGCATTGCAAGCCTGGTACGCAGATGTCAAGCAAGCCAATTGGACTTCGCCAGCAGAAATCAAAAAGATATATCGGAATGCCAGCCTTATCCCCAACAACCGGGTTGTTTTCAACGTCAAAGGGAACACTTATCGCGTTGTGGTTGTTGTCCGCTATGAATTTGGCATTGTCTACATTCGATTTGTCGGTACCCATCAAGAATACGACAAGATAGATGTAACTAAAACTTGAGGTGTGTATGGAAATCCGCCCTATAAGAACCGAAGAAGATTACCAGAACGCGCTGGACGAAATCGAGCGTTTATTCGATGCGCCCCCCGGGACGCCGGATGGCGACCGCCTGGAAGTGCTGACCACGCTGGTGGAAACCTACGAAGATGAGCATTTCAGCATCCCTGCGCCGGACCCCATCGAGGCGCTCAACTATTACATGGAAAGCCGGGGACTGACCCGCAAAGATTTGGAGCCGATTATGGGCAGCCGGGCGCGGGTATCCGAGGTGCTCAACCGCAAGCGTCCCTTGACCCTGAACATGATCCGCCACCTGAATTCGGAACTCGGCATCTCTGCTGATGTGTTGATTGCCCCCTACCCGACTGCAACGTAAACCGATAGCCGTCAAAACACTGATTCCGAAGACTGGCGCACGGCCAGTCTTTGCTTATCGCTACGATAGCGCCACCCACCTTAGTGTTATGAGATTTCCCAAAAGGAGTCCCCCATGCCTTCCCACGCTGAACTGATCCAAACCTTCTACACATCCTTCCAAACCCGCGATGCGGAGGGGATGATCGCCTGTTACCATCCCGAGGTCACCTTCTCTGATCCCGTCTTCGGGAGATTGCGCGGCCTCGAAGCGGCCTCCATGTGGCGGATGCTGTGCGAGCGCGGCAAGGATTTGCAGATCACCTTCAGCGGTGTCCGGGCGGATGAAACAACCGGCAGCGCCCACTGGGAAGCAATTTACACTTTCTCGAAGGCCAAACGCCGCGTGCATAATGTCATCGAAGCCTCGTTTGTTTTCCAGGATGGGAAGATCATCCGCCACGACGACCGCTTCGACCTGTGGAAATGGTCGGCGATGGCCCTCGGCCCGCTGGGGAGGCTGCTGGGCTGGACGCGGTTCCTCCGGTTTACCATTCGGAAGGATGCCCGCAAAAGCCTGGAGGCATTCATGGCGAAACAGGAATCGGAACAATGACGCCGGATCTGAGGCGGCAACTTTTCAATCTTCACGCAAATCGCCGGAACTCATCTCCTTGCCCAAATGCCAAAACATAACTATAATTGCCCCGCCGATCAGGGCATCAGCCTCTGCGATTTTCATCCTGAGAGTCGGAAAAAGCCCAAGAAACCGCCGTTCCAGCGGCTGGAATCGGCCAAAAATGCGGGAGTCGCCAAGTGGTAAGGCATCAGCCTTCCAAGCTGACATTCGCGGGTTCGAGTCCCGTCTCCCGCTCTTACCGCAGTGTTCAGTGACCAGTAATCAGCAGCCAGTTCGACTGAACACTGATTACTGGTCACTGTTTACTGAACTGGGCCCGTGGCGCAGCGGTTAGCGCAGGCGACTCATAATCGCTTGGTCACAGGTTCGAATCCTGTCGGGCCCACTTTTCAATTGACGATTTTGGATTGACGATTTTCGATTGTGCCGCGCTGGTTGGCGGCATTTTGGGTTAATACAGAAAACTCACCCAGGAGAAACTCATGCACCCCCTCCTCGCCACCCTGCTCACCTTTGCCATCGCCCTGGCCTTCCTGCGCGGCATGGACTTCATCGCCCACAAGGGCTGGATCAACTCGCGCCTCAGCCGCAAGCTCATCCACATTGGAACCGGGCCGATTTTCGTCTTGTGCTGGCTGATGTTCGCCGAGGCGCCCGAGGCGCGCTGGCTGGCGGCCCTCGTCCCGGGGCTGATCACGGTCCAGTTTGCGCTGGTCGGGCTGGGCATCATCCGGGACGAGGCCTCGGTCAAGGCCATGTCCCGCAGCGGCGACCGGCGCGAGGTCCTGCGCGGGCCGCTCTTCTATGGCATCGTCTTCGTCGTGATGACCGTCTGGTTCTGGAAGGATTCACCCATCGGCATGACCGCCCTGATGCTGATGTGCGGCGGCGACGGCATTGCGGATTTGGTCGGGCGCGCTGTCAAATCGCCGAAACTGCCCTGGAGCCGGGAAAAGTCTGTGGCGGGATCGCTGGCGGTCTTCTTCGGGGGATTTGGGCTAGCCGCCCTCATCCTGGGGATTTTCGTGGCGGCGGGCGTCTTCGCCGGACCCTTTACCGGCTACCTGCTCCCGCTCACGCTCATCGCCCTGGCCGGGACGGCGGTCGAGTCGCTGCCGTACCGTGATATTGACAACATCACCGTCACCCTGGCGGCGGTGCTGGTGGGATTTTTGACCTTTTAGCTGGCGGGTTGGAAACCCGCCCTACTTTTTGAGATGGGGGATCAATGCCTCGGCCAGTAAACTCGTGAAGACCCGTGCGCCATCTTCGGTGAGATGGAGGGGATCATAGAACAGGTCGGGGGTCAGGCGTTCGTCATGGGCAAAATCGAGCACGGTGACGCCGTTTTCGGCCGCGTAAGCCTTGAAGTCCCGGATGTAGCGGCGCAGGGCCAGCGGCTCGGACGGCGCGTCGGGGTAGAACAGGTTCCTGGTCCGCACCAGGATCAGGGTCACGTCGTTCTCCCGCGCCATCTGGATCATGTCGGGCAGGAAGGATTTCCCGACCTGCCCGGCGAAGTCGAGCCGCTGCGGGGCGTACAGGTAAGATTCGGCGGTGGCGACCGCGTCCACGAGCAGTTTTTCGTCAATGTTGTTGTCTTGGAAGACTTGCAGGGTGGCGTTGTCGGTGCATTCGATGTCGCAGCCGGTCAGCCGGGGCAGGCTGTAGCGCAGGTAGAAATCCAGGGTTTCGCGGAGACGCAGGCGGGAGATGTAGAGCGGCAGGTAGCGGTCGGCCCACTTTTCGAGCGGGTTCATGGCGTTGATGTAAGCCTTTTGCAGCAGGAGGGTATCTTCGGGCGTGGACAGCTCGTCCACCCGCAAGAGGTATTTGCCCGCAACCCGGTAAGCGGGCGCGGTCAGGATCGAGTCGCGGAAGAAGATGAGGACGGCGTCCGGGCTGTGGTCGGCTTCGAGGAGCTGGTTCTTGATGATCAAATACCACTCCGCCGAGGCCGAACCAAAGAGACCGATCTTGTAGACCTTTTTGCCGGTCAGTTCGGCCAGTTGATCCTGGTTCACGCCCAGTTCGAGGACCGAGTCGCCGACCAGGACGAGGTCGGGCTGAAGCTCATTGACGGTGTTGCGGTAACGGCGCTGGATGTAGTCGTCGAGCTGCGGGCCGATCGGCTGGGGGAGGGTCAGGCCATATCGCCGCGGCAGGTAAAAGGTCGAGGCGAGCAGCAGCAGGCCGAAGAGCAGGAAAAAGCGTCGGGTCAGAAACATCGAAAATCCTGTGCCAGGAAGTGCGTCGCACCATGTTATGACGGTCCCGGCTGCGGGTTGTCCGCTTATTGGAACCGGCCCGGGAGTCTGGTGCGACGCACCCTCCGGTTCCTAAAACTGGGAATAGATGAAGTCCGGGTTGGACGAGTTGATGTACAGCACAATGGCTGCCAGGGCTGCGGTGTAGTAGGCCGCCTGCCACCAGGAATCGGGCCGGGTCAGGCGGTCGAGGCCGAGTTTGAGCAGCAGGGGCAGGGCGTAGAAGGCAAAGGTCGCCAGGGCGATCAGGGCAACCGTGATTTCATCGGGGGAGCCGATCAGGGGCAGGCGGGACAATCCGGCCAGCCATCCGACCGACGGGGCGCGGAAGATCAGCCAGGAGAGAACGATCAAACTGAACATCACCAGCCAGGCTCCGGCCCGCTCCAGCCTGCCGGCGGGTTTCCACTCGCCGCGGATGCCGGCCGCCTGGTAAGCCAGGATGAGCAGGCCGTGGAAGATGCCCCACAGCGCGAAGGTCCAGCCTGCGCCGTGCCACAGCCCGCTGACGAACATGGCGACCATCGGCGGCATGGCCTGGGCGAACCAGCCCGGCCAACCCTTGCGGCGCAGGGACAGGCGGCGCAGGGGGAAGAAGATATAGTCGCGCAGGAAGTTGGACAGGGTGATGTGCCAGCGGTTCCAGAACTCGGAGGGGGTCAGGGCCAGGTAGGGATTGTCGAAGTTTTCGGCGGTCGAAAGGCCAAACAGCCGCGCCACGCCGCGGGAAATGTCGGTGTAGGCCGAGAAATCGGCCAGGATTTGCAGGGTGAAGCCCAGTGCGGCGGCTCCGATCAGCAAGTGGGTGGGGGTTTCGATGGTGAAGAGGCGGTCCACCATGGATTTGACCGTATCGGCGATGACCACCTTCTTGAAAAAGCCCATCACGATCAGAGGCCAGGCCTCGTGGAAGAATTCCCCCCGCCAGCGCCGCGCCGACTTGAACTGCGGCAGGAGCTTTTGCGCCCGGTCAATCGGCCCGGCCACGATCTGCGGGAAGAAGGAAACGTACAAGGCAAAATCAACCAGGTCCGGGTCCGGGTCGAGCCGCCCGAGGGCCGCGTCCACCATGTACATGACTTTCTTGATGGTGAAGAACGACAGGCCGAAGGGCAGGGCGATCTTGACGAAGAAGAAATCCGCCGAAAGGCCGGCGGCCAGGGCCTCGTTGAAAAAGTTGTAATACTTGAAAAAGGCCAGCAGGCCCACGTTGAGCAGCAGGCTGAGCCACAGGTAGCGGCGCGCCCGCTCCCGGCGGCGGGCCATGCCCTTCAACAGGAAATAATCGGCCAGGGTGGAAAGCCCCAGCATCACGGCGTACCAGGGATGCACCCAGCCGTAGAAAACGTAACTCGCAACCAGCAGGATGGCGTTTTGGGCCGTTTTCCCCCTGGATAACCAATAGGCAGCCAGCGCCAGCAGGCAAAAAGCGATGAAGGTCAGGCTGATAAAACTCATCGAACGGCGTTATATCCCGTTTGACCGCCCGAAGGATTGCCCGATGGGCGCGGACGGCATCCGCTATTCTACCTGAAAAAGGCGAGGGTGCGTCGCACTCACATGAGAACATATAGCAACGTCGGGAGACGTTGGACTCCAGCAAACGCCAGGGGCTAAACCCGGTGGTTGTCTATCTTATCGAAAGTTGCGCCGTAGATATATTCGTTCCCGTCCAGGAAGCCGTGAGGGAACCCGAGGTCTATCGCGCTCGCCTCGTCCAGACGTTGGAGCTGCTCGCCGTTCAACTGCCACTCCAGCACCGACAGGTTGTCCTGCAACTGCCCAACCGTGCGCGCCCCCAGGATGGGGATCATGCGGGCTTTGTCCTGCTGCTGCCGCACCCAGTTGACCGCCACCTGCGACATCGGCCTGCCGGTTTCCTGCGAGACCTTCTGCACTTCGAGCACCACCGACATGGACTTTTCGCTCAGCTTGAGCCGGGCCGGGTTGACCCGGGTCGGGTCGTTGACTTCTTTCAGGAACTTGCCGGTCAGGATGCCCGCTTCGAGCAGACCCCAGGGCATGACGGTCATGTCCCAGTGGCGGGCCATGGGCAGGATGGCGCGCTCCACGGCCCGGTCGAGCAGCGAGTAGGGGACCTGCATCCCCACGAAACGGGACCAGCCCATCAGGTCGGCGCGGGTGTTGGCTTCGGCCACGATCCAGTCCGGGGTGTCGGAAAAGGCCACGTAGAGCACCTTCCCCTGCCGCACCAGGTCATCCATCCCGCGCGCCACTTCCTCGACCGGGGTCATGTAGTCCCACATGTGCAGGTAATACAGGTCAATGTGGTCGGTTTGCAGGCGTTCCAGGCTGCGTTCGACGGATTTCATCATGTTCTTGCGGCTGTTGCCGCCGCCATTGGGATCGGTGTCGTCGGTTTTGGTGAGGGTGTATTTGCTGGCGACCACGAAATGGTCACGGTCGGCCTTGAGCAGGCCGCCCAGGATGGTTTCGCTTTCGCCGTCGGTGTAGTTGACGGAAGTGTCAATGAAGTTGCCGCCGGCTTCGGCGAACAGGTCGAACATCTTTTTGCATTCGGCTTTGGCAGCGCCCCAGCCCCAGGTCTCGCCGAAGGTCATCGTGCCGAGACACAGTTCCGAGACGCGCAGGCCGCTGCGCCCGAGCAGTTTATATCGCATTCATTTCTCCTGATAAGTTGGGGTCATTGCGAGTGGAGCGAAGCAATCTCCAAAAGGTAGGTTTTGCTCAATAGACGGGAGATTGCTTCGACAGAAGAACGCTGTCTCGCAATGACAACGGTTAACTTTCTTTCCAAAACCTCGGCAGGGACTCGATCCGCTCCCAGCCGTTGCCTTTTTGGACGGGTTCGGTGCTCAGGTCGGTGAAGTAAGTGTCGAGCACGGCGGCGCGCTCCTGGGCCAGCGGCGGGACGCAGTAGTCTTCCTCTTCCCAGACGGCCCAGCCCTGCGGGTCGAGGCGGGCGTGGTCGAGGCTGAATTGCAGCGCCGACCCGAACGGGCGCATGGCCTGGACCTCGCCGCTGTCGAGGCGGGCGCGCAATTCGTCCATCAAATCTTCGTGGAATTTGGCTTTTACCAGATAATGTGCCATGCTTCTCTCCTTATTTTACTCTGCCGGTGATGCGTCTTTTCAATAAGACATTATTGGTGATAACACGCAAACGGTATCACCGCAGTTAGGCGTGGAGACCCGAACAGCACAGAAAAGAATCCGCGAATTTTCGCTAATCTCCGCTAATCAAAGACATTTAGCCCGAAATCGGCGCAAAAATTAGCGCAGACCTGTGCTGAGCCTGTCGAAGCATTGGCGTAGATTAGCGGATCAAAGCTTGTCCACGTTTAAGTGCAGTCCTACCACGCAAACACCGTCCCGAAGGATTGTTTCGAACACTCCAGGGCTTAACGGCAACCTTCGGGACGTTCTTCCTGACATCACCTGCACCGGCGGGTTGGCATTATTCGCTCCTGTTTTCTTCGTCGTCCACCAGGACCATCACTTTGTAGGCTTCGGCGTATTTGAGGCCCTTTGGCTTGCCTTCTTCTTCAGCCCACTGGCGCATCCAGTCGTCCACGTTGTGGGTGTCGGTCTGGCTGGCGTGTTTCTTGAGGGCCTCGATCTTGGTGTCGAGGGTTTCATTGATGTCCACCCAGGTGTCGGGTTTTTCGGAGCCGTGGATGTACAGGCGTTTGACGTTGTGCGGTTCCAGGCCCTCGGCGAGCAGGTCGGGGAAGATGGGACGCGAGCCTGCGGAGGGAAAGACGGCGTAGAGGGCGGCTTCGGCCGCGGCCCGGTGGTCGGGGTGGTTGATGTAGCCGTTGCCGTAGAAGAAGCCGGTCGGGTCGCCGGTGACGACGGCATCCGGCTTGTAGCGGCGGATCAGGCGGGTCAGGTCTTTGCGCAGGGCGATGCTGGCGGTCAGTTCGCCGTCGGGGTAGCCGAGGAAGACGGTCTCCTTGACGCCCAGGACGGCGTTGGCGGCGCGCTGTTCGCCGGCGCGGACGAGGGCCAGGGTCCGCCAATGGTCAGGACCCTGCTGCGGGTCGTTCGATCCGGCGGAGCCGTCGGTGATGATGACGCTGATGATCCCGCATCCATCCGAGGCCCATTTGGCCAGCGTCCCGGCGACGGTGAAGTCCTGGTCGTCGGGGTGGGCGTGGATGCTCAGAGCGGTTTGGGGAAGGTATTCTTTTCGGGTGGTCATGGGCCGATTTTACCCCCTCTTGTCTTGCGGAATGCCATTCCGCACCAGGATTTCCATCAAGGTCACTGCTCGGAGATCGTCGTAGGTCGGATTGGCAATCCGACTTACTTCAAAGTCACTGCTCGGAGATCGTCGTAGGTTGGATTGGCAATCCGACTTACTTCAAAGTCACTGCTCGGAGATCGTCGCAGGTCGGATTGGCAATCCGACTTACTTCGAAGTTACGGCTCGGAGATCGTCGTAGGTCGGATTGGCAATCCGACTTACTTCAAGGTCACTGCTCGGAGATCGTCGCAGGTTGGATTGGCAATCCGACTTACTTCAAGGTCACTGCTCGGAGATCGTCGCAGGTCGGATTGGCAATCCGACTTACTTCAAGGTTACTGCTCGGAGATTGTCGCAGGTTGGATTGGCAATCCGACTTACTTCAAGGTCACTGCTCGGAGATCGTCGCAGGTCGGATTGGAAATCCGACTTACTTCAAGGTCACTGCTCGGAGATCGTCGTAGGTCGGATTGGCAATCCGACTTACTTCAAGGTCACTGCTCGGAGATCGTCGTAGGCCGGATTGGCAATCCGACTTACTTCAAGGTCACTGCTCGGAGATCGTCGCAGGTCGGATTGGCAATCCGACTTACTTCGAAGTTACGGCTCGGAAATCATCTCCAAAAAGGCTTCCACCACTTGCGGGTCGAAGTGTTTGCCCGCCTGCTCGCGGATGTAGGCCAGGGTGTCTTCGACCGGCCAGGCGGCGCGGTAGGGGCGGTCGGAGCGCAGGGCGTCCCAAACATCCACAACGGCGAAGATGCGGGCCGCGAGGGGGATATGGTCTCCTTTCAGGCCGCGCGGGTATCCGCTGCCGTCCCATTTTTCGTGGTGGCAGAAGGGGATGTCAATCGCAGGCTGCAAATATTTGATGAAGGTAAGCATTTCGCGGGCATGGACGGGGTGCTGGCGCATGACGGCCCATTCCTCGTCGGTGAGTTTGCCGGGCTTGTGCAGGATGTGGTCGGGGACGCCCAGTTTGCCGATGTCGTGGAGCAGCGCGCCGCGGCGGATGTGGAGCAGCTCGCTCCGGTTGACTCCCAGTTTCCCTGCCAGTTTCAGGGTCAGGTCGGTAACGCGTTGGGTGTGGCCCTCGGTTTCTTTATCGCGCAGGTCCATGGCCCGCGACCAGCCGGCGATGGTGGCGTCGTAAGCCGCGATCAGGTCCATGTTCAATTGCTGCATATCCTCGAACATTTGCACGTGGTCAATGGCGATGGCGGCCTGTCCGCCGAGAGTCTCCAGGTAGCTTATCCATTCAGGGTCGGGGTCCAGGCGGGTGCGCTGGAAGGTCTCAAGCACGCCTTTGAGCAGCCCTTTTGCGATCAGGGGCACGCCGAAATATTCCACGAAGCCTTCATCCCGGAACAACTCGGCGCGCTTGAACTGCGCGCCGGCGGCGGCCAAATCCTGGACGTGGACGACCCTGCGCTCAAGCCCGGCCTGCCCCGCAAGCCCTTCACCGAGGCGCAATTGCGACTGTCGGATTGCCGGGGTGCGGAAGCCCTTGCCGGCAACGTATTCCAGGGTCTGGCCGAAGGTGTTCAGCAGCAAGACCGAAGCCGCGTCCACGTCCAACTGGGAGAGCACCTCGTTGAGCAGGACATCGAGCGAGATGCGCATGTCGAGGCTGGAGGAGATGGCGCGGTCTATCTCGTTGAGGGCTTTCATCCGCCGGAGCTGGCGCTGGACCTGGATTTCGGCCTGTTTGCGCTCGGTGATGTCAATGGTGGTCAGGATGACTTTCGAGTAATCGCGCTCATACCCCGGCACGACCGACCAGCCCAGGCTGATCTCGAGCGGCTCTCCGGTCAGGGTTTCGTCGCCGCCCTCCCAGTTGTTGCCGGCGCGCCCATTGGCTATCGCGATCAGGTCTTCGTGATGGTGTTCGAGTTCGCCCCGGCTCATTCCCTGCTGGGTGGTCTCGATCAATTCCTCCTTGCCGGCTGCCTGGAACATCCTCACTGCGGCCCTGTTCACGTCCAGGATTTTGATCATGTTGCTGCATTCGATGGCCTCTTCGGGGTGGGCCGCGAAATAGGCCCGGAAATCCCGGATACCCTGCTGTTTCAACGCATCCAGGCGGGCTTTGACCAGCGAAAAATCTTCTTCCCAGATCGCCACCGGGGAATCGTCGAACAGGCCGCGGTAGCGCGTCTCGCTTTTTCGCAGGGCTTCCTCGGCCTGCAACCGGCTCGTGATGTCCCGCAGGATGGCGGTGTAGACCTTGCGCCCGTTCATTGCTATTTGCGAGATGGTGATCTCAGCCGGGAATTCCTCGCCGTCGGCGCGCAGGCAGGTGAGCGGCTCCATCATGCCCATCAGCCGCCGGGTCCGGTTCGTCTTGCCATAGGCGCGGACGTGCTCACGGTGTATGCCGCGGAAGCGCTCCGGGATGAGCCGGTCGAGCGGCTGCCCGATGACCTCGGCGGCCCGGATGCCGAACATTTGCTCGGCAGACGGGTTGAAGAGGCTGATGCGCTGGTCGTCGTCTGCCGAAACGATGGCGTCCATGGTGGAATTCAGGATGCCGGCCAGCCGCTCCTGGCCTTCGCGCAGGGACTGTTCGGCCTGCTTGCGCCCGGAGATGTCTTGCTGGGTGGCGACGCGGTAGAGCAGGTCTCCGCGCTCGTCGCGTACGCTGACCACGTCTATTTGCACCGGGAAGCTCCGCCCGTCCTTGCCGACCATGCGGGCTTCGAATTGCGCCGCGCCGGACCGGTCGGCCTCGGCCACTTTGGGCAGGATGTGTTCGTGGTCGTCAGGCAGGTAAAATTCCAGGACGGATGCGCCGGAGACTTCCTCGATGGTGCGTCCCAGCGAGCGGGCAAAGGCGGGGTTGCAGGTCAGGATGCGGTTGGTGGCCGGGTTCCCGAGGGCCAGGCCCAGGGCGCAGTGTTCGAAGGAATCGGCCCACTGGCGGCGGGTCCGTTCGACTTCCATATTGTCCAGCGCAAAGGAAATATCCAGCCCCATTTCGTCGAGCAGGTGCAGTTCCTCCCTGGCTTTGAAGAGGCCGGCCTTGCCGGAAACCAGGCTCAAGACGCCGACGGCCCGGCCGTTGAGCCGGAACGGGACGGCGGCCAGGGAGTGATACTCGTACTGGTCGAGCTGGCCGCGCGGGCCCCGGGTCCTTTCGTCGGTCTGGATGTCTTCGCTGGTCGCCACCCTGGAGGTGCGGAGGGCGGCGGCGATCAGGCCGTTCTCATAAGGACCTGTATGGATGTTGACGATATCGAAGGGCCACTCTGCCACGTCCAGGCCTTTGGCGGCTGCGGGCCGGACCTCCCCGGTCGCCTCGTCCAGCAGGCCGACCCAGGCCAGGGCGAATTCGCCGTATTGCACCGCCAGGTCGCAAATGGATTGGTACAGGTCTTGCCGGTCTTTGACCCGCACGATAGTCTGGTTGACCTGGCTCAAGGTGGCGTACAGGCGTTTCATCTGCCTGACCTGTTCCTCGGCCCGGACGCGTTCGGTGATATCCTGGGTCGTGTTGAGGATGTATTGCTCGCCGCCGATGTCCACCCTGTCCACGTTCACCGAAAAGACGCGCATCTCGCCTGATTTGGTGCGCAGGGCCAACTCCAGGTCGTGGGCCGAGCCGTGTTCTTTGAGCAGGGCAATGATGCGCGCCCGGCCTTCGTCATCGGGATTGATATCCAGGTCCCGGGAGGTCTTGCCGACAGCCTCCTGCTTTGTAAATCCAAAGGTTTTTTCGAACGCCTGGTTGACGTCCACGATGGTGCCGTCAGGCATTTTCGAAAGGGATGCGGCGAACGCGGCCTTTTCGAACAGGGTAAAGAACTTCCGTTCGCTTTTACGCAGGACATCCTGCGCCCACCAGCGCTCGGTGATGTCGCGGCTGGCCGCATACATTTCCGTATGGCCGTTCTCGGGGTTGGCCACGAAACGGCTGGTCACTTCCACCCAGATGGTCGAGCCGTCTTTGCAGACCTGTTCCAATTCGTCGGTGTAGCTCTTGATCCGGCCTTGTTTGAAGGCGTCGAGGCGGTCCGGGATCATGCGGTCGAGGTAGTCCCGGCTGGGAGGCGAAAACGCTTCCCCCAGGGTTTCGCCCAGGGCTTCTTCGGGGGTGAGGCCGCGCAGTTTTTCGACCGAGGGGCTGACGTAGATAAAACGCGAGGTATCCAGGTCGAGCACCCAGATCACGTCGGCGATGTTTTCGGCCAGCAGCAGGTAATCCCGATGGGCCTGGCGCAGGGCGCGGTTGTTCCTCAGGATGAGCAGGTAGAGCAGCACCCCCGTTACCAGCACATACCCCCAGCCTTTGTAGATGCTGAGTTCCACGTAGACCGTCCGGGTTCCGGTAAAAAGGGCAGCCAGCCGGTCTGAGAAAATGATCCACAGCCCGCCGAGGAGGATGTAAAGCCCGGCGATCATCAGCCCGCCCCGGTCGGGTTTGTTCCAATTTGGGTTTCTAAAGCGAGGTTTCATAGTCATTTTATTTGGTTGTAAGAAACGCCCCAAAGGGCTGCCGTAAACTCCTGGATCATGCGAAACAAGCCTTCGGGAGGGTGTTTACCGATCATTTTACATAATACCAGTGAAGACCGTTCGTGTCTGATGCAAAAGTATAGCATTTTCCGCGCAAATTGCCGAATGATAACCGCCATGGTTTCGCGGCCCGGCAAAGCAAACCCCCGGCGTCTCGGTGAGGCCGGGGGCTTGCTTTTATGGCTGTGTGTTCGAATGGATCAGGCTTCGCCGTCGGGCGGCGGAGGCGGCGGGGGGGTGTAGGGGTCGCGTTCGCTCAAACGCGTCCCGCCGACCAGCTCGTACTGGTTGGAATCGTCGCCATACACCCCTTTGACGGCCTGGCGGATGCGCTTGATCGGTTCTCTGAGACTTGCCGTGAT
>DIDQ01000028.1 GCA_002418215.1 Anaerolineales bacterium UBA5796
CGGGCGTGACCGGGCCGCCGGGGGCCAGCGCCGGGCTGTGGATGAGGTCGAGGTAGGGGTCTTGCAGGGTGCGCTGGGGGGTAAGGACGAGGATCGAGTCGCCGGGGACGCCGGCATCGAGCAGGGCGCGCATCCGCTCGACGGCCGCGGTCGTCTTGCCGCAGCCCGCCGGGCCGGAGAGGAAGATCTTCGCGTCCAGCGGGGCTTGGATGATTTCGAGTTGGGAAGGGGTGAGTTCGGCCACGCCCTGAGGGTAGCGGAGAGCGGGGGATTTGTCAACCGGATTCTTCCTAACCCGCTGCCCCGCATTGGACAAACCAAAAAGCCTTACCGCGAAGCCCGCTAAGAGCGCTAAGATTAAAAGGTTCTCTTGGCGTCCTTGGCGTGCTTCGCGGTTCAAAATTCTTGCAAAGAGACGAAACTTTGCTGGTATCTCCTATGTCAAAACAAGAATTACCAACATGGTGGAACACCCAGAAGTTTCCACGAGTAAACGCCGTTATCCAAAAGTATGGCTACGTCATGGCTTTTTGTAATCCACAACTGGTCGTCGCTGATATTGCCGCCGCCAGCAAACCAGCCGGAAGCTAACTTGTCGGTTGGTTTCACAGAGAAGATACCGGTTGCAACGAACTCCGCCCTTAGCTTGTTGGAACAAGATTGTAGCTCTTCGGGAATCGTTACTTGAATAACCTCATAATCGTCTATCTTGTAGCGCGCGTCTTCCTGGCCAACATCCTTGAAATGGGTAAGCCAATTGGTGAATAATGCTTCTGCTATTTCCTGTTGCGTCAACGTTTCCCCTGTTGCGATTGTGAGCGAAGGGGCGAAATAGAGTCCACCAACATTGCTCGGTATACTTTGGGGGCTGGTTGTAGAAGTGGGGACTGGCATTGTAGCTTCAGGCTGGATAGTTGCTGTTGGGGTAGCTCGATCTGGAGTTGTACAACCAGCGAGAACAACCATGCTCATAATAATCAGGGCTGTTCTTTTTGCTATTGGTGAAATTTGTTTCGACATCCAGGCTCCTTGTCATCCAAATCCCGCGCTCACATGGGCTTGGCGAATTATAACTTGCGTCCAACGGATGAGAAATGATATTGGAACAATCTTGAATCGGCCGGTTTGTTGCTGTATAGTGGTATTGCAGTAACCGGCCAGGAGGTTCTGGATGGAATTCAAGGATTATCTTTCGATTGCGGCGTTTGCCCTGTCGCTCGTCTCGGTGGGTTTTTCGATCGGGTTTGGCTTGTACGACCGTGTTCTTAATATCCGCGCCAAAAGTATTTATTACGAAGCAGACTCGGACGAGGATGGCCCGGTCAGCCCGCCTGTCTTGACCATTTCGATTGCGAATTACGGTCGGCGGGATGCCTACCTTGAGTACCTGTATTTCCAGTACGGGGCGAGCCGGCCGATCATCTATGCCGAAACCGTCTGGGAAGCGGATATCCATGGCCGCTACCGGCTGGGGGAGGGCAGCCGCTACGAGCAATCCTTCGATCCCGACAGCGACGGCATCCTGCGGAATGACAAAGGAGAAATCGCCACCCGGGTCTTCTTCCAGGATTCGCTGGGACGGCGCTATGATGTCAAGGACGCCGGCAGGAATATTCGGAAATACCTGGAGGCGGCAAAGGATTTTTGAAGGGCGATGCCCCATTTTTATTGACATTCTGAAACAAATCATTACAATTGTTTGTAGATGATTTCACAATATCGTGGAGGGTTTTGGGATAGGAGGTCGAAATGAATACAAACGAGTTTTCTTTTCATGCAGGAAAATTTGCCCACCGGGGGACCAGCCTGAAAACGGGGGCATTCCGATATCGGCTTCTGGCACTCATAGGAATCCTTGTCCTGTTGACTGCGGCGGGATGCACTTCAAGCTATCAGGTGGATATCGAGGTCCTTTCTGAAACAGAATGGGCTGCCAGCGTCAATCTTTCGTTCGTGCCAGCCGTGGCTGAGGCAATGGGAGGAGACGCGGCCTTGAAGAAAGCCATGGAAAGTGACCTGAACTCAACGTTGTTTTCACAGGGGGTTCAATTCGACTTGAAAAATGTCGCATCGCCCGGAGTTCAGAACCCTTATACGTACAACTTTGCGTTCAAAGGTCATAGTGGATTCGACCAGGCGCGGGAAGCTTTTTTGGGGAACGATGATTATATTGCCGGGTTGTTGGAAGGACCGGTCTCACTCTCCATGTCCGGTCAGGTTAACAGAGGGGAAATTTTGGTGGTGATCTTAGAGAGCAACCCTGCGACGGGGTATTCGTGGGAAATGATAAGGTCAGAGGACAGGAATGCCCTGCTCGAAAGGGCGGGAAATGTGGAATATTTCTCCGACACCTTCGGTCTGGGAGCGGCTGCCAAGCAAAAGTTTACATTCGTGGCCAAAAGCGATGGGCAGGCAACCCTGCAATTCATCTACATGCGCCCCTGGCTTGAAGCCAAAAGTCCGGAAAGGGTGATTTCGATCCAGGCACCCGAATTGAGGATGATATCAAACCTGGGCGATTCGCGAGTGTTCGCAATCCCGGAGACAGTCGAAAGCGAGGATGCGTCATTTTTACAGATATTGGCAGGAGAACAGGTTTTGGATGCGCCTGTAACGAATTTGGCTTTGCCTGCTTCCTTCGATTGGCGCAAGAAAGGCAAGGTGACCAGTGTAAAGGATCAAGGCGGTTGCGGTTCCTGCTGGGCTTTCAGCACTGTCGGACCTTTTGAATCCCTTTTGAAGATCAAGCAAAAAGTAACCACCGATCTCTCGGAACAATATCTGGTTTCCTGCAACACGGATGGCTGGGGTTGCAATGGCGGCTGGTTCGCGCATGATTACCATTGGAAGAAAAAGCCGCCTAGCGAGAAAAGGGCGGGCGCGGTGCTCGAAAAAGCTTTCCCGTATGCCGAAGAGGATGTATCCTGCGGCGGTCCGTATAAGCACCCTTATAAATTGACCGGATGGCGCTACGTGACCAACAATAAAAGTGTACCATCGGTGGCGAAGATCAAAGAGGCAATTTATCGTCATGGGCCGGTTTCGGTGGCAGTTTGCGCAGGGTCGGCCTTCCAGTCATACAAGAGTGGAGTCTTCAAGACCAACGAAACTTGCAGTGGTGTGGTAAACCACGGGGTCGTCCTGGTAGGATGGGATGATGCAAAAAAAGCCTGGATCCTGAGGAATTCGTGGGGCACATCGTGGGGCCAGAAAGGGTACATGTACATCCGGTACGGGACTTCCAAGGTGGGCTACGCGGCGAATTATGTAACCTATGCTGCCCCAAGTTATACGATCCAGGACTTTTACTCGTTTGCCTGGGCTTTGCCATAGCGATGGAAATCACTGTGAAACTCCTCGGCTCGATACCGAGAAACGGAGCCTCAATGAAAATCTTGCGTTGTCTGGCAGTTTTTTTGTTGGCAGGTTTGACCGCCTGCGGCCCGCAACCGGCGGATTTAACGGAAGCAGACAACGGGTCCCGCGTGAGGCTGGGGCAGGGCGAAGAACTGGTCATCACCCTCGAGTCCAATCCCACGACCGGGTATTCCTGGCACGTCATCGAGACCAACCCGGAGGTTTTGAAGCAGGTGGGGGAGATCGAGTACGAACAGTCCCCCGGGTCGGATGGATTAGTCGGCGCGGGCGGGACGGAGATGATCCGGTTCGAGGCCGTCGCTCCCGGCGAAGTCACCTTGACATTGGGTTACTACCGCTCGTGGGAGGACAAGCCGCCGGTCGAAACCTTTACCGTGACTGTGGTAGTGGAGTGAAATTCGTCGCCAGAGCCAACGCATTTAAATTGGTAATTTGGACAAACCGGCCAACACATTCAATCGTGATAATACAGCCTGAAATTTCCAAGGCTTTCAACAACTGGGATGGCAGTGATCTCATTCGACTTCTCATCTACTTTGACCTGCCCTAAGACCAGTCGATTAGCACGAGCCCAGGCGCTCACCATGTCAATCGTACCCTTGCCAATGCCGCGATCATGCAAACGTCGCAATACTTTTCCATCCAGCGCAATCACCTGGCCTCCTATCAACTCGCTGGCAGCATTGATCCAACTCAGGAAGCACGTATGAAACTCTACCGGATCTAAACGCGCAAACACACGATTGAAAGTATCATGGGATGGAATGCCGTTTAGAAGACCCTGTGCAAATCCCCTACTCTGTGCTAAACTACGACCCGTTAATCTTAAAAGCCACATTGACGTGTGACTCTTTCCACTCCCGGCTCGCCCACGGCGTTGAACGGGAGCAAACCCAAGGAAAGGAGGCTCCCTATGCGAAAATACGAACTCGTTTGCATCGTCCACCCGGACCTGGATGAGACTGCGTTTAACGGCGCGGTTGAAAAGGTCAAGGGTTGGATCAGCGATTTCGGCGGCAGCGTTGACCAAGTCGACGTCTGGGGCCGTCGCAGGCTGGCGTATTCCATCGGCAAACAGCGCGAAGGAAATTACGTCCTGCTGCATGCCCAACTGGACCCCGCGTCCCTGAACGAGCTGGACCGCAACCTGCGGTTCCACGAACCTGTAATCCGCTTCATGATTACCCAAGCCAGTTAGTCCTGCAACCCTGATTTTCAGTTTTTGAGTTAGTCGTTTAAGGAGAATAGTATGAGCCGCGGCTTGAATAAAGTGATGATCATCGGCCACCTGGGACGCGACCCGGAGATGCGCTACACCCCCTCCGGCCGCCCTGTAACCACCTTTACGGTTGCCACCAGCCGTTCGTGGAACTCGGCCAACGGCGAACGCCATTCCGAGACCGAATGGTTCAACGTGGTCGCCTGGGGCAACCTGGCTGAAATTTGCAAACAATACCTGACCAAGGGCCAACAAGTTTACATCGAAGGCCGGCTCCAAACCCGCAAATGGGATGACAAGGAAGGCGTCAAGCACACTTCAGTGGAGATTGTCGCCAACGAAATGATGATGCTCGGCGACCGGCGCGAGACGAGCCAGGCCAGCCAAAGCGCCGAGAGCGCTGCCGCAGAAAACTTTGAAGATCAGGTTGACGAGGACGAATTCCCGTTCTAAACACCCTACGGAGAGTAAGTAATGTCAGACGATTACCGCAGTGACGAGAGAGGCCAGGGCCAGGGAAGGGGCGGCCGCTACTTCTTTTCCCGTCCTAAAACTTGCGCCTTTTGCGCCGACAAGAATTTGGTCATCAACTACAAACACGTTGATATTTTGAAACGTTACGTGACCGAAGATGGCCGCATCCGCCCGCGCCGCCAGACCGGCGCCTGCGCCAAACACCAGCGAGCGCTGGCCGGCGCCATCAAACAGGCCCGCCACATCGCCCTGCTGCCCTTCAGCAGCGACCTGGACGAAGGCCGGTCTTGATCCGCAAGCATCGAACGGGGCATGGGCGCCCCGCTCGATGACAAGAGGTCCTTATGGCGAATAACCGCCCCACCGCTCACAAAAACAAGAAACACCTGGCCCGCCTGGAAATCGAACGCCGCCAGACAAAAGCCATCATCGCCACAGCCATCACCGTCGTCGTGGCCGTCATCCTGCTGATCGGCTACGGCATCCTGGATTCGACCGTATTGCAAGCCCGCAAGGCTGTTGCAACCGTCGGCGGCGAAACGATCACCGTCCACGACCTGCAAGTCCGCACCCGGATGCAGCGGGAACAGCTGATCCAGACCTACATCAGCTATGCCCAATTCAGCCAGCTTTACGGCTTCGATTTGAGCGCGCAAATGGACCAGATCGTTTCCGCGCTCAGCGACCCGGTATCGGTCGGCCAGTTGATCCTGGATGACCTGATTGATGGGGTGCTCCTCAGCCAGGAGGCCGAACGACGCGGCGTCACCGTCAGCGAGGCGGAATTGGAAGAAGCCATCCGCAGCGGTTTCGACTTCTACCCGGACGGCTCCCCGACCCCGACTCTCACACCGACGCCGGTCGTGTACGCCACGCTCTCGCCCGAACAGATCGCCCTGGTCACGCTCACACCCACACCGACGGCGACCGTCGAACCGTCGCCGACCGCCACGACCGATGCCGAGGCTTCGCCCACGCCCACAGCCGCCCAGGCGGCAGACGCCACCCCCACCGTGACTCCCTTCCCCGAACCCACCGCCACGCCCTACACTGAGGAAGGCTTCCAGCAGGCCTACCAGGATAACCTGGACAAATTGAAAACCGTCAATGCCAGCGAGTCCGATTACCGGCGGGTGGTGCGCGAAGATTTGCTGCGCAAGAAATTGTTCGAGATCGTCACCGCCGACGTCAAACCCGAATCCGAGCAAATCTGGACTCGCCACATCCTGGTGGATACCGAGGAAAAGGCCAACCAGATCTACGACCGCCTCGCCAATGGCGACGATTTCGGCGCGCTGGCCGTCGAGTTCTCCACGGATACGGTTTCCGCTTCCAAAGGCGGCGACCTGGGATGGGCAACCTACGAAACCTTCGTGCCCGAATTCTCGGCTGCGGCTTTCGCCCTGAAAGTCGGCGAGGTCAGCAAGCCCGTCCAGAGCGAGTTTGGATGGCACGTCATCCAGGTGATCGCGCACGAGATGCGCCCCATGACCGCCGACGAATTCGATCAGGCCAAACAGGCCGCCTTCGAAGAATGGCTGGCCGACTTGCGCCTCCAGGCAGAGATTGTTTACATCGAAGGCTGGGACCAGTACGTCCCCTCCGACCCCGACCTGAACCAAGCCCTGCAAGACGTATTCGGCACCGGGCAGTAACCCGCTGACCCGACCGATTATTGGTCCAAAAAACGGAGGCCGTCCTTGTGACGGCCTCCGTTTTTTGGTCGCAGCCATGACCGTTGACTTTCAGGGTTTGTTTCGGCTCATTGGAAATCGGCGTGGTATGCCGCCAGATGCGGGGCGGGATGGCATTCCGCCTTACGCCGAGCGCCAGAGCGGGTTTCCTGGCTTAACGAGCAAGTTTCCTGGCTTAACGAGCAAGTTTCCTGGCTTAACGAGCGGGTTTCCTGGCTTAACGAGCGGGTTTCCTGGCTTAACGAGCGGGTTTCCTGGCTTAACGAACGGGTTTCCTGGCTTAACCGGCGTGTCTGTCGGCTTGATTAAACCGGCATCAGTCTCCTCGCCCCAGGAACTCGTCGCTCACTTCGTCCAGCCGCAGGCTGATGATCTGGCTGGCCGAGTCACGGCCCATCGTAATGCCGTAGATCACGTCCGCCGCCTGGACGGTGTTGCGGTTGTGGGTGATGATCACAAACTGGGTCTGCCGGCTCAACTCCACCAGCAGGTCGCGGAAGCGGCCCACGTTGGCCTCATCGAGCATCGCGTCCACCTCGTCCAGCACGCAGACGGGGGTGGGCGAAACCTTGAGCAGCGAGAAGACCAGGGCGATGGCCGTCAGGCTGCGCTCGCCGCCGGAGAGCAGCGCCAGGCCCTGTTCCCGGCGTCCCGGCAGGCGGGCTTCGATGTCAATCCCGGTCTCGGTCAGGTTATCCGGGTCGGTCAGCACCAGCCGGGCCGACCCGCCGCCGAACAACCGCACGAAAATATCCCGGAACTGCTGGGCCACCTCGTCGAAAGTCTTCGTGAACTCGCGCCGGGTCAGTTCATCCAGTTCGGCGATCACTTCGCGCAGGTCGGTTTCGGCATGGCGCAAGTCCTCCACCTGGGCGGTCATGAATTCGAAGCGTTCGCGCTCGGTGTCGTATTCCTGCTTCGCCTCCGGGTTGATCGCCCCCATCCGCCGCAATTGGGCGCGCTTCTGGGTCAGGGTTTCTTCCAATTCGGGCGGCAATTCCTTCACCGCTGGTAACTGTTCCACCATCCCGTCGAAAGGCAGCGGCACCGGGCCAGACACGTTCTCGGCGTAATCGAACAGCACCAGCCCGAAATCGTCCTCGATCCGCTGGCGCAGCGTGTCCAGGGCTTCCTGGCGGCGGGAGAGTTCAAGCTGGGCCTGGTTGTAGACCCTTTCCACCGTGCTCATATTGCGCTGGGCCGCCAGTTCCTGCTCCTGCAAACTGGCCTGGCGCTGTTCGGCATCGGCCAGTTCGGCTTCTGCCGGTTCGATCTGCAGGCGCAGGGCTTCGATCTTTTCGCGCAAAAGGCTTTCCTGCACCCGCAAGGTTTCCTTTTCAGATTCCAGGCCGGCGAGCGAGCGGTCAATCTCCGCCACCCGCTCCGTCTGGGATCGCTGCTGGGTTTCCAGCCGCTCCAGGGCCTGCCGGCGCTCATGGAGGCGGGCGCGGGCGTTCGTCACCGACCCTTCGGCAACCGCCAGGCGGGTTTCCCAATAGGTCAACTGGGATTGGACTTCGTCCAGGCTCAGGCTGCCCAGTTCGGAAGTGATCGTCCGCTGGCTCTCAAGAGCTTTTTCCAGCGCCGCCTCAAGCTCGGACCCCTGGCCTGCGGCGCGTTTTTTATCGTTTTCAGCGCCCGACAGTTCATCCTGCAAGTCCCGCGACTGGCGTTGCTGCCACTCCAACTGGCGGCTGGCCGATTCGACCTCCAGCCCGGCCTGTTTCTCAGCCCCAACGGCCTCGTCGAACGCCTGGCGCGCCTGCCGGGCGGCGTTTGTCTGGTTCGTCAAATCGCGCTGCATTTCGGCCAGTAAACCGGCCAGCCGGGCAAGCTCCTTCTCGGCGGCGTTCAGTTTGCGCGCCGAAGCGGCCAGGGCTTCCTGCAACTCCCGTCGCTGGCGCGGCCGGCCCAGGGTCCCGGAGCGGGCGGGGTTGCCAGCCAGGACCAACCCGTCGGCGCGGAAGACCTCGCCTCGCAGGGTCACGGCCCGCACGTGGCGGTCCATCCCCTTGAGAATGCGGCGGGCTGCGGCCCGGTCCCGGACGACCAGCACCTGGCCGAGCAGCAGGTCCAGCGCGGG
>DIDQ01000002.1 GCA_002418215.1 Anaerolineales bacterium UBA5796
CACGATGGAGTGCCGGGCCGTGATCGCCGACAGCCCCTCGGCCTGGATCACCAACACCGGTGTGGTCAAGAACGGCAAGGACGCCAACGGCAATCCCATTTACGGCACGCCCAAACAAAAGAACTGGGCTTTCTCCGTCACCCCCACCCGCTCGCCCACCCCCACCATCACCCGCACGGCCACCAAGACCCGCACCCCCTTCCCCACCCGCACCTCCACGCCGGTGCCGGGCAAACTGGTGCTCAACGAAATCCTGCCCCGCCCCGGTTTCGACTGGAACAAGGACGGCGTGATAGATGTTTTCGACGAGTACATCGAGATCATGAACATCGGCGGGCGGGATGCGACCACCAGCGGCTGGCGGCTGGACGATGAAGCCAACCAGGATTCGCCCATCTTTACCCTGCCCAACGTAACCGTCAAGCCGGGGGCCAAGGTCGTCTTCTTTGCATCCGAGACCGGCATCCGTCTCAGCGACGCCGGGGATACCGCCCGCTTGCTCTTCCCCAGCGGGCAGGTCGCCGACGCCTTTACCTACACCGTCGTCAAATACGCCGACCAGACCTGGTGCCGCCTCCCCAACGGCACCGGCAAATGGCAGACGCCCTGCTTCCCCACCCCCAACCAGTCCAACAGCCAGACGGGGACTTACCCTGTCTTCGAGCAAAACCCCTCGCCCGGCGAGACGGTCGCCTGCCTGTTCTCGGATACCCTGCCGGACATCATCATAGACGCCGAGTGCTACATCTCGGGCCTCAACATTTTCAACAAGGATTATTACGGCTACAGCCAGCAATCCCCGCTGTGGATCGAAGACCGCTACAAGTACCCGATCATGATCTATTAGTAGGGCGGGATGGAATCCCGCCCCACTAAAAAGACAGTCACCAGTCCCAAGTGACTGTCTTTTTGTTACCGGGAGGCCCTCGAACTCATCCCAAAAGGACGGCAGGATCTTCCCACATACGGCAAATATGTCACGACATATTTGATAAATGTCGTGACATATTCATTAAAGGTCGTGACGTATTGGTTATATGTCGTGACATATTGGGTATATGTCGTGACATATTGGAAACTCCTGGGATGATCTGACAGGCCAAGTGGCAGGGCCCGCTCCGGGTGTTGTGAAGAAAATTTGGTCTCGTGTTTGGGCTTTTCCCGGTAGCTACGGGAGAGTCATGACAAAAAGCGACTGAAGCCGCTACTACGGTGTTACTTCTCGTCCCGCAGCGCATCCAGCAGGGAGTCGCGGCCCTGGAGGGCCTCTTTGCGGACGTAATCCCCCGAATAGACTTCAACGCTCCAGCGTTCCTGGACGTAAGGCTCGATCCATTCGTGGATGGGGAGGTAATCGCGCCGGAAACGGGGATCTTTATCCAGCCCGGCCAGGTACGACCACCCGGCATGCACGTGGATGAAGGTCGGTCTGGCCGTTTCGAAGATATAGTCGTGCAGGGCGGCCTGGTCCCGGTAAAGGACCCGGGCGACGGTCTTGTCCGTCAGCCCGGCCAGGTCGTAGATGCGCAGGCGGGAGTAGTACAGGGTGGCGCCCAGGTCGGGGAGCAGGACCGAGGCGTCGCCCAGGCCGAGCAGGTCGGCGTAACGGTCGAAGCGTTCGGCGTAGTCGGTGCGGATGACGGTGAAATCTACGGGCGGCTGGGAGGCAAATTTAACGGTCCGCAGGCCAAAGGTCCCCGCGCTGACGGTGAAGACGAAGGCCAGGGCGGTGAAAGCGGTCAGGTTGCGGCTGCGCGCCGGGAGGGTCAGCCGCGTCCACAGTCCCTCGAAAACCCCATAAGCCAGCACGTAGAACGGGATGTAGAAAGGCGTAGAGAAGCGGAATTCGCCCATCCAGTCGAGCGGCATCAGGCCGTAGAGGGCCGTGGCGATGAGGCTGAGCAGCAGGGCGGGCAGCAAGACGGGCTTGAGGGCGCGGGTGAGGCGCAGGTAGATCAGCCCGGCGGCCAGGCCCGCCATCAGCAGGCCGCCGAAGAGAGAAAAAGTGCTGTAAAAGAGTTCGTAGATGCGGGCGAAACCGTCGGGGGTGAGCAGCAGCAGGTTGGCCAGGGCTGCCGCCGAGCCGCCGCCCTTGACGTGGTAGGTGTTGGGCAGGAGGTCGCCGAAGTAGTTCCAGCGGAAGAGCAGGAAGGCCCCGAACCCGGCCGCGAAGACTGCGGCGTAGGCGGCAATTGGGCGCAGGCTGGCGCGCCGGTCCCGGCGGGTGACCAGTTCCCAAAGCGGGTAGGCCGCGGCGAACAGGATGCCGTCGGGCCGGGTGAGGGCGATCAACAGGGCGGTGACGGCTGCCGGGAGGGGGCCGCTCCCGGCGGTGAGCTGGTAGAGCAGGATCGCTCCCAGGCAGGCGGTGAGCGGGTTTTCGAGGCCCGAAACGCTCCAGACCACGAAGGAGGTGTTCAGCGCCAGCAGGGTCAGGACGGCCAGCGCCGCCAGGCGGGGATGGTCTGTGGTCTTGCGGAGGGTCTTTTCGACGAAGAAGAAGGAGAGTCCCACCAGCGCCACGCCGATTATTTTGGGCGTAAGGATCGGGTCGAAGAGGCGCAGGGCAAAGAAGGGCGCCAGCAGGAGGACCCAGGCGAAGTTGGAGAAGCCTTCGACCGGGGGCAGGCCGGGCTGGGCTGTCAGCCCGTAGCCCTGGGCCAGGTTGCGGGCGTAGGCGTAGCTGATGCCTGCATCGTCAATGATCCAGGCTCGCAGCGGTAACGTGTGGAGGACGTAGACCAGGAGCGGAGCGAGCAGGACCAGCAGCCTGCTCCCGTTATGGAGGCGGGTCCTTCCCGCCGCGGCGTCTCCGTCAGGCCCCGGCCCGGACGCGCCAGCCTGTCTATTCTTTGCTGATTTGTAGTAAGGCATTTTTGAGTTTTTCAACTTCATCCAGCGTGTTGTAATGCGCTGCGCCGACGCGCACCATCCCGCCGCTGTCTTCCAGCCCCAGCCGCTCGGTGACGTTGAGGGCGTAGTAGTTGCCGTCCCAGGTGTAGATGTTTTCCCTGGCTAATTTTTCGGCCACCAGGCGGGGATGCAAATCCTTCAGGCGGAAGGAAAAGGTCGCCACGCGCTCATCCAAACGGCGGGGGTCGGTCAGTCCGTAGAGTCTCAACCCGGGGACGGCTTCCAGCGCCGAGAGCAGCGCCCGGTTCAACTCGAACTCGTAGGCGCGTACTGCGGTCATCCCCTTTTTGAGTTCCAGCTTTCGGCCGGTGTAGCCTTCTTCTGCAAGACTTTCCGTGTGTTCGCTTCCGAATTCCTTCCCCAGCCACTCGAAATATTCGATAGCGCCCAACACGCCCGCAATCCCCTCGTGATTTTGGGTCCCAGTCTCGAACTTGCCGGGCAGCTTGTCTGTTGCCGGACGCACTTTGTATGCAAACAACTGCTCCAACAATTCTTGTTTACCGTAGAGGATGCCCGCGTGTGTCCCAAAAAATTTGTACGCCGAAGAAACCAGGAAATCGCAATCCAGTTTCTGCGCGTCAATCAGCCCATGCGGAGCGTACTGAACCGCATCCACATAGACGAGCGCCCCAACCTCATGCGCCATCCTGATGATCTTTGCTGCGGGATTGATGGTGCCCAGGGCATTGGAGGCATACCCTACTGCCAGGAATTTGGGTTTTTGATCAAGCGCCTGCTGTAAACTGTCCAGGTTTAGCGTGCCGTCTTCGATATCGAAATCCACCCAATTGACTTTGCAGCCTCGGTCTTGCGCCGCAAGTACCCAGGGCGTGACATTTGCATCGTGGTCGAGGCGGGTTACTGCGATCTCATCCTCTGCGTTCCAGGTTCTGGAGATTGACCGGCTGATATGGAGGGTCAGGGTGGTCATGTTCGCCCCAAAGATAATCTCGTCGGCGCTGGCGGCGTTATAAAAATCCGCCATTGCCTGGTGGGCTTCTTCCAAAACAGCATCGGATTCAATACTGGTTGCAAAAGCGCCTTCATGGTTGGCGTTGCATTCCAGGAGGTACTTGTTTATCCGGTCGAGGGATTGTTTGACGATTTGCGTCCCCCCGGGATTATCCAGGAAAATAGCCGGTCTGTTTAGCGAAGGGAATTGGCTGCGAATGACTGAAAGGTCTAATGCCATGCGAATCCTCCAGGTAAAAATACAATGCGTGCGAATGATAACATTACTTTTGCCCGCCATTTGGCTGGTTATTGCATAACCAGCCTGCCGGATGGCCTGTGACCGCGTTTTTTATGTATACTGGAATTGTAACCATGAGGAGGTTTGGATGTTCAAGTCAATTTTGATTGCGGTGGACGGCTCGGAACATTCGAAGCGGGCAACCGAAATGGCAGCCGCGCTGGCCCAGATCATGCGCTCAGACCTGTGGATCGTGTCGGCTTTCGAGCCTATCCCGGTTTACCTGGGCGAACCGCTCTGGCAGCAGGCCCTGGCCAAATCCATGAATGCGGCCGACCAGGCCGCAGCCGAGGCGCTGGCGATGGTCGGGCGCATCCCCGGAGAGATCAAAACCGACGTGGTCGAGGGGCCGGCAGCGGAGGCGATCCTGAAGGTTGCGGAAAGCCGCAAACCCGACCTGATCGTGATGGGGTCACGCGGGCTGGGCCGCCTGGCCGGGCTGCTGCTGGGCAGCCAGAGCCAAAAGGTGGTGCAGCACGCCACCTGCCCGGTGCTGATCGTCCGCTAGGCTTTAGCGGCCTCCGGCGGCCCGTCTCTCGGCCTCGGCGAACTCTTCGGGCGTGTTCAGGTTCCAGAAGGCCAGCCCGTCGGGGTCGTGGACAGCGGTCTCTTCGGGCGCGAGGGTGCGGACCCTGACCTGCGGGAACCAGGCGATCAATTTCCACAGGTCGGCGTCGAGGGCGGATTGGATGGCGGGCAGGCAGGTCTCCCGGCGGTAGACGGCGTGCAGCGGTTCCAGCCTCCCGCCGCCTGAGTCGGGGATGACTACGTCCGCCTCTTCCTGGACGATGAGGCTGAAGGCGTGCTCGAAAAGCGTTTGACTGGCGAAGGGCATGTCGCAGGCCACCACCGCCACGAGCGGGTTTTTAGCGGACGAGAGCGCGGTGAAGAGTCCGCCCAGGGGGCCGCGGCCAGGCCGCAGGTCCGGGAAGAGCGGGAGGCCCAGGAAACGGTAGTCGCCGGGGCGGTTGGTCGTCACCAATATTTCGTCCGCAAGCGGGGCGAGACGCTCCTTCACACGGACGATCAACGGCTGGCCAAGGAACGGCATGAGGGCCTTGTCCCGGCCCATGCGGCTGGACTGTCCGCCAGCCTGGATCACGAGTGAACGCATAAATGGATTATACTTCCAGCAGGAGGACCGATGACGATCCTTGCTGAAGTTTTAGACAAGTTTACAACGGCGGGGGACTTGGTGGAGGCCGGAGCGGACGGTGCGGTGCGCTGCGTGGCTTGCGCCCACCGCTGCCTGATCCGGCCCGGAAGACGCGGCATCTGCCAGGTGCGTTTCAATAAGGATGGGGAGTTACGCGTGCCGTGGGGGTACGTGGCCGCCCTGCAAAGCGACCCGATTGAGAAAAAGCCTTTTTCGCACGTGCTCCCCAGCGCCAACGCCCTGACGTTTGGGATGCTGGGATGCGATTTTCGCTGCCCGTACTGCCAGAATTGGCTCACCTCCCAGGCCGGGCGCGACCCGGAGGCGGAGTCGTCGCTCGACCTGATCCGCAGGATGACCCCGGAGCAGATGGCGGCGCACGCCCGCCGCGTCCGGGCAGAGGTGATTGTCTCGTCGTACAACGAGCCGCTCATCACCAGCGAATGGGCGGTGGGGATCTTCAAACAGGCCAGGGCCGCCGGGTTGAAATGCGCCTTCGTCTCGAACGGCAACGCCACCCCCGAAGCCCTGGACTACCTGCGCCCGCACCTGGACGCGTATAAAGTTGACCTGAAATCCATGCAGGACAAAAACTACCGCCAGTTGGGCGGCGTACTCAAGCACGTGCTGGGAACCATCCAAAAGGCGCACGAACTCGGCCTGTGGGTCGAAGTGGTGACGCTGGTCGTCCCCGGTTTCAACGACAGCAACGACGAACTCTGGGACGCGGCCCGCTTCCTGTCGGGGGTCTCTGCCGACATCCCCTGGCACGTGACCGCCTTCCACAAGGACTATCACATGACCGACCCGGACAACACCCCCGCCCGGACCCTGCTGCGGGCCGCCGAGATCGGACGCGAAGCCGGGCTGCGCTACGTCTACGCCGGGAACCTGCCCGGCATGGTGGACGAGTACGAGGATACCCACTGTCCCAACTGCAACACGCTGCTGGTAAAACGCAGGGCTTACGTGATCCGCGAGTACCATCTCACCCCGAATGGAACCTGCCCGAAGTGCGGCACGCAGATCCCCGGCATCTGGCCCGAAGACCCGGCCCGTGTGACCCTGAACGGGTACGGTTTCCCGCTGCCGGTTTACTGATAAAGGCTCTCCCGGTTTTGACGGGAAAAACCTTTTGAAA
>DIDQ01000093.1:0-146 GCA_002418215.1 Anaerolineales bacterium UBA5796
GACGGTGAAGCGCGGCAGTTTCAGGCGGATGGAACGGGCCGAGGGTCCCTTGCCGATAACGATGTCGAGGGCGAAATCTTCCATGGCCGGATAGAGCACTTCTTCCACAGCCCGCCCCAGGCGGTGGATCTCGTCAATGAACAGGA
>DIDQ01000093.1:208-13002 GCA_002418215.1 Anaerolineales bacterium UBA5796
GCCGCCAGGTCGCCGGCGCGCTCGATGGCCGGGCCGGAGGTGATCTTGATGTTGACGCCCATCTCATTTGCCAGGACGTGCGCCAGGGTGGTTTTGCCCAGCCCCGGCGGGCCGTAGAACAGCACGTGGTCGAGCGACTCGCCGCGCTGGCGGGCCGCGGCGATCAGGATGGCGAGGTTCTCCTTGACCTGCTCCTGCCCGATCAGGTCGGACAGTTTTTGCGGGCGCAGGGCGTGGTCAATGCGGTCGTCGGGTTTGGATTCGGGGTCTACGGGGCGGCTGCGCCCTGAACCTGTCGAAGGGGAACGGGGTTCGGTCATGGGGCGATTATACCCTTCACAGCCGCAAAACAACCTCATTAAACGGCGGACAGGCCGGGGTCCGGTACGCCTCGAGAATCAAAAAAGGATGACCAGTCCGTCATCCTGATGAGTCCTGTATCCTTTTCACCACAACCGGGAATTTTCCTGCCGGGCCGCCTCGACCACCCACTGGCGCTGGAAATCGTTCATGGCGATGAATTCGGTATTGGCCTCCCCCGTATCGTTGTTCTCCACGACCAGGATGTTGGCGTCCTTGCTGACGATGATCGCGTGCCAGACCTTGCGCCTGACGTTATATATCTTGCCGGGGGTCATCACCTGCGCATGGACCCGTTCCAGTGCTTTTTCGCCGGCGCCCAGGAACAGGATCGCATGGCCGTTGAGCAGCACGAAAACCTCGTCCGTTTCCATGTGCCGCTCCAGCCGGGTGACGTTCCGGGGGGCGTAATCGTCACAATAACGCAAATATGCCACCCGCCAGTCGCCATAGGCGTGTACCGGCTTGTATCCCAAGCCGACATAGTCGAAAACTTCCAACATTTTTGAGTCCATAAACGCCCTCTCGCAAATAATCTTCGACCTAATTATACCCTCACTGATATTTCCTCGAGGAAAAACTTCGGGGTCTTTGGAAAAACCCCGCCGGGTGGGCGGGGTTTCAGGATTATCACAGGCGGTATTTTTTCATGGATGAGATGCCGGATGCGAGCAGCGTGAACGCGACCGACAGGCCAACCGTGACCAGGGCCAGCATCCGCCAGTCCAGCGGGGCGGGGCTGGACGTTTGGGCCTGCTCCTGCGCCCAGGGCGGACCTCCCCCCTGGCCGGTCCCGGCGTCCGCGCCGGGTTGGTGAGGGGCAGCGGATGGGGCAACGGATGGAGAAGCGGATACGGCGGATGGGGTAGCGGATGGGGCAACGGATGATGAAGCGGATGAAACGGATGTTGGGGTGGCAGTCGGTTGGAGGGCAGCGTTGGCTGTGGCGGTGGCGTTGGCTGCATTGCGGAGCCAGGGCGGGCCTCCCGCGCCGGAGGCCGGGCCGAGCGGCTGGGCCACTTCGGGAGCGGTCGCCTCCCACTGGCGGATGAATCCGACAACAGCCTGGATCTCGGCGTCGGTCATGCGGTCGCCCCAGGCGGGCATGGCGGTGCCGGGCACGCCCAGCGTGACGATCTGCTGGATGGCCTGGTCGGTAGTGTCCGCCAGGAAGGATTTGACATTGAGCGACGGGGCGCGGGGCGTACCCTGCCCGTCGGGGCCGTGGCAGCGGGCGCAGTTGGCGCTGAAGAGTTGGCCTCCGAGGGCCAGGCTCTCGGCGGTGGTCGGGATGGGCACGTCGGGGGCGGGGATAACGCCGGAGGGGATTTCGTCCCAGCGTTGGACGAGGGTTACCATGGCGGCGATGTCTTCGGGGTTGAGCACATTGCTCCAGCCGGCCATGAGCGTCCCGGCGCTGCCGTAGGTGATGGTGCGGGTCAGTTCGTCGGCGGTTTTGGCGCGCACGGCGGGATCGTTGAGGGCCGGGGCGATGCCCGTGCCGAGTCCGTCTGCGCCGTGACAGGCCACGCATTGGGAGGCGAAGAGGGTGACGGATTTTTGCAGGGTCGCGCCGTCGGGCAGGGATCCGACCGCTTCGAGCAGGGCAGGATCCGGGTCCGTGGTGAACGGGATGAGCGGGGCCAGGCCCAGGTTCACGACCCGGTCGCCGGTCGCGGCCCAATCCCCGGACTGGACCAGGGCCACCAGTTCCTCGATCTGGTAATCGCTGAGCGGGCCGCCGTCGTCCTTGCTCCAGGCGGGCATGGCGGTGTCGAAACGGCCGCGGGCGATGGTCTTGTAGAGGTCGTCGAAGGGCATGGTTTTCAGGGCGGGGCTGTCGAGCGCGGGGGTGGCCCCGATGCCCTCGCCGTTCAGGCCGTGACAGACGGCGCAGTTTTCGGCGTAGAGGCCCATGGCGTCGTCGAGCTGGACGGACAGGATGTCGCCCTGGGCGGCGGCGATGCGGTCGGGTTCGTTGAGGATGTAAATGCCGAGGGCGGTGACGATGAGCAGGGTGCCGAGGAGGCCGAGCAGGGTTTCGATAATTTGGCGTTTGTTCATGGGAATCTCCTTGTTGGGCAATTTGCCCAATTACGGGTAAACGACCTGGGAGGCCTCGTAGGATTGGCGCTGGAGGATCACGCCGGTATCCACCCTGACCTGGCCGTCTTCGATGCGGACGGGGAACAGGTCGAGGGGGCGAGGGGCGGGCGGGTTTTCGAGCGCGCCGTTCATGTCGAACCGGGAACTGTGGCAGGGGCAGACGAATTGCCCGGCGGCCTGGTCCCAGGGGACGGTGCAGCCGAGGTGGGTGCAGCGGTGGTAGACGGCCAGGAACCCGCCGTCCGGTTGGCGGACGACGTAGAAGCGCCCGTTGGAGACGTGCGTGACCGAGTTGGGCGGGAAGTCGTCCCCGGCCCCGGCGGTGATGACCGAGCCGAATTCGCCTTCGGCCAGGCGAGGCTGGAGGTAGGCGACGAATACGCCGCCGACTTCGAGGGCCGCCACGCCGCCGAAGAAGGCCCAGACGGTTTTGAGGAAGTCCCGGCGGGAGGTGGTTGGAATTGGAGATGTGGTTGAGGACATGGTAACTCTGGTAATCAGTAACTGGTTATTGGTAATTGGTTATTGCGATATTCGACTAACCGACTATCCGACAAACGGACTATCCGACTAACGAACCCAGGGCCAATACAAGATCATGCCGGGGCCGCGGAAGAAGATGCCGGTGATGGTCAGGATGAGGAAGGCGACGAAGACGAAGGTGACGATGAAGATCACACGTTCTTCGGTGTCGGCCCTGAAGGATTTGACCATCCACTCGTCGAGCAGGATGAGCGGGAGCAGGAGTACGGCCAGGGGGATGAGTCCGTTCGAGAGCAGGGTCGGCCAGGCCGGGAGCCAGGCGGTCCAGTCGAGGAGGAATTCGTCGAGCAGCACCCAGGCCGGGGTCAGGATGACGGCCAGCCCGGCGGCGAGGGCGGTCAGGCCCCGGCCGCGGCGGGAGCGGAAGTAGACTCCCACGCTGGCCGGGTTGACGTCGAAGAACGGCAGCAGGAAGATGCCCAACCCGGCCAGCCCCGGCAGGATCACGCCCGCAACGAGCGGGTGGAAGTGCAGCAACAACTCCTGCAAGCCGAGGAAGTACCAGGGGGCTTTGGCGGGATTGGGGCTGTGGTCGGGGTTGGCGATGCCTTCGAGCGGGGCCGGGATGAGCATGGCGAAAACCAGCAGGGCGGCGATCCAGGTGACGGCGAAGAGCGCTTCCTTGCGGACCAGGTTGGGGATGGTGGTGATGCGCTCGGATTTCGGTACTTCCAAATCATCCACGCCTTTGGGCTGGGTCAGGCCGCCGTCCTTGCGGACGCGCCAGAAGTGGAACGACATGATCCCGAAGACGGCCATCGGAATGAAGGAAATGTGCATCGAGTAGAAGTTGAGCAGGGTGTTGGCCCCCACTTCCGGGCCGCCGAGGGCCAGGCGGGTCAGCCACTCGCCGACCAGCGGGACGTAACTGATGATACTGGTGCCGACCGTGACGGCCCAGTAAGCAAGTTGGTCCCAGGGGAGCAGGTAGCCGGTGAAATTGGCCGCCAGGATCAAGACCAGCATGGCGACGCCCAGCAGCCAGTTGAGTTCACGCGGTGGGCGGTAGGAGCCGGTGGCAAAGACCCGCACCAGGTGCAGGACGGCAATGACGATCAGCAGGTTGGCCGACCAGTGATGCAGGTTGCGCACCAGTTCGCCGAACCAGACGTTCGAGCGCAGTTCCAAAATATCGAGGTAAGCCTGCGGGGCAGACGGGGTGTAGTTGTTGAGCAGGATGATCCCCGTCAGGGCGAGGATGGCCAGCAAAACGGCGGACAGGCCGCCCAGTCCCCAGGTGTAGGTCCAGCGCAGGGTACTGGCCGGGACTTTGGTCGGGTGCAGGTGCAGGACTAGGCTGTCCACGACCATGCGCATCCGGCCGCGGTCGTCGTCGGGAATCCCTTCGGGGACCAGGCGCTGGCGCATCCGCTCGAAGATGGATTTGGGGGCGCTTTCGTTAGAGTTTTCAGTCATAGGGATTACTCCTTTGGTGTCACAGTAATGGCTCAGTTTTACCCATTGAAGTTGGACGCCCCGTGAAGAATATTTGAAGTTTTTGTAAAAAAGGAGTAGATAGTGCGTCGTACCTTTTTAAACGGGAGTTTTTCAAGCGAAGATGCTTCAACTAAAAGGAGATCGTCCTAACGGTCAGGTGCGACGCACTCGCAGTCGTATTTGTCACAAATTTTGCCCAATCTTGCCAAAGAGTTTAATTTTTCTTTACACACCCCGGCTAAGATGGGGACAAGTTGCAGAAAGAAGCAATCCCAACCTGAAAACCACAAAGCACAAATGGAGGCATACCCATGTTCAACAATTTCAAAAACATCCTGATCGGCGTTTTCGCAGCGGTCATCGTTGTGGCGGTCGGGGCCAGCGCCTACACTGCCCTGGCTTCACCGGGCGTCAACGACGCCCCCGTGACAACCGCCAGCTACGGCAACGGCTATGGCAACGGCGCTACCGGCGACGTCGTCCTGACCGGGACCCCCGCCGCGGGCGGGGCGACCGGCGGTTACGGGAACGGCTACCGCGGCGGACAAACCACCGACGCGGCCCCCGGCAACAGCGCCGCTGACCCGTTAGCGGATACCACCGGCGCAGGCGTCCCGGACCCGCAGGCTGACATCAGCAGCGCGAGCACCATCAACGGCGCCGTCAGCGCCTACGCCCTGACCAGCCTGACCGTACTCACCGGCGACGGGCAGACCGTGGTCGTGCAGCTTGGCAGTTCGCAATACGCCCAATCCATCGGCTTCAACCCGCCCATCGGCGCAGCCGTGACCGTGACCGGCTTCCCCGGCGACCAGGGCCTGTTCAGCGCCATCAGTGTCACCGTGGACGGCCAGACCTACGCCTTCCGCGACGAGCTCGGACGCCCGCTCTGGGCCGGCGGTCCCGGCAGGGGCAACGGACGCGGCGGCAACCGCTAAAACCGGCAACAGGCCCATTAGAAAAGCAGAAAAGCCCCGGCTTTGTAAGAGTCGGGGCTTTCGCGTTCAGGCGGGATACTTCCCGCCGCAAGCGGGTTATTGGGTGATTTCCGCAGGCTGTTTGGCAAAGCGCTCGCGGCCCCATAGCCAGAGCGCGCCCAGCCCGAAGAGCACCACCACGAAGTTGAGCACCCAGCCGAAGAATCCCAGCGGCAGGAGCGGGAGGTTGAACAGGGCGATCACAACGGCGACCAGGGTGACACCCACCAGCATCGGCCAGACCTTGTGTTCGGCCAGCGCCGGGTTCACCTTGCTGAAGATCCACTTGCCGAGGGCCGCGCCGACCAGGACCTTGGTCACGAACAGAACGGATACTACGAAGAGAATCGTCAGCCCGAACAAGGCCAGAAGCCCGACCCAGATGATCGTCCCGCTGAGGCCGCCCAGGGTCAGCAAGCCAAAGATCGTCCCGCCCAAGACCATCACCACGATGATCGCCAGCAGGGCAAAGAAGAAACCCGCGTAGGTCACGACACCCCATCCCAGGGTCGGCAGGGGATTGGACTGGAGTTTTTCAGTGGCAGTTTTGGAAAAATTGGGGGCGAGCCAGACCATCAGCAGGCCGAACAGACCCAAAGTCACGATCGAGCGCAGCAGGTCGAAGACCCAATTACCGGCTTTCTGGGCCGGGGTGACGGGGAAGTCCACCCGCACGTCCGATGAAGACGAAACAGGTTCGACCCGGGTCACTCTCCCGCCAACCGCGCCGCCGGGAAACGAAAGGTCGTAGGTGCTGGAATATTCCAGGTCTCCGGCAATCGTCGCGCCTTCGGCAACGGTCAAGCCCATTGAAACGGAAGGCATACCGAAAGGCAGTGGTTGTCCGTAGGTCATGTACGAGGAGGGCGAGGGTGAACCGGCGGTATCTTCGGTCTGGTCCACATAAGCGTAGACGTCCCCGCCAAAGGTGCCGCGCAGTTCCAGGCCGCCGACTCCCGCCAGGACATTGCCGCCCACGTTGCCGGCCATGAGGGCCTGCCCGGCGCCCGCCACCACCTCCCCGCCGACGAGGCTGCCTTCCTGGACTTCGAGGCTGGCCCCGCCAAAGATCAGGTCATCGCCGATGACCGCCTCCGGCCCAAGCTGGACAGCCTGACCGAAGACCCGGGCGTCGTCCGTGACCGTGCCGTTGATCTGGATCGCCTGCGCCCCGGCGATCAGGTCGCCTTCGACCGTGCCGTTGATGATGACGGTCTGCGCCCCGACGACCAGGTCGCCTTTGACCGTACCGTTGAGGACGAACGACTGCGCCCCGACGTACAGGTCGTCTTCGATCACTTCGCCGGCGGCGATGACCACATTATCGCCGCCGCGTCCGTCGAAAGCATAAACCGGCGCGGCGAAGGTCAAAGCCAACAGGCTGACGAGAACGAACAGGGATAGAACTTTACGAAACATGGCATTCTCCTTCTTGAGCGTTCGATGAGTTAAGGGTTGAACGCCCGGTCACATCTACGGAGAAATCACCCACCGGTCGCGATAAGGCGTTAAGGCGCGAAAGTCACATCCACCGGCATGCCGGGCTTGAGTTTGCCATCCGCGTTATCCACCGTCAGTTCAATCGCATAAACCGTCGTCTGGCGCTCCTCCTTCGTTTGCACGTTGCGCGGCGTGTACTCGGCCTGGTCGGCGATGCGGGTCACGGTGGCTGAGAAAGACTCGCCGGGGAACGAATCCACATTCAGGGTGGCGTCTTCGCCCAGCTTTACTTCGCCGTAACGGTCTTCGGGGACGTAAACCGTCACGGTCAACCTGTCCAGCCTGGCGATGGTCATCGTGGTCATCCCGGCCTGGATGACTTCGCCGGGCTGTACGCTGCGGGTCAGGACCACGCCGTCCTGCGGGGCGCGCACCGTCAGCTTTTCCATCTGCGTCTCGATCAGGGACATTTGGGCCTGCACCTGTTTCACCGACATTTTCGCGGCCTCGAGCATGACTCCGGCCTGCTCGACGGCTTTGGCGGCCAGCACCACTTCGGGCGCGTCCGCCCCGGTCTGGAAGGCGCGCAGGGTGTCGTTGGCCGCGTCCAGTCGTTCCTGCGCCACAGCCAGGCGGGCGCGGGCTTCGAGCACATCGGTCGCGCCTTCGGTGGTCAGGGCGTCGTCGTAGGCTTTCTGGGCATCTTCGAGATCAATTTTGGCGTCGTCGAAACGGGCCTGGGCTTCGTCGCGCAATTTCTGGTTGTCCGATGCGCCGCCGGCGCTGTCAAGCACGGCTTTGGCGATGTCGTAAGCCGCACGCGCCCGGGCCAGGTCGGCTTCGGCCTGGGTGAAGGCCGCGCTGCTGACCTGTTTCTCGATGCTGTCCAGCTTGACCTGGGCGTCATCCAGGGCAGCGGCGGCCGCATCAGCTTCGGCCTGGGTTGCCGCGTAACGCTCAGATTTATTGAAGTACCAGGCCGGCTGGTCGAAATCGGAGGGTTTGGCTTGCGTCCAGGCGCTCAGGCGGGTGGCCTGTTCGGCCGCGATGGCCGCGTCCAGCACTTGCTCGTACTGCAATTGAGCCATGTCGAAGGCCGTCTGCGCGGCGTTGATATTCGCGTTGGCGGAATCCAGCCCGGCATCGAGAGTCCGTTTTTCGGCCTGGAGCAGGCTATCGTCCAGGACGAGGAGCGGATCGCCCGCTTTGACGGTATCCCCTTCCGCAACCAGCACTTCCACGACACGTCCGCTCAGTTCCGGCGCGACGGCGATCTCGGTCGCCTCGATCAGCCCGGACGCCTGGAGGGTGGCGGGCTGGGTGGGTCCGCAGGCAGCGAGTAAGGAGGTGAGAAGTAATATGGTAATGAGTTTTTTCATGACAGTCTCCAATTTTCTGTGTCATTGCGAGGGCGAAGCCCGAAGCAATCTCATGTGACCACTAACCGGGAGATTGCTTCGCTCCGCTCGCAATGACAGAATTATGCTTTCATGGCAGAGATAAAGACATCTTCCAGCGACGGCTCGATGATCCCGGCGTGCTCGGCGCGGATGCCCGCCTGCCGCAAAGTGTTCTCGATGGCGCGTTGCTGGCGCTTCATATCAGGCGCTACCACATGGACCAGCGAGCCGTACAACTCGACTTCCTCGATGGGCAGCGAGCCGGATTCCTGGGCTGCCCGCAGCACCCTGACCGCCGCCACCGCGTCGGACGGGGCGATCTCCAGCACCTGCCCGCGCATCATCCCAGACTTGATCTCGGCCGGCGAGCCGTAGGCGATGATCTTTCCCCGCTGGATGAAGGCCAGGCGGTGACAGTGCTCGGCCTCGTCCATGTAGTGGGTGGTGACGAAGACCGTAACCCCGGCCCCACCCCCCTCTTTCTCTCCCCCCATTTTCTCCGAAAATGGAGGGAGACGGAGGGAGGTGGAAACGAGTTCATAGAGCAAATCCCAGAAGGCGCGGCGGGAGACGGGGTCAACGCCCGCCGTAGGCTCATCGAGGAAGACCACTTCGGGGCGGTGCAGGATGGCCGCGCTGAGCGCCAGTCGCTGCCGCCAGCCGCCGGACAGGTCTTTGGTTTTGGCGTTTTCCCGGCCTTCCAGCCCGGCCATTACGAGCGCGTCCCGGATGTTTTCCTGCAATTCCTGGTTCTTCAGGCCGTAAGCCGCGCCGTAGAAGTTCAGGTTTTGCAGCACGGTCAGGTCGTTATACAGGCTGAAACGTTGGGACATGTACCCGATCCGCGGGCGGATCCTGGTGGCATTGCCGTTCACATCCATGCCCAGCACATTGACTTCGCCCGAGGTGGGTTTCATCAGCCCCAGCATCATACGGATGGTGGTCGTCTTGCCCGACCCGTTCGGGCCGAGGAAACCGAAAATCTCTCCCCGGCGGACTTCGAAGTTGACGTCTTCCACCGCGGTGAAATCGCCGAAGCGTTTGGTGAGGGAGTTTGCGAGTATTGCGGGTTGTTGATCGTTCATAAAAAACCTTTATCCGCTAATCTGCGCGAATTTTCGCTAATCTTTTTATTCGCGCAGATTGGCGTAGATTAGCGGATCAATCCAGCGCCCTCCGCACAAAGCGCAGCGAGAAGGTGCCGATTGCCAGCCCCAGTCCCGCCAGCCAGAGCAGGTTGGGCCAGAGCACATCCAGCCCGGCGCCTTTGAGCAGGATGCCGCGCAGGATCGTCAGCCAGTGATGGGCCGGGATGACGTTGGCAACCCATTGCAGCGCTTGCGGCATCCCTTCGACAGGAGCGGCGTAGCCGGTGAACATGAAATCCACCATGCCGATCAGCAGTACCAGCAGGAAAGCCTGGTGCTGGGTGCGCGATACGACCGAGACCACCAGTCCCTTGCCGAGTTCGACCATCAGGTAGCCGAAGGCCAGCAGGAGCAGCAGCGGCAGCGATCCACGCACCGGGACGCCGAAGGCGGAATGCACCATGCCCAGCATCAGCAGGAAGTCGGTAAGACCGATGACGATGACCGGGATGGATTTTCCGATGATGATCTCCATCGAGGAGAACGGCATGACCAGCAACTGTTCCAGTGTGCCAAGCTCGCGTTCGCGGGAGAAGGCCAGCGCTGCAAAGAGCAGGACGGTGAACTCCAGCATCAGTCCCAGCTCGGCGGGAGTGGTATACAGCGCTTCGCTCAAGGATTCGTTGAACCAGACCCGCAGGCTCGGGTCGAATCCGCTGAATTCAGCGGGACTCAGGCCCAGGCGTCGGATCGTGATGCGCTGGCCTATATCCTGCGTCAGCCCCTCGATGGCCCGTTTGGCGGCAATCGCCGGCGTGCTCTCGGCTCCGTTCAGGATCACGAAAAGGGTCGGGCTGCCGCTCGGGGAGGCCATCTGCTCGTCGAAATCCGGCGGGATGACCATCGCCGCGTTGATCGCACCCCGGTCGAGCGCGTCTTCGATGGTGAGCATGTCGCTGACATATTCCGGCTGGCGGAAGGTGCCCGTGTTTTCGAGAGCGATTACCAGTCCCCGGCTGGCCGCGCTGCGGTCCTGGTCCAGCACCATGATGGGCAGATTGGTGATGGGGCGCGACGTGGCCCAGCCGACCAGCAGCAATTCCATCGCGCCGCCGAACAACATGAAGGCGGGCATCCACCAGTCATTGCGCAGGTGGATGAATTCTTTGATTACGAGTGAGAAAATGCGTCTTAGCATGAGGTCTGTTCCAAAAATTAGAATGTTCGCCAAAAAGCGACAAGTTTGCATGTCTGCAAGTCACTTGCAAACCTGCACACTACCCCAACTTCTTCCTGAAAAACAACACCGCCACCAGCGTGAAGACCACACCCAGCACCACCAGCATGACCGCGTATGGCCAGAGCACATCCAGGCCCACGCCGGGCAGGAAGGCGCCCCGGGTGATGATGGCGTAATGCGTGCCCGGCAGGAACATCGCTTCCAGGCGGGCCTCCTCCGGCATGGACGCAATCGGGAAGAAAATGCCCGTCAGGAAAAAGCCGGGGAAGAAGATCACCAGGAACGACAACGCCAGTGCCGCCGCCTGGGTGCGCATAAAGACGCCCACGATCATGCCCATGCTCAGCACCGCAAACATGAACAGCGCCGAGAGCAAGAAAAACAGCACAAAATTACCGTTGAACGAGATCCCGAACCAGGCGATGGACAGCAGGGGGATGAGGACCGCATTCACCAGCCCGGCGATAATGTACGGGATGATCTTGCCGAGCATCAACTCGCCCCGCCCGATGGGCGTTGCCAGCAACTGCTCCAGCGTACCGTGCTCCCGCTCGTGGGCCAGGGCCAGCGCCACCGACAGGGCCGGGAATCCCAGCACCATCGAGATCAGGCCAGGGATGATGTCGTTGCGGGGTTTCAGCCCGGGGTTGAACCAGGTGCGGATGCGCAGGTCAATCGGCTGGAGCGTGTCCACCGCCAGCCCCCGGGCCTGCAACTGTCCTGCCAGCGCCGTGCGGACGAACTCCTCGGCCCGGTTGGCGATGTGCTCCACCGCGAAGCTGCCGCTCTCCGGCTCCGTCCCGTCAATGATGACCTGCATCGGCATCCCCCGCAGTGCCTGCAAATCCGCTCCAAAGCCTGGCGAGATCACCAGCGCTGCCTTGATCTCGCCCCGCATCAGCATCGTCTCGATCTCGGCCATGCTCCCGGCGCTGGCGTACAGGTCCAGGTCCTGCCCGGCCGTGATCTGCTGCACGAACGCCCGTGAGGTCTGGCTCTGGTCGTAATCCAGCACCGCCAGCGGCACGTGCTTCAGGTCCACCGTCAGGGTGTACGCCATCACCAGCAGCACCAGCGTCGGCGTGAACAGCACCAGGAACAACGTGCTGCGGTCGCGCACGATATGGTTGAACTCCTTGCGGGTCACCGCCCAGATGTGTTTCAGTTTCACTCGGCCTCCATCCTGCGGATCAACGAAATGAACGCTTCTTCCATGCGGGCCGGGGCGATGCGGATATTTCGAACCTTTATTTTGGATTTTTTCAGGACGCGTTCGATCTCAGGCAGACGTTTCTTGCCGTTGTCAACGAGCAGATGCAGCGCCTCGCCATACGTCTGCGCTTCACGGACGCCCTTCAAGCCTGCCACCGTTTCGAGAGCCTTTTGCCATTCCTCGGCCTGGACCTCGATAACCTCCCCCTCCAGCCGGTTCCTGATGGCCTGCGGTGTGTCGCACTCGACGAGCACCCCCGCATACATCAGCCCCACCCTGGAGCAGCGGTCGGCCTCGTCCATGTACGGCGTGCTGACGAGGATGGTCGTACCCTGCGCGTGCAACTCGGTCAATATGTTCCAGAACTCACGCCGGGAGATGGGGTCTACGCCGGTGGTAGGTTCATCCAGCAGCAGAATCTCCGGCTGGTGGATGAGCGTACAGGCCAGTGCCAGTTTCTTCTGCATCCCGCCGGAAAGATTGGCGGCTCGGCGGTCGGTGAACTCGGTCAAACCGGCAAACTCCAGCAACCGCTGTGTACGTTCTTTTTGATCCTGTTTCGCGACATCGAACAACTCGGCGAAGAATTGTAAGTTCTCCAGCACCGACAGTTCGCCGTACAGGCTGAATTGCTGCGCCATATAGCCCACGTGCGGCTTGATCGCCTCGGCCTGCGACTTGAGATCGAAGCCCAGGATCGCGGCCTCGCCCCCGGTCACGTCCAGCAGGCCGGCCAACAGCCGCAGCGTGGTCGTCTTGCCCGCCCCGTCGGGACCGACCAGCCCGAACAGTTCGCCCGGGGCTATCGCCAGGGTCAACCCGTCCACCGCGGTAGCAGACTTGAAGTCCCGTTTGAGGCGGTTTGTCTCGATCACAGAAGATTTATCAGCCATAACCAATCCTGACCACAAAGGCACGAAGTCGCAAAGTCACAAAGCAAATAAATTTGTGTCTTCGTGTCTCAGTGACTAGTATGATAGGTAGGTAGTA
>DIDQ01000141.1 GCA_002418215.1 Anaerolineales bacterium UBA5796
TGGCAGGCGCGCCCTACCAGATCAGCGGCCCGACCGGGGCCATGAGCGCGGTGCTCATCCTGCTCGTCCAGCGTTACGGCCTGCAAGGCATCTGGATCGCCGGGCTGATGTCAGGGCTGTTCCTGCTCGTCATCGGCATCCTGCGCCTGGGGCGCTTCATCGCCTTCATCCCGGCCCCGGTCATCAGTGGGTTCACCTCCGGGATCGCCCTGATCATCTTCATCGGCCAGATGGACAACTTCCTGGGGATCCAGACCAGGCCCGCCGAAGCGGCCCTTTTCAAGTTCCTGGGCTATTTCCGCGGCGGCTGGACCCCGGACCTGCAAGCCGTGACCCTGGGCCTGGTCGTCGTCCTGACGATGATTTTCTGGCCCAAAAAGTGGAACGCCCGCTTCCCGGCCTCCCTGCTGGGCATCATCCTGGCGACGGCGCTCAACGCAATGCTCGATTGGCCGGTCAAGGTGATCGGTGAAATCCCCCAGACGCTGATGCTGGCCGACCGGCTGAACCCGCTCCAAATCCCGTGGGATCAATTGGGAGAGTTCGTCGCCCCGGCCATCACCATCACCGCCCTGGGCGCGGTCGAATCCCTGCTGTGCGGGGCGGTCGCCTCGAACATGACCGGCATCCGGCTCCAGGCCAACCAGGAACTCATCGCCCAGGGCGTGGGCAACATGCTCATCCCGTTCTTTGGCGGAGTCCCGGCGACGGCGGCCATCGCCCGTTCGAGCGTGGGGATCAAGTCTGGGGGTCAGACGCGGATGGTGAGCCTCATCCACGCCGTGGGGCTGCTGCTCTCGATGTTCCTGCTTGCCCCGGTGATGGCCCGCATCCCGCTGGCGGCCCTGGCCGGGGTGCTGATGGTCACCGCCGTCCGCATGAACGAGTGGCACGCCATCCGCTTCATTTTCAGCAAACGTTTCAAGACGGCCATGATCGCCTTCAGCATCACCATGCTGGCGACCATCGCCCTCGACCTGACCCAGGCCATCCTGATCGGTTCGTTCGTGGCCGGAGGGGTCTTCTTGAGCCAGATCGCCAGCATTGACATTGACATCGAGGAGATTGACCCGCAAAAGTTACAGGCCAGGGGCATCCAGGTCAAGGGGAACTGCCGTCACGTGCGGGTGGCGTTCATCACCGGGCCGCTGTTCTTCGCCGCAACCGGCAACTTCAACGAAGCCTTCGCCAACCTGGGCGAGGCCCACGCCCTGATCCTTTCGATGCGCGGCGTGCCGTTGATTGACACCGCCGGGCTGGAAGCCATCCAGTCCTTGTACGAGCGGCTCCACAAACAGGGCGGCACGCTGATGTTTGCCGGTGTCCACGACAACGCCCGCCGGATGATGGTCCGCGGCGGGCTGGTGGACCTGGTGGGGGCAGATAATTTCTTCTGGAGCAGCGACCAGGCCATCGTCGAGGCCGAGAAGCGGGGCTGCTCGTTTTGCGGGTGAGGCAGGCGCGAGCGCACCCCCAACATTGGAAATATTTCACCACAGAGATCACAGAGCGCACAGAGATTCCTTATTCTTTTCTCTGTGTTCTCCGTGGTAAATATTTTGGCTCTTGCGTAATTAACGGGAACGAGCCTAAACACAAAGTCTTGTGCTGAGCTTGTCGAAGCAACACTAAGGCTCTCAAAGGGAGAAAAGGCGCAGTACCGGACATGTTTTTCCTTCGTCGCCTTGGTGCTCCTTTGTGTTTCAAGGGTTTTTCCGTAAAAAACGGGAGAACCCTATTTTTTTTACAGCACTTCGCCGTGGCCGCGCTTCAGGAATTGGCCCCCGCCGCGCTGGCCCAGCCAGTTCTCCCCGTCCACGATCAATTTCCCCCGTAAAAACACTTTCTCCGGGTAGCCGACCAGTTCCCAGCCTTCGTACAGGTTGTAATCGGTGCGGTGCCGGGCCATGGCCGCACCGTATTTGACCCGCTTCTCCGGGTCCCAGATGACGATGTCGGCGTCCGAGCCGGGGAGCAGGCTGCCTTTTTGCGGGTACAGGCCGAAGATGCGGGCCGGGTTGGTGCAATTCAGCGCCACGAACTGGTTGGGGGTGATCCGCCCCGCCCGCACGCCATACGTCCACAGGATTGGCAGGCGGTCGCCGACGCCGGGCAGCCCGTTGGGGATTTTGGTGAAATCGCCCGCGCCGAGTTCCTTGCCGGGGATGGCGACCTCCTGCCCCTCGTACAGGATCGGCTTCGTCCCGTCGAAGAAGAACGGGCAGTGGTCCGTGCCGAGGGTCTGGATCGTGCCGTCGGCCAGGCCCTGCCACAGGCGGGCGTTGTCGGCATCGGTCCGCATGGGGGGCGAGCAGATCCATTTCGACCCGTCGGGACGGCGCAGGTGGTCAATCGTGAAGAACAGGTATTGCGGGCAGGTCTCGCCCATCACCTTGACCCCGCGCCGGCGGGCGTAATCGAGCATGTCCACCTCCCCGGCCGCGTTCATGTGGACGACGTACAACGGCGCATCCGCCACGGACGCCATGCCGGCCACCCTTAAACCGGCCTCCACCGCCCCCCAGGCGGGGCGCGTGCGGGCGTGCCATTCGGGGGCCGTGTGACCGGCTTTCAGCGCTTCAGCGGTCAGGATTTCGATCACGTCCCCGTTTTCGGCGTGGAGCATGACCAGCATCCCGTGGTCTTTGGCTATTCTCAAAGCCTTGAAGATGCTGCCGTCGTCCAGGCGCAGGCGGCCGTTGTAGGCGGTGAAGACTTTGAGGGTGGTGATGCCCATCTCTACCAGGGAGGGGATTTCGGCGGCAACCTGTTCGTCGAAGTGGGTCAGGTTCATGTGGAAGGAGTAGTCAATGGCGGCTTTGGCGGCTTTTTGACGCCACAGGTTGAGCGAATGCTCGAAACCCTGCGGCTCTTGAACCGCGAAGTCCATGACGGTCGTCGTCCCGCCGAAGGCGGCGGCCTTGTGGCCGGTGTAATGGTCGTCGGAGGAGACCGTGCCGAACATGGGCAGGTCGAAGTGGGTGTGGGCGTCCACGCCGCCGGGCAGGACCAACTTGTTCGAGGCGTCCACAGGTTCGGCGTCCGGGACGCTCAGGGATTGCCCGATCTGGACGATCTTCTCGCCCTCGACCAGGATGTCCGCTTGATAGGTTTCAGATGCGGTAATCAACGTTCCAGATTTGATGAGGTACATCTATTTCAGGCTCCGGGGGAAGTAAAGGAACAGGCAGTGCGTCGCACCTGCCAAAATGGGATTGTTACCGGCTGGCAACCGACCCGTTTATCGGAATTGTCGGAAGTGTCTGGTGCGACGCACCCTCACAGTGATGACAGGCTTAAGTTTACTGCAATTTCGGCCCAAAGAGGCGGGAGTATAATGACGCCATGCCCATTCCCGCCTTGATCATCCTGGCTGTCACTGTGCTGGCGACGGCGCTGCTCATCAGCAACCGGCTTCGCCCCGACCTGGTGGCGCTGCTGGTGCTGGTGGCGTTGGGGGTCTCCGGGCTGGTCTCGCCCAACGAGGCTCTGGCCGGGTTCAGCGGTTCGGCGGTCATCACCATCCTGGCGATTTCGATCATCGCCGAGGGCCTGCAACAGACCGGGATCACCTACCGGCTCGGCCAGCAGATGAAACGCCTGGCCGGGCAGAGCGAGACCCGCCTGCTGGCCGTGGTGATGCTGGCCGGGGCGACACTTTCCCTATTTATGAACAATATCGCGGCCATAGCCGTGCTGATGCCCGCCACGATGGGGCTGGCCCGCCAGATGCGCCTGCCGCCTTCGCGGCTGCTGATGCCGCTGGCTTACGGCGTGGTCGCGGGCGGGATGGCCACCCTGTTCACCTCGTCGAATATCATCGCCAGCGGGGCCTTGCGGGATGCGGGCCTGCAACCCTTCGGCGTGCTGGACTTCCTGCCGGTGGGCCTGCCGCTGGTGGGGATTGTCGTCCTTTATATGCTCTCCGCCGGGCGGCGGCTCCTGCCGGACCGTGACCCGGCCGGGCAGCCCTCCGGCTTCCACCGCTCCCGGGAAGACCTGCTGAAAACCTACGGGATGGCCGGCTCGTTGCGGGACGTGGTAGTGTTGCGCGGCTCGGCTATGGCCGGGCTGAGCATCCGCCAGGGACGCTGGCGCACGCTCCTCCGCCTGAACGTGGTCGGGGTGGGGCGCGGCGGCAACTTCATCTCCGCGCCGGAAGCCGGTTTCCTGGTCCGGGAGGGCGATGTGGTCCTGGCCCAGGGGGAACCGCCGCCCGAAGCCCTGGTCAACTACGGCCTGCGCCTGCTGGACGATACCCGCGCCCTTTCGCAAGCCGCCAACAGCGAAGCCAGCCTGGCCGAGATCGTGCTCGCCCCGCACTCCAACCTGGCCGGCAAGACCCTGCGGGAGATCCATTTCCGCGAGAAGTTCAACCTGTCGGCGTTGGCGCTGTGGCGGGCGGGCAAGGCGATCCAGGTCGGGTTCGCCAACCTGCCGCTCCAGGTCGGCGACGCCTTGCTGGTGCAGGGCGCGGCGGCCGACCTGCGCATCCTGTTCCAGGAACGGGATTTTATCAGCCTGGAGGAAGACCCCGAAGGCGTGCTGCGCCCGCACAAGGCCCGGCTGGCAGCGGTCATCGGGGCGGTGACGCTGGGAGCGGCCATCGCCGGTTGGCTGCCACTCTCGCTGGTCAGCCTGGCGGGCGCGGTGGCGATGGTCCTGACCGGCTGCCTGGGCATGGACGACGCCTACCGGTCCATTGACTGGAAAGCCATCTTCCTGATCGCCGGGATGTGGCCGCTCAGCACCGCCATCCAGTCCAGCGGCCTGAGCGACCGGCTGGTCAACGGCCTGCTGGGGATGGTGAGCCACAGCGGGGAGGTGATCCTGGTGGCGCTCCTGCTGTTCATCACGATGGTGCTGACCAACGTCATGGCCGGGCAGTCCGCCGCGCCGATCATCCTGGCCCCGATCGGGCTGGCCGTAGCCCAGGCCACAGGCGCAGACCCGCGCCACGTGCTGATGGCCATCGCCCTGGGCTGTTCGCTGGCCTTCCCCACGCCCATCGGCCACCCGGTCAACGTGATCGTGATGGGGTCGGGCGGTTACACATTCAGGGATTTCTTCCGGGTCGGCGCGCCGCTGACGCTGGTCCTTTTCCCGGCGATCTTATTGGGGTTGCATTTGTTTTGGGGGATGTAAGGCGGAACGGCGTTCCGCCCCAAACACCGTCCCGAAGGTTTGTTGCAAACGATCCAGGAACTTAACGGCAACCTTCGGGACGTTCTTCCCAATTGTCTCTAATCCAAATCATCAGCAGTAGAATACGCGCCCTGAGCGTCCTTGATGCCGAGCAGCATGGCCAGAATGGCCGGGTCGAGTTCGGGTTCGGGCAGGTTATCGGTGCGGTATTGGGATTGCTGCGCCCGCTCGCGCAGGGATTTCCAGAGCAGGGCGCGCTCGTCGGATTGGACGACCAGGTCGTTCAACGTGCTGGCCCGGAGCAAATATTCCCCCGTGGTGTAAAGGAAGGTCAGCCGCCGCCACTTCTCCGCGACGATGGGCCGGCTGAGGCATTCGAGCGGCCCGATCTGCACCTTGAAGTATTCCTCGTTGGCGCGGGGATGGTCGGCCTCGTCCCGGAGCAGTTCGCCCCGGGTGGTCAGTTCGTGGCCGCGCACCTCGGCGACGAACTCGATCTGCCCGGCGCGCTCGCCGAAACTTCCGGGCTGGTAAAAGGCCAGGGCATCCACCGCGACAACTTTCGGCGCAGTCCGAAACGGGATGCGGTACCAGCCCAACAACCGCGCAAAATCCATATCCCGCGGCGTGGGCATCAGGCAGACGAGGATCAAGTCGGTGGGAGAGATCATGGGCTATTTACAGGCTTCAGAAATCCTCAAGATTTCCGAAGCCTGTATGACCTTATTGCTTTGCGCCGCAATCCGGGCAGAACTTGGCGTCCGCTTTGACTTTCGACCCGCAGTTCGAGCAGAACTTTTCGGCTGCCAGCGGCTTGCCGCATTCAGGACAGAACTTGCCGCCGCTGACCTTGGCCCCGCAGTGCGGGCAGGCGGTGACGATCGTCTGCTTGAATTTATCCGCCGAGACGAAATCCACCGTGTCGGCCTTCTCCTGGGCATCCCGGATGGCCGCCTGCACCTGGATGGACGAATATTCTTCCTCCAGGTCGGGGGCGCAGTCCTTACACAAGGTCCGTTCGCCGTTCCAACAATCGTCGTCCACCCATTTGCCGCAGCGCTTACACTTGTGGAAATGCGGGCGGGCCTCCTCGACGGCTTTCTCGAAGGCCGCGTCGTGGGCCTTCTCCCAGGTCGCCGAACGGACGCTGCGGGCTGCATTGGCGGCGTTGCCCAAAATGCCGCCGAACAGGTTGCTGGCCGCGTCGAGGGCGTTGCTGATCGTCCCGGTCGCGGAGGCCTGGAACGGGGTCTGGTAGCCGTTGCCGCACCGGTCGCAGTAGAATTCGAACTGGAAACCTGCGTCTGTGCTCTCGTCGTTATAATTACGGGTAAACTGGATTAGTGCCATAGTTCCTCCACCAGGTTTTAGGATTTTTTCGATTTTAGCACCGATTTTCGGGACGCAAATCACCAATTTGGTTAAGCCGAAAAGTGCAATTATGCCGGACTTTGATAGCTATGAGACTTTAATTGGATAGTTATCAAAATTGTATTGGTCAGTAAAAGTGTGAACAAAATCGGCTCTATTCGCGCCAGGCCCAATGAGGTCATGCTGAGCGGAGCGACACTTGCGCCTGCGCTGCAAGTGCAGGTGAGCATCTCTGCGACCGTCCAGGAGACCCTTCAGTCGCTGAAAAGCGCTCCTTCGTTACCTTTGCCGCAGGCACACGTGTGTTCCTTCGTGTTTCAAAAGGTTTTCCCGTTAAAAACGGTAGACTCGGAAAAGTTAGCGAAAATCCGCGAAATTCGCGGCAAAAAACGCCTCTGTAACCGACCCTTCGCTCGAACTCGAAAATCGAGAGGATAAAAAAACCGGGCTCATTGGGAATCGCCGTGATTAAAACCTTTTGGACACGGATACTTCGACAAGCTCAGTACAAGTTTCACCGATTACGCGGATGAACACGGATTTTTTTCGAGAAAAATCCGTGCGATTCGGTGAAATCCGTGTAATCCGTGTTCAGAATCACGGCAAATCCCAGAGAGCCAAAAACCGGACTGATTTTCTCAGTCCGGTTTTTTGTTTAGAGAGTGTTGAAAACCTTACCACCAGGTCGCGAAGTCACAAAGGTTTTTTCCCGTTGTGTCTTTGTGACCTGGTGTCTTCGTGGTGAACGCGCAAACTTCTCAGACACTTTCTAGAGAAGCCCGACTTCCCGGTTGAACTCCACGATCAACTCGTCAATCTCGTCCGCCTGCTTCTGGACGCCGGTCCAGTAATCCGGCTGGTGCCACATTTCCTGGATCTCGTCGTAGGTCTTGCCCTGCTGCTCGACCCAGGTGAAATACTTCAGGTTATGCACCCGGCGGCGGTCGGTGTAGCGCAGTTCGAGCAGATCCCCGGTGGACTGTCCGTGCAGGTAGCGGGCGAAGTCGGCCGCAGCGTCTTTCTCGGTGTATTCGCCGAACTCCTGGTGCATCTCGTACAGGCGTGAGCGGTAGAGTTCCATCGAGTCGGTCAGCACGGTCAACAGGATGTCGTTTGGTCCCATCTCCCAATATTTGGCGGCTTTGATGGCCGAGAGCACATTGGAGATGCCGGAGAAGCCGAGGAGATCGAGATTCGATATTAGAGATTCGGGGACGCCTTTTTGGGCCAACACAGCCCGGCCATTCTCCTCGTTGAACAGGCGGGAGATGTTGACCACGGCCTGGTCGTCAATCGCCACGATCATGTCGGTGTTTTTCGTGTTGTGGATCCACGGCACGTGCTTGTCGCCGATGCCCTCGATCCGGTGGGCGCCGAATCCGTTTTCGAGCAGGGTCGGGCATTGCAGGGCTTCGCTGGCGACGATCTTGCTGTCGGGGAAGAGCTGCTTCAGGTAGTCGCCGCTGGCGATCGTCCCGGCCGAACCGGTGGCGGAGGCCATGCCCCGGTAGCGGTCGTTCGGACCCATGACCTGCTCCAGCACCTCGGCCATGGCGTGTCCCGTGACCTCGTAATGCCACAGGTAGTTGCCGAACTCGTCGAACTGGTTGAAGATCATCAGGTCCTGGCCCGATTGGCGCAGTTCCCAGCACTTGTCGAAGATCTCCTTGACATTCGACTCGGAACCGGGAGTCTTGATCGTCTCACCGGCGATCTTCGCCAGCCATTCGAAACGTTCCTTCGACATGCCCTCCGGCAAAATGGCGATGGACTCGCAGGCCAACAGGGCGGAATCATACGCCCCGCCCCGGCAATAGTTCCCGGTGGACGGCCAGACCGCCTTCTGGGTCGTCGGGTCGAACTGACCCGTGACCAGCCGCGGCACGAGACAACTGAACGCGGCCCCGACCTTGTGCGCCCCGGTCGGGAACCACTTGCCCACCAGGACGAGGATGCGGGCCGGGACACCCGTCAGCGAAGGTGGAAGTTCGAGGTAGTTTACGCCACCGAAGGTCCCGCCCGAGGCGACCGGCTGATTGTGCCAGTTGATACGGAACAGGTTGCGCGGATGCACGTCCCACAGCCCGATGCCCTTCAGTTCTTCCTTGACCCTGGCCGGGATCCTGGCCGGGTCCTTCATCTGGGCATAGGTGGGGATGACGATATTCCGCTCGCGGGCGCGCTTTACGGCGCGGGCGCGGCGGTCAGGATGGAGAGTGAGATCAATTGTGGTCATTTGGGGAAACTCCTTGAGGTGAGGGAGGAAGTTGTCTGACAAATTGATTATAGCGCAAAATTATCATCAGATATAAATTGTGACAATTATCATTTGCATCAACCCGGTTCAAGTCATATAATTATAAAGTAATGCGGGAATGAATACATCTTCCCAAAGGGTTATTTCATTGGTTATAAAGTTTCAGCCGGCATGGTTTGAGTATTTTCAGGAGGATTTTCAAATGGAGCACAAACATAATTTCATCTCCCCCATAAAGTTATTATCCATTCTCCCTGTCATTATGGGCCTTATAGTTATAAGTTTGGGGTTCAATGGCATTTCCACTGTAAATGCGCAGTTTGACTTAGCAGGGACACCAACAATATTACCCACAACTATTCCGCCGGGAGAATTTGACAAAATTAACCCTCCGAATGGTTCGACCGGGCTTTCAACGTCCCTGACCCTTACATGGGGATGGAGCATTGCCGCAGCCGGTTACGAATATTGTTATGACACAACGGATGATGATTCCTGTTCGGATTGGGTATCGAACGGAACCAGTCGAACGAAAACCTTGAGCGGGTTGTCAATCGGCACAACTTATTATTGGCAAGTCCGGGCAACGAACGTATTGGACACTGTATACGCAAATGGCAGCCCAACAGCTTTTTGGTCTTTCACAGTGGGAGACTTCAATAAAATCAGCCCTGCAAACGGTTCAGCCGGGCTTTCAACAGACCTGACTCTCACATGGGAAAGCAGCAATGACGTAACTGGTTATGAGTTTTGTTACGATACAACGGATGATAATTCGTGCTCGAATTGGATTTCAAACGGAAACAATACATCGAGAACCTTGAGCGGTTTGTCGACAGAAACAAAGTATTATTGGCAAGTCCGGGCAACAAAAGAATCCAGCACAATCTATGCAGATGGCAGCCCAACAGCTTTTTGGTCCTTCACAGTGGGCTATATACCTCCAGGAGCCTTCAATAAATACAGCCCTGCAAACGGTTCAACTGTGCTTTCAACATACACAAATATTTATTGGGAAAGCAGCAATAACGCAACCAGCTACGAATATTGTTATGACGCAACGGATGATAATTCTTGCTCGAATTGGGTTTCGAACGGAACCTCGACATCGAAAACTCTGGTCGGATTGTCAAGAGGCACAACCTATTACTGGCAAGTCCGGGCATCGAACGAATTGGACACTGTTTACGCAAACGGCAGCCCAACAGCCTTTTGGTCTTTCACAGTCGGCTATATACCTCCAGGAGCCTTCAATAAATACAGCCCTGCAAACGGTTCAACGGGGCTTTCAACAGACCTGACCCTTATATGGGATTACAGCGATGGTGCAACCAAATATGAATTTTGTTACGATACGACCAACGATAATTCGTGCTCGGATTGGGTTTCGAACGGTGCCTATCCAGGGACAATCTTGAAAGGATTGTCAGCCGGCACAACGTATTATTGGCAAGTCCGGGCATCGAACGAATTGGACACAGTTTACGCAAACGGCAGCCCAACAGCCTTCTGGTCATTTACCGTTCGGCCTTCACCTCCAGGAACTTTCAACAAGATTAGCCCGCCAAATAATTCCCTCGAACAATCCACAAATCCGGTTCTTTCATGGGAAAACAGCGATGGAGCAACGGATTATGAGTATTGTTACGATACGACCAACGATAATTCATGCACGAATTGGACTTCGAATGGAAACAATACCTCGAAGACCTTAAGCGGGTTGTCAAAGAATACAACCTATTATTGGCAAACCCGGGCAACAAATGAATCGGGCACAACTTATGCAAATGGCGACCAAACCGCCTTCTGGTCATTCACAACGCATAATGGAACCGGCCTCGATTGCGACCGGGTATCCTTTGATGGCATCATAGTGTATGAAAATAAAATGTGCAACAAGCTTGAAAACGGAAAAATGCAATCATTCTCGCAAGCGACAAACATAATAGATGTCGAGACTGATCTAAACGATATTGTTTCTTCTATTTTTGTAAGTGGCGGGTGGTCGCTCAAGGTTTTCGAAAATTCAGGAGGCGGCGGCTCCTGGCGCTGCATTACTGGCAGCCTGGAGGATCTGGGCGCCGAATTTTACACCCATATAAATTTATCGCAAATCTTTCAAGAGGCGCGAATTATTGAAGACACAATTTCATCTGTCAAGATTTACAAAAACGGCGACTGCCGGGAAAGGAAAGTCATTAAATCTCGGGCTGCTCACGATGGCTGGATCATCGAGTTAGGCGATAACACAAACCAAGGAGGTGTCCATGATGCAAACGGCGACGATTTCTATCTTGGCGATAATTCGTATAATGATCAATACCGCTCAATTCTTTCCTTCATAACTTCCGGGTTGCCTGATAACGCTGTTATCGTCAAAGTGACATTGAAAATCCGTGTACAGCGTCTTTGGGGGACAAACCCGTTCATTACGCACGGAGGTTTAAGAGTCGATATTATCAAGGGCTTTTTTGGGAGTTCGGCATATTTAGAATCATCTGATTTCCAATGGTTGGCAAGTAAAAATGCAATCGGCACTTTTAGTAAAGTCCCCAAAAACAATTGGTATTACGCAAATCTAAGAAGTCCGGCATTCCAATATATCAACCTGGCTGGTATTACACAATTTCGTCTGCGATTTGCTATAGATGATAATAATGATTTGGACGCAGATTACATGGAATTCTTCAGCGGCGATGCGGCGGCGGCCTATCGCCCCCAGTTGATCATCGAATACTACGTCCCATAGCAGCACGCCGGCCAATTCAACCAGACGATCACCGCCCTTGCGTTCTGATGACGCAAGGGCGGTGATCTTTTATCCGGGCCAGTCCGCTTTTTCGGTCGGCGAGCCGGTCACCGGCTTTGGGCCTTCGCCCTGGCCAGCCGCCGGACACGGAGGAATTCGAGCAGGCGTTCGAAGCCCAAGACCACCGCCACGATAATTGTGAGCGGGACCAGCAGCATCAGCGACCGGTTGAGGCCGAACCGGCCGCCCTCCCGTTCGCCGCCCTCGAAGCCATCCGGCCCCTCGGCGGGGATGAAGCCCGGGCGCGCGAACCCGCCATCCCGTCCGGGAAGAGTCGGGCTGGACCCGGCGCCGGTCGCGTTGACGATGAGGATCGTCGCCCCGCTGACGATTGCCACCGCCAGCAAAATGATAAGAATGCGGCCCAGCGTTTTCATGCCTGCGCCTCCTTTTGCTCAGCCTGTTTGGCTGGTTTGAGCCGGGCGAACGGCTGGACCAGGTAACGCTTCACCGTGCGGACGATCCAGTCCCAGTGCAGGGCGGTGTGCAGTCCCAGCAGCAGGATGAACAGGTTGGCGGTCGCGTCGTGCAGCGGACGCCAGGCAAAATTCAACGGGACGCGGAGGCCCAACGAAGGCAGCACCGCTTCGGAGATCATGACCCCGGTCAGCATGATCAGCACCCCGTCAATGAACAACAGCAGGTTGAGGATGTAGTTCAAACGGGCGCGGGTTGCGAGTTTGCTGAAAAAGCGGCGCGTCACCACCGAGATCCACTGCCAGTTGAGCAGCAGGTGGGTGACGACCGCGGCCATGCTGGCGATCGTCAGCCACTCGTGGACGGCGATACCGGTCGAGAACGGGTCCATGGCGACCAGGAAAACGACGAAGATCAGCAGGTCAATCCACAGTTTTGCTTTTGTATTGTTTTTCTTTTCCGACGTTTCACGCATAAATGCCATCTCCTTTGCGAACGACCCGGATTATAGCGGCCCGATGTAATCGCCATGTTGGAGGACTGTGAGCAAATTATGGAGATAATAAGTCCATTTCAACAAGTATAATCCTTCAAGAGGCGCTCAATGAAATTCGAACAGATTGGCAATCTGGCCATCCCTAAGATCGGCTTCGGCACCTGGAAGATCGGCGGCGATACTCGTGCCCTCCTCGCCCAGGACGCGTCTTCGCTGGCGGCCCTGCGGTCCGCCCTGGAGATCGGCTACACCCACTTCGACACTGCCGAGATGTATTCCAACGGTCACGCCGAGGAACTGCTCGGCCAGGCTGTCCGCGAGGCGCGGGTTCCACGCGAAAAGTTGTTCATCACTTCCAAGGTCAAACCCGCCAACCTGCGCTATAACAGCGTGCTGCGTTCCTGCGAAGCCAGCCTGCGCCGCCTGCAAATGGACTATCTCGACCTGTACCTGATCCATTGGCCGGGGAGCGTGCCGCTCGATGAATCCTTCCGGGGGCTGAACCAGCTCGTCCGGGAGGGGCGGGTACGGCGACTCGGCGTCAGCAACTTCGACCTGCGGCTGCTGGAGCAGGCCCGGGTGGAGTCCGAGTCGCCGCTGCTCACGAACCAGTCGCCTCTCAGCCTGTCGGACCGGAGATACGTCAAAAACGGGGTGCTGGCCTATTGTCAACAAAACGACATCCTCTTTACTGCCTATTCCCCGGTGGACGAAGGCCGATTGCGGGTCAATCCCGCGCTCCAAAATATCGCCGCAGCCCACAACGCCACGCCCTACCAGATCGCCCTGGCCTGGCTGGTTGCCCAGCCGCGGGTGATCGCCATCCCCATGTCGGCAGACCCGAAGCACCAGGCCGAGAATTTCGCCGCAGCCGATATTTCCCTGAGTACCGCCGAAATTGCCCAACTGGACCGGTTGACCGAATGACCACCCGAACCCTCCCTGAAATCAAGATCATCGAAACCCCCGCGCCGGAGACGGACGAGGAGCCGCCCTACCGGGTCATCATCCACAACGACGACGTAACCCCGATGGATTTCGTCGTCCACGCGCTGCGGACGATCTTCCTGCTGCCCGAACCGGACGCGGCGGCGGTGATGCTCACGGCCCACGTCCGCGGCGAAGCCTATGTACAAACCCTGCCCCGGCGGGAGGCCGAGAAACGGATCGCCAAAGCCCACTTCGCCGCCAGTCTGGAAGGCTACCCGCTGCGCTTTTCGATGGAGCCGGAGTGAGGTGGTTTGGTGGTCGGGTGGTCGGGTAGTCTTGTAGTTACTTCGCCTCGCTGACTCGTTGATTCACATGCGCACTCTCACCCAAATCAACCTCGACGACCTGGTCGCCTCGTTTGGCTGGCAGGAGTCGCCCCTGCCAGCCGGGCTATTGCGGCACGTTTTTTATCGCCCGGCGCGCAAGTTCGCCCGCCAGATGCTGGATTTCGACGCCCTGGTCGGCCGGGTCGGCCTGTCCGAGGCATCGGCCCGGACCCTGCGCGGCTACGTGAAGCAGGTGCGGGTCTTCGGGCGCGGGGACATCCCGGAATCCGGGCCGCTCCTGGTCCTGTCCAACCACCCCGGCATGGCCGACACCCTGGCCCTGTTCGCGGCGCTGCGCCGCCCGGACCTACGGATCATCGCCGTCCGAAGGCCGTTCCTGCAATCCCTGACCGAAACCACCAAAACTCTCTTCTACATCAGCGACGACCCTGCCGAGCGGATGGGCGCCGTCCGCCGCGTTTCGGCCCACCTGAAAGCGGGCGGCGCGGCCCTGACCTTCCCCGCCGGGCAGATCGAACCCGACCCGGCCGTCTACCCCGGCGCGCTCGAATCGCTCGACGCCTGGACCAACTCTGCCGGGGTCTTCGTGCGCTTCGCCCCCGAGACGCGCATCCTGCCGGTGCTGGTCAGCGGCGTGCTCTGGGGCAAAGCCGTCCACTACCCGCTGGCCCAGCTGAAAAAGCCCGGCCCGGAACGCGAGAAGCTCGGCGCAGCCTTCCAGTTATTGGCCCAAATCCTGTTCGACGTAAAGCCTGTAACCGTCACCGTCCGCATCGGAAAGCCCTTCTGCGCCGGCGAGATCGGCTCGACCGAGGTACGCGCCGTCCACGCCAAAGTGCTGGAGCAGATGCGCGGCCTGCTGCAAAACCCGCCCGAAGGTGAGGGCGGGTTGATTTTATGATCGGGAAGAATGTCCCGTTGGGAAGAACGTCCCGAAGGTTGCATTCAAGCTCCCGGGTCATTCCAAACAAACCTTCGGGACGGTTTTTGCAAGACGTTCTTCCCAACAGGACGGTTTTTGCGCAAACGTGATACTTCTCGTTTAAATCGTGTACCTACATGTTTTAAATCATATACCTTCACGATTTAATCGTGTACCTTCTCGTTTTAATCGTATACCTTCTCGTTTTCGAATGCGCCTCCGAAAAAAGCCCTTCCTCTCTAACCTCCTCTGGCTGGCCTTGCTGGCGACCCTGCTCTGGTGGGCTTTGCGCCACGCGCCCCTGGCAGACATCTGGAATTCCCTGAAGCTGCTCGAACCCTGGCAGCTCGCCGCATTACTTGGCCTGAACATCATCATCTTTGCCCTCATCACCCTGCGCTGGTGGCTGATCGTGCGGGCCGAAGCGCGGCGTGTGCCTTTCCTGCCGCTGGTCGGGTTCCGGCTGGCGGCCTTCGCCATGAGCTATTTCACCCCGGGGCCACAGGTGGGCGGCGAGCCGTTGCAGGTCGTCACCCTGCGCCGCTACGGGTTGACGAATACCCGGGCCGTGGCAGCCGTCTTCATGGACAAGCTGCTCGAATTCCTGGCGAATTTCCTGTTTTTAGCGCTGGGGCTGGTCGCCGTGGTCCGTTCAGGGATGCTGGACCAGGCCCGGATCCAGTTCGCCTGGACAGCCGTCCCGCTGGGGATGCTGTTTGCGTGGCCGCCGCTCCACATCCTGGCAATGGCCTTCGGGCGGCATCCGCTCTCGGCCGCGGCCCGCCCGCTCCAGTCCCGTTTCGCCGCAGCCGGCCCGATCCACCGCTTCCTGCGGCTCGTCATCCTGTCGGAGCATACGGCGGCCCGTTTCTGCCGCCGTCGCCTGGGCTGGATGCTGGCCTCGCTGGCCGCCTCCCTGCTCACCTGGGCCGGGATGCTGGCCGAATACGCCCTGATGCTGGATTTCCTGCACCTCCCGCTGAACGGACCCCAAACCCTGGCCGCCCTGACGCTCGTCCGACTCTCGTTCCTGGCCCCGCTCCCGGCCGGGCTGGGCGCGCTGGAAGCCAGCCAGGTCTTCGCCTTGGCGGCCCTCGGCTACCCCTCGGCGGCGGCCATCAGCCTGAGCCTGCTCATGCGCGGCCGCGACCTGTTGATCGGCGGCGTCGGCCTGCTGCTGGCCGGGCGCGGTATTGGAGTAAAATAGTCCAAATCTGGCAGGCAGATTTCGAGAACCTCTCCAGAAAACCATTTTGGCTGTTTCAGACGTATTACCAGAAAAAGGAGCGACATAATGAAATTTACCGGTAAACATTATGGGATCATCATCGCCGTCCTCATCACCGCCATCCTGCATCTCGCCGCCGCCTTCGACAAGGTCATATTCACCCACGGGCCAGATCCGTTATTCATCCTGAATGGCCTGGGCTACTTTGGGCTGCTGGGGGCTTACTTCCTGCCCATCCCCTTTTTCCAACAAAGGCGCAACCTGGTGCGTTACACCCTGATCGGCTACGCCGCCGTCACCATCCTCGCCTGGCTGGTCATCTGGGTCGGCTTCTACGTCATCCGGGACGGCTACTCCTTCTTCGACCGGGATTCCATCTACGGCATCCCGTCCAAGATCACCGAAGTCATCCTGATCGGCCTGCTCTGGTCCGACAAAGGCTGACCCCGCCGCGCGGGGGGTAAAATAAGCCCATGCAGCGTAAAACCGTCACCTTCACCGCCCCGGGCCGGGTGGAAATCCGCCGCGACCCCCTCCCCGTTCCGGGCGCGGGTGAGGCGCTGGTCGAAAGTCTCTACTCGGCGGTCAGTCCCGGCACCGAAATGCTGGTCTACCGCGGCCAGTTCCCCAAAGACCTGCCCGTGGACGAGTGCTTTCCGGGCATGGACGGCCCTTTTGCCTACCCGCTGGCTTATGGTTACGCCTGCGTGGGCAAAGTGGTCGAACTCGGCTCGGGCGTCGCTCACGACTGGCTCGACCGGCTCGTTTTCGCTTTCCAGCCGCATACCTCTCACTTCGCAGCGAGAACCGACGCCCTGCTTCCCATTCCCATCTCCCTTTCCCCCGAAGCTGCCGTCTTTTTACCCAACATGGAGACCGCCGTCAACCTGGCGCAAGACGCCGCCCCAATCCTGGGGGAACGGGTCCTGGTCCTGGGCCAGGGGATCATCGGACTTTTGACGGCCGCGCTGCTGACGGAATTCCCGCTCGCGGCGCTCGTGACCTCGGACCTGCTCCCGCTTCGACGGGCAGCCTCCTCGTCCCTGGGCGTGACTGCGGCGCTCGACCCGGCCGCGCCCGGTTTCCGCGAGCAGGCCCGCGCCCTGCTCGCCGCCGGCGCAGACCTGTCCATCGAGCTGACCGGCTCCCCGTCTGCCCTCGACGCCGCCCTCGCCCTGACCCGTTTCAGCGGGCGGGTCGTCATCGGGTCGTGGTACGGCGAGAAACAGGTTCGGCTCGACCTGGGCGGATCGTTCCACCGCAGCCGCATCCGGCTCATCTCGTCCCAGGTCAGCACCATCGCCCCCGAACTGAGCGCCCGCTGGGACAAACCCCGCCGCTTCGAGGTCGCCTGGGACTCCCTGGCCCGCCTCCGCCCCGAAAAATGGATCACCCACCGCATCCCACTCGAAAATGCCGCCGAAGCCTACGAGTTGCTCGACCAAAACCCCCAGGAGACCATCCAGGTCGTTTTCACCCCAGATTCCAAAATCTCCTGATTTTGGAGTCACAAAAATCGGGAGATTTCGACTCCGAACAGGAGAAACCATGTACACACTTGCCGTCCGCCGCGATTTCATCGCCCGCCACTTCCTCATCGGTGGCGATTGGGGACCGGAAAACCTCCCCAACTCGCACCACTACGTCCTCGAACTGCAACTCTCCGGCGAAAGCCTCGACCGGCACGGCTACCTGTGCGACATCGTGGAGGTCGAAAAGCGCCTCGACGAAATCGTCGGCTATTACAAAGAACAGATGCTCAACGACAAACCCGAATTCGCCGGGCTGAACCCGTCCATCGAACATTTTGCCCGCATCCTGGCGACCAGCCTCAGCGAACGGATCGTGGCCCCCAACGTCACCTCCCTGAAAGTCGTTCTGTGGGAAAACGCGAGTGCCTGGGCGTCGTTTAGTTTGGTCGGGTAGGCTGGTAGTCGGGTGGTCTGGTAGTCGGATGGTCGGGTAGTCTGGTAGTCGGATAGTCGGGTGGTCGGATGGTTCGATAGCCGAAACTACAAGACCGTCAGACTGCCCAACCACTCGACCACGCGACTAATTGACCACGCGACTACTCGACCACCTGACCACGCGACCATTGGACTATGGGACTATCCGACCAATTGACTAAAAGGTAACTATTCAGGCTGTCATTGCGAGGCGGTTTTGCCGAAGCAATCTCCCGCTAAATGGGCAAAACTGACCTTTGGGAGACTGCTTCACTCGCAAAGACCGCTCGTTCGCAGTGACATCGCTATTTTTGAGTATATGGCTGAATAGATACACTAAAAGACTATGAAACTCGGTTTCCTGATCTACGGCTCGCTCGACACCCTCAGCGGCGGCTACCTCTATGACCGCAAACTGGTCGAATACCTGCGCGGCCGGGGCGACACGGTCGAAATCCTCAGCCTGCCCTGGCGCAATTACGCCGCCCACCTGGCCGACAACCTCCGTTTCCGCCTGCCGCCCGGCCTCGATCTGCTCATCCAGGACGAACTCAACCACCCCTCGCTGCTGGCCGCCAACGCCGGGCCGCGCCTGTATCCGGTCGTCAGCCTGGTCCATCACCTGCGCTGCTCCGAGCAACGTCCGCGTTGGCAAAACCGGTTCTATCGCCTGGTCGAAAAGCGCTACCTGGATTCGGTGGACGGCTTCATCTTCAATTCAGAAACGACCCAGAAAGTAGTTAGCGCATTATTAGAGAGCAGTAAACCGGGCATCGTGGCCTACCCGCCGACCGACCGGTTCGGTCATCCGATGCCGGAAGCGGAGGTCATCGCCCGCGCCCGCCAACCCGGCCCGCTGCGGATCCTGTTCCTCGGCAACCTCATCCCGCGCAAAGGATTGCATACGCTGATCGAAGCGGTCAGACATCAGACATCAGACATCAGATTGGAGATAGTCGGTTCAGTAAAGGCTGATCCACAATATGCGAAAAATATGCAAGAAAAGTCTGAAGTCTCAGGTCTAAAGTCCAAAGTCTCTTTCCGCGGCCCGCTCGACAACGCCGCCCTCGCCGAAAGCCTGCGCGCAGCCCATGTGCTGGCAGTCCCTTCAAGTTACGAGGGGTTCGGCATCGTCTACCTCGAAGGGATGGCCTTCGGCCTGCCCGCCATCGGGACGACTGCCGGGGCCGCCTCCGAGATCATCACAGACGGCGAAACCGGATACCTCGTCCCGCCGGGTAATGCGGCGGCGTTATCGGGTTGCCTATCCGCACTGGCAAACGACCGCGACCTGCTCGCCCGGCTCTCGGCCAACGCCCTGGAGCGGTTCCGCCGGCAGCCGGCATGGGAGGAGACAGCCGCTAAAATTCGGGGATTTTTAGCACAACTACTGGAGCAGAGCCACCGCTCTCTGTTCTCTAATTTCTACTCTCTATGACCCACTCCTTCCCCCGCTACCTGCTCGCCAAACAGACCGTTGACGACCGCGCCCTCAACAAAGACGTGCTCGCCGCCCTCCAGTCCAACCTGCCCGACGAACAACTATCCGTTATCGAAGTCGGCGCGGGGATCGGCACCATGCTCGCCCGCCTGCTGCGCTGGGGCATCCTGCCCCTGGCCGTTGACTACACCCTGCTCGACTCCGACCCCGAAAACATCGCCTTCGCCCAAACCTGGCTGCCCCAATGGGCCAGGGAACGCGGCTACCAGGTTCACCAGCCACCCGCGTCATCGCCCGTTGAAATCCGTGAATCCGTGACAGAGTCCGCTTTCAGCATCCGCTTATCCGCTTCCAAATCCGTTACCCCATCCGTTAACATCACTATCATTCAAGCCGACCTCTTCGACTACATCCGCTCGGCTCCCGCCCCCGCCGACCTGCTCATCGCCCACGCCTTCCTCGACCTGTTGCCCCTGCCCGACAGCCTGCCGGGATTGCTCTCGCTGACAAAAAACCTCGCCTGGCTGACCCTCAACTTCGACGGCGTGACGACCTTCGAACCCGTCCTGGACCCGGAACTGGATTCCGCCATCGAAGCCGCGTACCACCGGACGATGGATACCCGTCCCGGCGGCGGGGACAGCCGTTCGGGCCGGCACCTGTTCGGGTTCCTGGAACAGGCCGGGGTCCAGATCGTTTCCGCCGGGGCCTCCGACTGGGTGGTGTATCCGGTCGAGGGCCGGTATCCCGCCGACGAGGCGTACTTCCTCCAATCCATCCTGCATTTTTTCGAGGAGTCGCTCGGCCATTTACCGGAGTTGGCCGGCTGGCTCGAAAAACGCCGGGCGCAACTGGCGCGCGGCGAGCTGGTCTACATCGCTCATCAAATTGACTTTCTCGCCAGGCTAAAACCGGGATAAAATCGAAACGTAGAGAAGGTACGGAGCGAAAATGATCTATACCTACGAAATTGACGGCATCCCGCTGCAGACGGGCGACATCATCTGCACCATGAACGGCAAACCGGACATCCTGCCCGGCGAGTTCTGGCGGCTGATCGGGCGGCTCGTGCCCGGCGATGTGGACCACGTGGCGATCTACCTCGGCCCCGGCGGCCGCTGCGTGGAATCGGGGTCGCGGGGCGTGGTCACTTTCGAGGTCCACAACGAAACCTGGGACACCGAGTTCATGGCCCGCGAGCGCGGCCTGCTGTTCGATACATTCTACGGGGTGGCCTACCCGCTGGCCAGGCGGGAACTCTCTGAAGACGAAGAGTTCCACATGCGTATGAGAATAGCCGAATATTGCCTGGGGCAATTGGGCAAATCCTACAACCTCAATTTCCTGAACGCCGAGACCGATGAGATGTTCTATTGCAGCCAGTTGGCCTACAAAGCCTACGAGCAGATCGGCATCAACCTGAACACCGGCCTGGCAATGGAATCCCTGCCGGGGACGAACTATATTGTCTACCCGCAGGAGATTTGGGATGGGTGCGTAACCAGGGCGGCGATGGAGACCAGCCAGCAACTTTCGATGGCCGGGGAAGCGGTATAATTTTAGAAAAGGAGTTTTCACATGGAAATGTTTGTCTTTACGGGCATAGTCTGGAAAGAAGGAGATGAATTCAGCGCCCTCTGCCCGGAGCTTGATGTAGCTTCACAGGGAAAATCATTCAATGAGGCCCGCAACAATTTGCTTGAGGCGGCCGCTCTCCACCTGGAAGGCTCATTCGAAGATGGACTTCCCTATATGCGGCCTGTGCCTCCATCTGAGGATCCGCGCAATTCACTCCCGGCGGATACTATGAAAATATTCAAATTCAAGGTAGATGTAGCCATCAAAGCCTATGCCTAAACTGCCGGTACTTAGACCGCGTCAGGTTATCGTTGCGCTCGAAAAAGCTGGTTTTCGACGGGTCAGGCAAAGAGGCGGTCACATTCAATTCAAGCGGGGAAACTTGCTCGTCACTGTCCCCGATCATCCCGGCGATTTGAATCCACAGGTCCTGCGATCCATACTTCGACAGGCGCAACTCTCGTCGGAAGAATTTGAAGTTCTGCTCAAGTAAAATAACCCAGCGGCGGCTAACCCCGCCGCTTTTCATTCCCCATTATAATCAGCCCATGAACTTCCTCATCACCGGCGCGGCCGGTTTCCTCGGTTCGTCACTTGCCAACCACCTCGCCCGCGAGGGACACCAGGTCCGCGGCCTGGACGACCTGTCCGCCGGCAACCCGCAGACGCTCGCGCCGGACGTCCATTTCACGCGCGGGGATGTCAGCGACCGGCCCAAATTGTGGACATTGCTCCAGGATGTGGATGTGGTCTATCACCTGGCAGCCCGGGTCTCGGTCCCGGAATCGGTGCTCTACCCGCGCGAGTACAACGCCGTCAACGTGGGCGGGACCGTCAGCCTGATGGAGGCCATGCGGGATGTCGGCGTCCGACGCGTGGTCCTGGCCTCGTCCGGCGCGGTCTACGGGGATTTGGGCGAACAGCCGATCAAGGAGAGCGATCACCCCGACCCGCGCTCGCCCTACGCCGTCTCCAAGCTGGCGGCGGAGTATTACGTCAAAACCATCGGCGGCCTGTGGGGTATGGAGACGGTCGCCCTGCGCATCTTCAACGCCTACGGTCCCGGCCAGAACCTGCCGCCCTCCCACCCGCCGGTCGTGCCTCACTTCCTGCGCCAGGCCCAGCGCGGCGGGACTCTCGTCGTCCACGCCGACGGCAACCAGACGCGGGATTACGTCTACGTGGACGATGTGGTCAGCGGGCTGGTGGCCGCCGCCACCGCCCCGGGCGTGGACGGGATGGTGATCAACATCGGCTCAGGGACGGAAACCAGCATCCACGAACTGGTCGAAATCGTGATCGGCGTCACCGGCAGCAAAGCCGAGGTGATCTACAACCAGCGCACGTCGGGCGGCGTCTCGCGCATGTGCGCCGACCTGACAATTGCATCCCAGAAACTGAATTACAAATCCTCCATCCCGCTGGAGCAGGGCCTGAGGCTGACGTTGCAGCGGGATGCGAGATTCAAATGATTCCCTACGGAGAACATGGAGGCAATTTATGAAATTTCAGCGATGGAGTGCTGTCATTTCTTCAACACTCCTTTTTGCAATGGGAGTTGTATCCTGGATTGCAATCGGGAAATCATGGATTACAGCGTTATGTTTCTCATTAGGTCTAGCCAACGGCCTTAGGAGTCGTGTAAAAATAACTTCCGTGTTTCACGCGGGACGAGCGGGGCTAAAGCCACCTGCTCAGTTCGTGGAAGTCCTGCGGACTGACATCCACCAGTCGGATTTATCCGACTTCCATGTGCTGAGGCAGGGATTTATCCCGACGGACACCAGCGAGAAAAAATCCAGAATCGGGAAGTTATTCTTACACAAGTCCTTAGTATCATGACTTGGCAAATTATTGCCCCTGAAGTTGCTTTAAAAATTTTCGGCCTGGAGCCATACAAATCCAAACATTCTTTTTGGCTATCAAACTTAATCATTTTTGTCATTATCATTGTTGGAATTTTTCCGATTGTCTTGGTAACGGGCTTTAATTCTTCGGAAGATTTGTGGATTATCTTATTTGCTATTTCAGTAACACTTGTAGTATCTGCCCGCAACCTAAAATATTACAAATAGCTATAGCATCTGTAATACCATCTTGTAGTCCTTTTACTTGAAAGCTGATGAAAAACGCGATAATTACGAGCTTAAAAATCGGAGCTGTTGCCGGCTTTCTATCTGCTGTTATTTATGCCTTATTTGTTTTGGTTATGGCTGAGATCCTTCTCCCCTTACCAGCGCCATCAGAGTTTGTAATCTTTTCAATTGAAAGCAGTGGTTCTCTGATGCAAATGCTATTATCAACTTCACCTATCTGGCTGATATTGCCAGTATTTCTTGGAGCTATGACATCTGCAATTTTCAGTTTTGTTTTGATGAAATACATCCCAACAAGAAAAGTATTCAACTTCACATCGATCCTTGTAAGCATATTTCTATCTTCACCAGCTCTTCTCTATGGTTTCATTGGGTTGATTTCTCTATTATTGTGTCTATTTTCGCGATGTGATTTGCATATCGTTTTTTATCACACATCAGTAGTTGCTCTATTCTTTGCCCCGAGCACAATCTATATTCTGGTCAGTTTTTTCACCAGCCGATATTTGTATAACCACTTGCTTCAATTTGGAAATGTCACTCCCCCTTCAATATAACTTCTACACCCGCCCCACGCTGACCGTAGCCCGCGAATTGATCGGAGCGCGGCTGGTGCGCATCCTGGACGGCGTCCGGGTGGCGGGGATGATCGTCGAAACGGAGGCCTATGTGGGGGAGTCCGATCTCGGCTGCCACGCCAAAGCCGGGAAAACGCCGCGCACGACGGTCATGTACGGGCGGGCGGGAATCGCCTACGTCTACTTCACCTACGGGATGCACTGGCTGTTGAACGCCGTCACTGAAGCGGAGGGCTTCCCGGCCGCGGTCCTGATCCGGGGTATCCTCCCGGTCGAGGGCGTGGAGCTGATGTCGGCCCGGCGGAACGGGCGTGATTTCAACGGACCCGCCAAATTGACCCAGGCCATGGGCATCGGCCGGGACGAGAACGGGCTGGATTTGACGGAAACCAGCCGGGGGCTGTGGATCGAGCCGGGCGAAGCAATCCCGGATGAAAGCGTGACGATTGGCCCCAGAGTGGGTTTAAATAATGTGCCCGAACCGTGGAAGAGCATCCCCTGGCGGTTCGAGGTCAGAGAATAGATGGCAGATAATTAGAGAATAGTCCCTGCTCTCTTATCTCTACTCTCTTATTTGGAGGAAACATGGGTCTTTTATCTGGTAAAACGGCTTTGATTTTCGGATTGGCCAACGACCGTTCGATTGCGTGGGGTATTGCCAAAGCCATGCACGAACACGGCGCGACGATCGGCATCAGCTACGCCGGCGAAGCCCTGGAGCGGCGCGCCCGCCCCCTGGCCGAGTCGCTAGGGTGTACGTTCATCGAACCCTGCGATGTGACCGACGACAAGGCCATAGACGTCATCGCCCACAAGGCCGCCGAGACGTTCGGCGAGATAGATATCCTCGTCCATTCGATTGCCTTCGCCAACCGGGACGAGTTGACCGGCCCTTATTACCGCACCAGTCGGGCGGGGTTCCACACCGCCATGGACGTGAGCGTCTACTCGTTCGTGGCGCTGGCCTGGGCCTTCCAGCCGTTCATCCGCAAGGGCGGGGCGATGATGGCCATGACCTATTACGGCGCGGAAAAGGTCGTGCCGCACTACAACGTGATGGGCGTAGCCAAAGCCGCCCTGGAAGCCTCGACCCGTTACCTGGCTTACGATTTCGGCCAGCAGGGCGTGCGCGTCAACGCGATTTCCGCCGGGCCGATCCGCACCCTGGCCGCGGCCGGCGTGGGCGGGTTCAAGTCCATGTACAAGGCATTTGCCGACATGGCCCCCCTGCGCGAAAACGTCACGATTGACGACGTGGGCAATTCAGCCGTCTTCCTCTGCTCCGACCTGGCCTCCCGCATCACCGGCGAAGTGCTCTACGTCGACTCCGGCTACAACATCGTCGGCGTGCCGGAACCCGAAGGGTAAGAAAAAGTAATGCGACATTAATAGAGTGCGTCGCACCTTTCTCAACGGACCTTCATCTAGCGAAAAACACCCCCGTTAAACGGATTTAACCCAAAAGTGAGGTGCGACGCACCCTCCCAGGCGCTGGCGATTGAAGTCGGCGCCTTTTCTTTATATACGGTAAAATAAATGCATGAAAATCCAAATCGAGCCGCATACCATCGAACGCGCTGAAGAACGCGGAACCAATGCTGACGAAATTTCCGAAGTGCTCGAAAGTGGAGACGAAATGCCTGCCCGCGGTAACAGAAAAGGGAAAACCAAAATTTTCCCTTTTGAAAGCGAACGCCTGGGAAAATATTATAAGCATTAACGAGTTGAGGTCATTTACGTCGAGGAATCAGGCCAAATAGTGACAGTAACTGTTTATGTTTTTTATGGAGAATGGAAGGATTGAGATGCAAATTTCTTATAATGTCAAAAGGGATGTACTTTACATCCGCCTGGATGATACCAAGCAAGATGTTATTAACCAACGCGTCTCCGAGGATGTTGTCCTCGACATTGGCAAAGGCGAAAAGATTATTGGGATTGAAATTCTCGATGCTTCAGCCCGTCTCAACCTGAAAAAGATTTTGCCGGTTGAATATCAAGTCGCGGCTGGTGTAGGCGCGTAAAATCTACCATGTTCAAACGAAACACAACTCCAACCACCCAACCCGCCACGGCCGTCCAGAGCGTCGAGCGGATCACCTCCGTGCTGGGGCCGGGCGTGGTCTGGCAGGGCAACATCACCGGCTCCGGCGGCGTGCGTATCGAAGGGGCTTTCGAAGGCAAGATCGCCCTGAAAGGCATCCTGGTCGTCGGCGAGAGCGGACGCGTCACCTGCGAGAACATCCGCGCCAGCACCGTCGTCGTGGCCGGGGCCGTGCGGGGCAACATCACCACCCAAAAACTGGAGATCCGGGCTACGGGCCGGGTCTGGGGAGACGTGATCACCACCTCCTTCGTGACCGAGGACGGCGCCTTCCTGCGCGGCCAGATCCGCATGGAAGACGAAGTCAAACTGGACCTGGAAGAGGGCGCGCCGTTGGCGGCCGCTCCCATGCCCGAAGATTCCGCCGCGGCCTGACATGCGCTACCGAGACCTGTCCATCCTCACCCAGCGCGACGCGCCCAACAACGCCCGCACCGAGGGGTTCGCCTTCCTCGTCCGGGCGGGATTCCTGACCCGCGAGAACCGGCCCACCGAATTGGGGAACCTTGCCCTGAAGCATCTCGAAGGGCTATCCGCAAAAATCGGCGGTTCTTTCTTCTCCCAAATCCGCCTGCCGGTTATCGGCAACAGCCTGGAAACCTTCTACCCCATCCTGACCGGCGCAGCGGACATCATCCACTGCCCGGCCTGCGGCTACACCTCCCGCAGCGAGACGGCGGTTTTCGCCAAATCCCCCCTGCCGGGTGAAACACTTTTACCGCTCAAAAAAGTCGCCACCCCCGATTGCAACACCATCGAATCCCTGGCGAATTTCCTGAACATCCCCAAAGAAAAGACCGCCAAAGCCCTGCTCTACACCCGCATTTCAGACGGAAAGCTCGTCTTCGCCGTCGTGCGCGGCGACATGGCTCTGAGCGAGGCCAAACTAAAGCGCCAGGCCGGCGAGGTGCGCCCGGCCACGCACGAAGAGATCGAAAGCGCCGGCGCGGTCCCCGGTTACGCCTCCCCGCTCGGCCTGGCAGACGCGCTCATCATCGTGGACGACCTGATCCCGCAATCGGCCAACCTGGTCGCGGGGGCCAACGATCCCGGCTATCACCTGGCAAACGTCAACTGCGGGCGGGATTACCAGGCCGAAATCGTCGCGGACATCGTCCAGGCTAAAGCCGGGGACGCCTGCGCCGACTGCGGGAATCCGCTAAAGGAACTTTCCGCCGACGTGCTGGAAGACGGGGCCGGCTACCGTTTCGACAAAATCCTGCTGGCCCTGGCCGAATCCCATCACGACCCCAACGGCCTGACCATCCCCCATCCCGCCGCCCCCTTCGACGTGTATCTCATGCCCATCCCCGGCAAGGAACTCGACACCTTCGCCGCTGCCGGTGAGATGTACGCCAACCTGCAATCCGCCGGGCTGACGGTCCTGTTCGACGACCGCGACGAGCGCGCCGGGGTCAAATTCAACGACGCCGACCTGATCGGCCCCTCGGTACGGGTCACGGTGGGCGAGCGGGGGCTGAAGGAGGGGGTGGTAGAATTGAAGCCGCGTGCCGCAGCCGAGAAACAATTCGTCGCAATCACAGATTTGATTGATGCACTCCACAAGTCTTGAAACATGATTGAGCAAAATTACCAGGTTTTTCGAAAAGATGACCATCAAATCATCCTGGGTGATGCTCTTGACGCGCTGAAAAATGCAGTCCCAGACGGGACTGTTGACTTGATCTTCGCAGACCCGCCGTACAACATCGGCAAGGATTTCAACGGCCGCAAAGACAAATGGGAAACCGAGGAAACTTATCTCGAATGGTGCTACGAATGGCTTAATGTGTGCATTAATAAACTCAAAGCAACCGGCAGCTTTTACGTTATGGCATCCACCCAGGCCATGCCTTTTTTCGATATCCACCTTCGTAAAAAAATGCACATTATGTCTCGTATCATCTGGCATTACGATAGCTCCGGCGTTCAGGCAAAAAAATTCTTCGGTTCCATGTATGAGCCAATTTTGTTCTGTGTCAAAGACAAAGAAAACTATACATTCAATGCGCAGGATATTCTTGTTGAGGCAAAGACCGGGGCGCAAAGGAAATTGGTTGACTATCGCAAAGCCGTTCCAACGATTTACAATTCGCAAAAAGTTCCCGGGAATGTCTGGTATTTCCCAAGAGTCCGTTACCGTATGGATGAGTATGAAAATCATCCAACCCAAAAACCCGTCGCACTTCTGGAACGTATTATTGCGGCCAGTTCCAATCCCGGTGATTTAGTGCTGGACCCATTTTCGGGAACTTTTACAACTTCTTTTGCTGCCCAACAACTTGGCAGACGTTCGATTGGCATCGAAATTGAAGAAGAGTATATAAAAATCGGGTTGCGGCGATTACAAATAATGGATTCTTATAAAGGCGAAGAACTTCGCCGGTCCCCAAGAACATTCGAGAAAACATCCCCGGTGCGGGTCACGGTGGGCGAGCGGGGGCTGAAGGAGGGGATGGTAGAAGTGAAAACAAGGGACAATAACGAAAAATCCCTAGCTGCTATTCCAAACCTTGTCAGCATGATCCAAAACAAAGAAGGTTACATTTAAGTTTCTCCAATCACCGTCATTATGCTAATCGATACTATCAGTTTGGAATTTGAGAGTAAAGAATAGCTTTTCGCTTGACTATGGAAAATAACAAAAGTCAAGAATCTTGAAAATCTTCCAAGACGGAGTTTGCCAAATGAAAGCAGAAAGTCTGCGAATTTCAAAAGTGTTTGCAAGTGGAGGAGATATCCACTATATTCTTCCATACTTCCAAAGGGAATACGCGTGGGAAAAACAAAACTGGAAAACTCTTTTCAATGACGTTATCGCCGTTTACGAGTCTTATAGTCCAACTAATGAACCGGAGCATTTTATGGGCTCTTTGGTGGTCATCAACGATGGAACTCGCAATGGTACTGTCCCAGCTTTCAAATTAGTAGATGGACAACAACGCCTCACTACAATTTCTTTGGTCTTTTGTGCGTTAAGAAAATTAACCGAGGAATTAAAACCAAATTTAAGGGTAAAAATCCAAAAGCTGTTGATAAACCCCGAAGAAGATGGCTTATTGAGATATAAATTACTTCCTACTGCAAAGTACGGGGATCGTGATGTATATCTAGCGCTCTTGGAAGAAACTACAGGTCCATTACCTAAAAACGATTCAAAGATACCTGAGGCTTTTAAGTTCTTTTATGATGAGCTAGAAAAACGAATTGAAGCCGGAGATTTAGAACTGGAAAAATTATTTGTGGTTCTAAATAATTGTCTCCAAGTCGTTTTTATTGACTTAAACCAAGATGAACGCCCTTATGAGATTTTTGAGAGTCTAAACTACAAAGGTAAAACTTTATCGCAAGCAGATCTGGTACGTAATTACATTGCGATGAAATTGCCCGAGTCTAGACAAGGTTACATTTTTGAAAATCATTGGGCTGTAGTAGAAGACTTACTTCAAGAGAAACGTACAGTAGGACGTTCCAGACTTGGAGAATTGACCGCTTTTCTTCGCCACTACTTGGCATTTCGTACCGGAATATTAGTCAACGAAGGGCATGTATACGCAAGGTTCCGAGATCGCATCGAGAAGGAATTTAAGACATCGTCATCTTTTGAAGATGAGGTTGCCACTCTTAAAAGATTCAGTGAATACTATAACAAGCTTCTTAGACCTACTCACGAAAAAGACAGCATTATCAGGTTTTATTTAGAGCGATTAAATGTTCTGGAGGTTTCTACTGCCTATCCTTTTTTGCTCGCTGCTTATGAAGCACTTTCTCAAGGGTTGATAAGTCAGTCGGATTTTATTACTGGATTACAAATTTTAGAAAATTATATTGTTAGAAGATATATAGTAGGCGAACCTACAAACTATACAAACAAGATGTTTCCAGTTTTATGGAAGGAAATTACTCCAAATAATTTTGTAATAACTTTACGCCAAGCAATCATTAATAAAAATTATCCCCCCGATCATCGCATCAGACAAGCAACGCTGTCGGAACAGCTATATGATAAGCGTAGTGAGAGTCGCGCAAAATTATCATTAGTATTAGAGTCAATAAACCGACATCTTTCAAGTAAAGAAAAAAAAGGTGGATATACAGTTTTAGATGGCGAGCCTACTATTGAACACATAATGCCACAAACTCTCGATGCTGGCTGGAAAGAAGAACTTGGAACTAATTGGGAACAAACCTATATAGATTTCTTAAACACAATAGGAAACCTAACACTTGTAACTCAAGAATGGAACTCAGAATTATCAAATTCTGCCTATATTTTAAAAAAGCAAAAATTAGCAATTCATGCGTTACAGCTAAATAATAGTTATTTTTCCCAATCTATTCCGAGTTGGGACGAGCATGCAATTCGAAACAGAGCTGAATGGACTGCAACACAAATTTTAGAAATATGGGCTTCACTAGGCACATCCACATCTATCCCAGCAAATTCTACTAGGCCAGTTAAACTCACTATTGTAGGCCAACCTTTCACTGTATCTAGCTGGAGAGACGTTGCTTATTACACAGCAATAGCGATCAACGAACTCGTTGATAATTTTGACAAAATCGCAGAACAATATCCTGCTTATTTTGACAAGTCAGCTTTTAAACATGCTAGCCGTCAATTGCCTAATGGGTGGTGGTTATATGTAAACTTGTCTGCTGCCAGTGTAAAAAGCTTTTGTAGAAACTTATTGAATTCTGCTGGGATATCAGAAGATGAATGGGCAGTAGAAGAATCGGTCTAGGACCCATTAATACTGGAAAATATATAGAAATGACCCAAATCCCCATGTCCTCCCCAGACCTGACCGATGCCGAGCGTCAGGCCGTCCTCGATGTGCTCAACACGCCCAACCTGAGCATGGGCCAGCGTATCCTCGATTTCGAGCGGGCCTTCTGCGACCTGACCGGGGCCAGGCACGCCATCGGCGTCAACTCCGGCACGGCGGGGCTGCACCTGTGCGTCCGCGCCGCAGGTATCGGACCCGGCGACCTGGTCATCACCACCCCGTTCTCGTTCGTGGCCTCGACCAACGTGCTGCTGTTCGAAAACGCCATTCCCCTTTACGTGGACGTTGACCCCAAAACCGGCAACCTCGTCCCGGAACTCGTTGCCGACGCGGCCAATAATCCCGAAAAGTACCTGCCGCGCACAATCGCCAATTACCAATTACCAATTACCGATCACAAGTTGAAAGCCATCCTTCCGGTGGACGTTTTCGGCCAGCCCGCCGACATGGACGCCATCAATGCCATCGCCGGCGAACACGGATTGAAAGTCATCGAAGATTCATGCGAGGCGCTGGGGGCGGAGTACAAAGGCCGCCAGGCCGGGATGCTCGGCGATTACGGCGTTTTCGCCTTCTATCCAAATAAGCAGATGACCACCGGCGAGGGCGGCGTGATCGTCACCGATGATGACCAGGCCGCCGACTTCATGCGCGCCCTGCGCAACCAGGGACGCGCCCCCGGCGATACCTGGCTGCAACACACCTACCTGGGCTACAACTACCGCCTCGACGAAATGTCGGCGGCGCTAGGGGTGGCGCAGGTGCGGCGTCTCGACGAGTTGATGGCCAAACGCCAGCAGGTGGCCGACTGGTACGCCGAGCGCCTAGCGGAAATCCCCGGGGTGGAGGTCCCGTTCGTCGAGGCCGCGACCAGCCGCATGTCCTGGTTCGTTTACGTGGCAAGGTTCGCCCCGGGCGTGGACCGGGACCGTTTGGCGGGAAAACTTGGGGGGCGCGGCATCCCCGTCCGCCCGTATTTCGCACCCATCCACCTCCAGCCGTATATGGTCGAGCGCTTCGGCTACCGCCCCGGCGATTTCCCCGTCACCGAAGACCTGGGACGCCGCGGCCTGGCCCTGCCGTTTTCGGGGGTGATGACCGAAGGACAAGTTGAAATCGTTTGCCAGGCAATCCGGGAGGGATTGGAAAACTTATGAGCCAGTACCGTCCAAAATCGTGGGTTGACCCGCGCCTGGGGGTGCGCCGCTCGCCAATAGACCGCAAGGGTATTTTCGCCAAAGCGCCCATCGGCGAAGGCGAGACCATCGTCATCTGGGGCGGGACGCTGTTTACCCAGGACGAGATTGACCAGGGCAAGGCCGCCCGGAGCAGTTACGCCGCCGTGGACGAGACCCTGTTCCTGGGCAACCCCGCCGAGCTGGGCAACTACGCCGACACCTTCATGAACCACGCCTGCGACCCCAACGTGTGGATGCGCGACGAAGTGACGCTGGTGACCCGCCGGGCCATCGAAACTGGCGAGGAATTGACCGCTGATTATGCGATGTGGTACGAGACCCCCGGCGAAATCGCCCCCTGGACCTGCCGCTGCGGCTCACCCGACTGCCGCGGCCAGGTCACGGGCGACGACTGGGAACTGCCCGAACTGCAAAAACGTTACGCCGGGCATTTCTCGCCCTTCCTCAACCGGCGCATCGAGAAGAAAATCGAGAAGAAACGGGAGCAAAAGTCTTCGTGAACGACGAGCAGGCCGTCTACCGGCCACCTCTCCAGCCGGGCGTGAACACACACCTGATCCTGGTGGCGCTGCTGGGGATCGCCTCGGCCGCCAGCATCTGGCTGGTGACGAGCGGCGGGATGGGGACGCAGTTCATCCTGTCCCTGGCGCTGGCCGCGCTGGCGACCCTGCCCATCCCGATCCTGCTCTACCGCCTGTACGCCCTGTTGCGTGGCGAATACCGCCTCTACCGGGATACCCTGCGTCTCCAATGGGGGCTGCGACTGGAGGAGATCCCCATCTCCGACGTGGAATGGGTGCGCCCGGCCAGCACCGTCCCGCTCTCGCTGCCGTTCCTGCGCCTGAGCGGGTCCATCCTGGGCGTGCGCCGGATCAAGGAACTGGGCACGGTCGAATTCCTGGCCTCCACCACCGGGACGATGCTGCTGGTCGCCACCGCCCGGCGTATCTACGCCATCTCACCGGTGGACGCGGCCGGTTTCGTCCAGGATTTCCAGCGCGCCATCGAACTCGGCAGCCTGTCGCAGGCGGGGGCGCACTCGGTTTACCCGTCCTTCGTCTTCGTCCAGGCCTGGAAGTCGCCCCTCACCCGTTTCCTGTGGTTGAGCGGGCTGTTCGTCAACCTCGGCCTGCTGGCCTGGGTCAGCACCCTGGCCCCCACCCTGTCGAGCGTTTCGGTCGGCTTCCTGCCCGACAAGACCCCCCAGCCGCCCAGCCCCGGCATCCAGTTGATGCTGCTGCCGCTGGTCAGCCTCACCCTTTTCGTCATCGGCTGGTTCGCCGGGTTATACTACCACGGCCGCGAGGCGCAACGCCCGCTGGCATTCATCATTTGGGGCGCGGGGACGCTCACCGCCATCCTGATCCTGACCGCCCTCCTTTTCATCCTCGGCTGACGGGAGAGCGTCGCATCCTCACCATGCAACTCATCATTGGATTTGTAGCAGCCATCCTGGTCGCTTTCGCCGCGTACCGGGTCCGCAGCCTGAGCTTCAGCGGGGCGCTGGCAGCGGTCGGCGTCGGCACGGTCGTCTTCGGGGTCGGAGGCTGGGAATGGGCCGCGCTCCTGCTGGCCTTCTTCGTCTCCTCCAGCGGGTTGACCAGGGCCTTCGGCAAACGCAAGAATGAACTCAACGAGAAGTTCGCCAAAGGCGGGCGGCGCGACGCCGGGCAGGTGCTGGGCAACGGGGCGGTCGCCGCGCTCTTCGCCGCCCTGCACGGGCTGTATCCCGAAGCCGTCTGGCCCTGGCTGGGTTTTGCGGCTGCGCTGGCAGCGGTCAACGCCGACACCTGGGCCACCGAGTTGGGCGTGCTCAGCCCGCACCCGCCACGCTTGATCACCGACTTGCGTCGAACCGTGGAAATGGGGACTTCGGGCGGGATCACGCTGATCGGGACGTTATCTGCGCTGGCAGGCGCGTCCGTTATCGGGGCGCTGGCGGGCCTCCTCGGACCGGGAGCCGGCTCCGGGTCCCGGGCGCTGGTCGTGGCCCTGGCCGGGTTGGCCGGCTCGCTGGTCGATTCGCTGCTCGGCGCGACCGTCCAGGCCATCTATCACTGTCCCGCCTGCGACAAGGAGACTGAGCGCCACCCGGCCCACCTGTGCGGCACAGCCACGATCCAGGTGCGCGGCTGGGCCTGGATGACCAACGACTGGGTCAACCTGGCCTGCGCGGTCTCCGGGGCCGTGATGGCGATTTTGGCCGGGCAGTAAGTCGGATTGGCAATCCGACCCACGCGCCGAATGTATGCAAGCCAAATTGCCAATTTGCCCTGCCTTTGGCCGCCTTCCGGTACAACCAGGCTATCAGTCTGCGCCTGCCCCTAGCGCAGTGTGGGGAAGCACTCCCCCGCCCTGTCGGGAAGATTGCTTCGCCATCCTTCGACCCCCGGCACCGCCCACCGGGGCAGGTGTACGCCGCCAACGAACGGCGGCTTCGCTCAGGACGGCTCCAATGACCCTATCGAGAATTGCGCCTGCTGTCAAACTCCGCTGGATGTTTTGTAACTCGTAAAGTATAATTCCGGTGCATTTTATTGAGGAGAAGAGCCTTGGCCGACCCACGTATCGAAAAATTTGCCAGTGTTCTTGTCGAACACTCCGCCCGCATCAAACCCGGCGACCGGGTCTTGATCGAGGCCACCACCGCGGCCGAACCGCTCGTCCGCGCCCTTTACATCAAGATCCTTGAAAAAGGCGGGCAACCCCAGCCATTCGTCAGCCTGCCCGACATGATGTACCCTGACTCGGAACAGTTGCTGCTGACCTACGGCAACGACAGCCAGCTCGAACTGGTGCCTACCTTCCTGAAATTCGCCTACGATCAGTTCGAGTCGCGCATCCGCATCCATTCACAGACCAACACCCGCGCCCTGACGAGCATAAACCCGGTCCGCATCCAGCAGCGCAAGAAGGCCACCGGGATCATCACCGCCACCCAGATGCGCCGCGGCGCCGAGGGCGCCTTCAAGTGGGTGACCACCCTCTACCCCACCGAAGCCTACGCCCAGGACGCGGCCATGAGTCTGGAGCAATATTCCGATTTCGTGTTCAATGCCTGCCACGCCAACGAAGCCGACCCGATCGCTTTCTGGAAAAAAGTCGAGAAAAACCATCGCAAGGCGATTGACCATATCGAAGGCCACAACCAGGTCGTGCTGCGCGGCCCCAATGTGGACCTGACCCTGTCGGTCAAGGGGCGCAAGTTCAACAACTCTTTCGGCATTCACAACATGCCCGACGGCGAAATCTACACCGGCCCGGTGGAGGAGTCGGTCAACGGGTGGGTGCGTTTCACCTATCCGGCCATTTTCAACGGTGTGGCGGTCGAAGGCGCGGAGTTGACCTTCAGCAACGGCAAAGTCTCGCAGGCCCGCGCTGCCAAGAACCAGGACTACCTGCTGCGGATGCTCGAAACCGACCCGGGGGCGCGTTACCTGGGCGAGTTCGCCATCGGCACCAACTTCGAGATCAACCAGTTCACCGGCCAGATCCTGTTCGACGAGAAGATCGGCGGCTCGTTCCACATGGCGCTCGGGGCGGGTTATCCTGAAACCGGCTCGAAGAACAACAGCGCCATCCACTGGGATATGATCTGCGACCTGCGCACAGACAGCGAAATTACCGTTGACGGCGACCTGTATTACAAGAACGGGAAGTTCGTTTACTAACGGTTCAAGGTTACAGGTTTAAAAACAGAAGGTTGAGAGTAGCCGCTCTCAACCTTCTGTTTTCTTTGCTGCGACATTTGCCCCATCACGCCCGCCAGAACCCGCGCCGGAACATGCGCACTTCCTCCATCGTGACGAATGCCGTCTCATCATTCTGGCGGACGACCGCCTCAACGATGGCGATCTGCTTGCGGCGCACGTTCAGGCTCAGCACGCTGACAGTTCCGTCCTTGCCCCGAGCCGGGATCTCGGTCACGCCGAAGCCGGCCTCGCGTAGTTTTTCGGCCAGGGCCGTCCCGCGCCGCGAACTGACGATCTGCATGTGGGTGTAGCCGATCGCCAGCCGCTCCTCGATCAGGATGCCGACCACGTTCCCGGTGGCGAAGCCGGCCGCATAGCCGACGATATTGAGCGGGTTGTCCAGATTGCTGAGCACCGACGAGAAGGCGATCACGAAGATCGCCGACTGGCAGAATCCCAACACCCAGGCAATGCCCTTGCTGCCGCGCACCACGAACAGCATGCGCAGCGTATCCAGGGTCATGTCGGTAACGCGCAGGGCAAAGATCGTCAACGCGCCCAGCCAGGCAGCAGGGGAAATCAGGAAATCCATCACTCTTCCATTGCCGGGAGGTACAGGTTTTTCAGGTATTCCTTCAACATGCGCCGGGTGCTGAACTGCGGGGTGACTGTGCGCAGCGTCTCTTTCATACGCTTCACCCATTCTGTGGGGATGTTGTCGCTGCCGCGGTCGCCGTAGTACAGTGGGATGATCTCATTTTCAAGGGTGAAGTACAGGTTATCGGCGTCCGCCTTATCCTGTCCCTGGGAAGCGGGGTCTTTGTCGTCGCCAATGGCCCAGCCGTTCCTGCCGTTGTAGGCTTCCCGCCACCAGCCGTCCAGCACCGAGAAGTTGAGAACGCCATTCATCGCGGCCTTCATGCCCGAGGTCCCGGAGGCTTCGTTGGGACGGCGCGGGGTGTTCATCCACACGTCCACGCCCTGGACCATGTAACGGGCGATGTTCATATCATAATCTTCCAAAAAGACCAGCCGCCCGCCATTCTCGGCTTTTTTGATGGCCCGGTAGACCTCCTGGATGAGCTGCTTGCCCGGCTCATCGGCAGGATGGGCCTTGCCGGCAAAGATGATCTGCACCGGGCGGTTGGGACGGTTGATCAGCCGCAGCAGGCGGTCGAGGTCGCTCAAGATGAGATTGGCGCGCTTGTAGGTGGCAAAGCGGCGGGCAAAGCCGATAGTCAACACGTAGGGGTCGAGCAGCGCCCCCGAAGCGATGACCTGGATCGGGTGGAAACCGCCTTTCATCCAACGCTGGCGGTTGCGCTCGGCCATATAGAAGACCAGTTTGCGTTTGAGGTGCATACGGATCTCCCACAACTCGACATCCGGGATGGTTTCGATCTTTTCCCACATTTCAGAATCGTCGAGATGGTCCAGCCAGTCGGGGCCGAAATATTTTTCGTAGAGCACCCGCAGGCGGCGTCCCATCCACGTCGAGGCATGGACGCCGTTGGTCACGTAGGTGATCGGGACTTCCTCTTCCGGCAGGTGCGGCCATAACCCTTTCCACATCGCCCGCGAGACGCGTCCGTGCAGCTCCGAGACCGCATTACGGCCCTCAGAGTGACGCAGGGCCAGGATCGGCATGGAGAAGGTTTCGCCCCAGGACTGCTGGTGCCGGGCCAGGTCCACGAACTGGTCACGGGTCAGGCCGAGGTCGGGCCAGAGGGTGGCGAGGTACTTGTCCACCAGCCAGAGCGGGAATTCGTCGTTCCCGGCCGGGACGGGCGTATGGGTCGTGAAAACATTGTTCTTGCGGGTCTCTTCGACCGCCTCCTCGAAGGACTGGCCCTCCTGCACTTTTTCGCGCACCCGTTCCATCGTCAGGAAGGCGGCGTGGCCCTCGTTCATGTGCCAGACGGTCGGGTTGATGCCCAGCATCCGCAGGGCGCGCACGCCGCCCACGCCCAGCACCACTTCCTGCATCACGCGCAGGTTCAGGTCGCTCCAGTACAGGCGTGCGGTCAGCTGGCGGTCTTGCGGGGCGTTCTCGTCCAGGTCTGAATCCAGCAGGTAAAGCGGGATGCGCCCGACGCGCAATTCCCACACCCGCAGCGCCACCGACCGGTCGGGGAACTGCATCGTGATCGTTAACGGATTCCCTGCGTCGTCCAAAACCGGCAGCACCGGCAGCCGGTTCAGGTCGAGCGGGTTGTTCAGGGCCTCCTGCCAGCCGTCTTCGGAGATGCGCTGGGAGAAATAACCCTCCCGGTACATCAGTCCCACGCCCACCAGCGGCAGGCCCAGGTCCGAGGCTTCCTTCAAGTGGTCGCCCGAAAGCACTCCCAGGCCGCCGGAGTAAATTTGCAAGATTTCGTGCAGGCCGTATTCCATCGAAAAATAGGCAATGGTGTTGCCGCACTTCTCTGCGTATTCACCCGTACACCAGGTATTTTCTTCTTCCAGGTAGGCGTCGAACTCGCTGAAAACCCTGTCGTAGATTTCGAGATAATGGTTGTCCTGGGCAGCAGCATTGATAGCCGCCCGCTCAAGTGAGCGCAGGAACACGATCGGGTTGTGGTTGACCCGTTCCCACAGTTCGTTGTCAATCCGGTTGAACAGGCGCTGGGCATACGGGTTCCAGACCCACCACAGGTTATACGTCAACTCGCCCAGGCGGTGGATGCGGCGCGGCAGGTCAAAATTGTTCGGGAGTTTCGTGCGAAAATTAGGCATGGTTTTCCTTGGTCTTTTGGGATGGCCCGGCTATCATACCATAGCGAAACCCTGAAATTGTTAACCGACTTTACATTTTTCCTGTACAATTCTGTCATGCCTCGCACCGTGCAACTCTTCGCCACCTGCCTGGTGGACACCTTCCACCCCGAAACCGGAAAAGCCATCCTGGATGTGCTCACCCGCTGCGGTGTGAGCGTGGACTTCCCGCCCGGCCAGACCTGCTGCGGACAGCCCCCGTTCAACGCGGGACTTCGAGCTGAATCCAGGCCATTGGCCGAACACACCCTCCGAACGTTTGAATCCGTCCCCGGCGAGATCGTCGTCCCTTCAGGGTCGTGCGCCCACATGCTGCGCCACGGCTACCCCGAACTCTTCGCCGATGATCCGGCTTGGCTGGCGCGAGCCAAGTCTCTGGCTACCCGCACCTTCGAATTCACCGAATACCTCGTGGACGTGCTCGGCGTCAGCGACGTTGGCGCCCGCTGGGACGGCGTGTTGGCCTACCACCCGTCCTGCCACCTGCTGCGCGGCCTGGGCGTGGACCGCCAACCCCGGGCCCTGCTCGCAAACGTGCGCGGCGCCCAGATCGTGGACCTTCCCCACGCCGAGGAGTGCTGCGGCTTCGGCGGCATCTTCTCCGTCGAACACCCCGAACTCAGCGCCGAATTCCTGAAACGCAAGGTCACCAACCTGGATGCGACCCGCTCCCCCACCCTGGTCGTGGCCGACACCGGCTGCCGGATGCACATCGCCGGAGGGCTGAACCGGCAGGGCAAACCCCAGCGAGTCGTCCACATCGCCGAAGTGCTGGCACGGATGTAACAACCCATGCGGCGGCTCGCTTTCCTGTTCTGGTTGGGTATGATTATCTCAGCCTGCGGGTCGCAGCCCACGCCCGGGCTGGAAACGCCGTCCGCCGAGGCGACTTCGACCCCCGCGCCGACGGCCTTTCGTCCCGTGACGCTTACGCCCTCGCTGACCCCGCTCCCCACATCGACTCCCACGTTCACACCCTCGGCTACATCCACACCGACAGCTACCTTCACCCCCCGGCCCACATTCACGGCCTCGCCCGTTTCGCCTTTGAGAGAATCCCTGAAAGAGTTGGCAAACTCGAACGGGGTACACATCGGCAGTTTGGTCCACATCAGATATATCCAAAACGACCCAAACTACGAGAGAAGGCTGCTCGATCAATTCGACATGGTGACCATCAACGGCTTCGGCCGCACTTACCGGGGACCGGGAATTTTTGACTTCTCGACAACCGACCCCGACGTTGACTTCGCAAATTCTCATCATCTGCAAGTGCGAGCGCAACCCATTCTCTACTATAAAACGACACCTTATTGGATCATGAATAGCGATTGGAGTGAACAAGAGGCCAGATCTTATTTGAAGGAGTACGTTCAAGGAATTGTTGGACATTATCGCGGCAAAGTTGACATCTGGATTGTCGTCAATGAAGTGATCAATGATGAAGGCAATTTTCATCCCAATGTTTGGCTGGAGACCATAGGCCCTGAATATATCGATCTTGCTTTCCGTTGGGCCCACCAGGCTGATCCACAGGCCATCCTGTTATTTAACGAGGATCACCTGGACCGCCCTGGACAGAAAACCGATACGGTTTACCGCATGGTGAGAAAAATGGTCAACGCCGGTGTGCCCATCCACGGGGTGGGATTCCAACTCCATCTGGAATTAGGTACCACCCCAAAATTGGCCGTCCTTCAATCCCAGATGCAGCGTTTCGCCCGGCTGGGCCTGATCGTGGATGTGACCGAGCTGGACGTGCGCCTGAGAAGTCCCTTCACCGAAGAACGCCTCGACGCTCAAGCCGATTCGTATGCCACCGTCATGCAAGCCTGCCTCAACATACGCAACTGCAAGAATTTCACCATGTGGGGCTTCACAGATGCTTATTCCTGGGTTGACCGGGAATTCCCCGGCTACGGCGCGGCCCACATTTTCGACGAAAATTACAACCCCAAACCGGCCTACGATGCTTTGATCAGAACCCTTCGCAAGAACAAACCATGACTACTTTTCGCGACAAAATCCGGGATTCGATTGCCGATGAATCTCTCCAACTCGCCCTGGACGCCAACGCCGAACGCCGCGTCACCGGGCGGGTCCAGGCTTTCGCCTCGCTGCCCGACTGGCAGGAACGACGCCGGCGCGCCCACGCCGTCCGGGCGGAGGTGATCGCCCGCCTGGACGAATACCTCGACCGGTTCATCGCCAAAGCCACCGCCAACGGCCTCACCGTCCATCGCGCCGCAGACGCCGCCCAAGCCACCCAAATCATCCTCGAAATCACAGAAAACGCCCAACGCAAGGCGCAACCCGAAACGCACAAGGCCCTCATCGCCAAATCCAAATCCATGGTCTCGGAGGAGATCGAACTCAACCATGCCCTCGAAGCCGCCGGGCATCGCGTCGTCGAGACCGACCTGGGTGAGTACATCGTCCAGTTGCGCGGCGAAAAACCCAGCCACATCATCACCCCCGCCGTCCACCTGCGCCGCGCAGACGTGGGCCGGCTCTTCGCCGAAAAACTCGGCCTCCCCTACACCGAAGACATCCCCACCCTGACGGATACCGCCCGCAAAGTCCTGCGCGAGGTCTTCCTGACCGCCGACGTGGGCATCAGCGGCGTCAATTTCGGCGTGGCCGAGACCGGCACGCTCACCCTCGTCACCAACGAGGGCAACGGGCGCATGGTCACCACCCTGCCGCCGGTCCACATCGCCCTGATGGGCATGGAACGCCTCGTCCCGACCCTCGACGACCTCGCCCTGATGCTCTCGCTCTTGCCCCGCTCGGCCACCGGGCAGAAGATGAGTGTCTACACCCAGCTCATCCAGCGCCCGCTGCCAAAGCAGCAGCGCCACCTCGTCATCCTGGATAACGGGCGCTCGCTCCTGCGCAACTCGCCGCTGGCCGAAGCCCTGTACTGCATCCGCTGCGGGGCCTGCCTGAACGCCTGCCCGGTCTTCCGCGAGATCGGCGGGCACGCCTACGGCAGCGTCTACCCCGGCCCGATCGGCTCGGTCATCTCAGCCGGACTGCTCGGCCCGAAGCACGCGCCACTGGCCCAGGCCTCGTCGTTGTGCGGGGCCTGCAAGGAAGCCTGCCCGGTGGACATTGACCTGCCGAAATTGCTCCTGCGCGTGAGAGCAGGGCAATTGCCGATTGCCAATTCCCAAAGCGGATCGGGACTGCCGCGGCCCGTCAAACTGGGACTCAGCCTCTACGCGTTTGCCGCCTCCCGGCCCCGTCTCTTCGCCGCAGCGCAACGGACCCTGGGCCTGTTCGCGCCTCGAAAGGCGTTCATCCCGCTCCCGGCCTGGACCGGGTGGGGCTTGAGCAAGGACATGCCCGTCCCGGCGAAGAAGCCGTTCAGGGATATTTTCCAAAACAGAGTCGAGAGTCTCCAGACTTTCGAGCCAACGCCGGGAAACACTCCAACGCCTGGAGACGTTGGAGTCCGAACCGGGACACCAAAAACAGATCCGGTCGTCCGCTTTATCGAAGAAATCGAATCCCTTAGTGGCCGCGTCACAGTCACAACTGCTCTCGAATTATCCGATCATCTACTCTCTTTCCTCCATTCCCGCGGCATCGAACGGGTGCAGGTTTGGGAGTCCGTCCCGGAAGTGGACCAGGCCAATTTAACGGCAGCCGGCCTCCAGGTCCAGCACGAAGCGGACCCGGCGATCAGGGCCGGGATCACGGGGGTGCTGGCCGCCGTCGCCGAGACCGGGACGCTGGTCATCCCATCCGGCTCGGGCCGCCCGCTGACCGCCTCGCTCCTGCCCGAAATCCACATCGCCGTGCTGAGAAAATCGGACATTCTGCCCGACCTCGAAACCGCCCTGCGCCTGCCGGATGTGGTCGGATCAGCATCCGTTGCCCTGGTCAGCGGACCGAGCCGCACCGCCGACATCGAAATGACCCTGACCATCGGCGTGCATGGGCCGGGAGAATTGCGCGTTTTCGTAGTTGACGGCTAAACCCGGCCTGTGATAAAATCTGCCCGCTCCAGCGTCCCCATCGTCTAGCGGCCCAGGACGGGGCCCTCTCAAGGCCCAAACAGGGGTTCGAGTCCCCTTGGGGACACAGAAAGACAGACTGAATAGTTTGTCTTTTTTCGTTTCCCGGTCGGCATTGCATCCCACGGCGCGCAGGACTATAATGAAACCGTCGAGCAAGGAGTTGAAACCATGACTGAGAAGAAATCCAGCAAACGCGAAGAGTTCAAGGCGCGCATCCCCGAAGAGGTCCGCCAACATGCCAAAGCCGCCCGCGAGGAGATGCGCAAGAGCATCGAGACCATCGTCCCACCGGGATACCGCGAACACCGCCGCGCCGCCCGCCGGGAGATGCTGCTCGCCTGGCGCAGCATGATTGACCACGTCATCGAGCGCATGGACGAGCGCTCCCAGAAAGCCGATTGAACCCGATGATCCGATAACCGCCCCGTCAAGTGACGGGGCGGTTCGTTTTCCGGGCGGGCGGACCCGGTAGCGGGGCTTCGGCATTTCCCGCTACTTGAAAAATTTGGCGTTTGCCAGGATGCTCTCCTGTAAATTGATCACTTCCCCCGCAGCCAGGACCCGGGTCGTTTCGAGACGGACCGGCTTGCCGTAATGGTTGCGGCCTTCGTAATGGTCCGCCTGCCCGGCCGCATTGATCAACTCACCGCCCCGGGCCGTGTACGCAGCCGGGACACTGTGATCCGGGAAGATCGCCGAGTAAGGACACTCGGGCACGCACGCGCCGCAATCAATACAACTGTAAGGATCAATGTAATACGTGGGCCACTGCTCCACCGGCTCGCCGGGGCTGATGCATTCCACCGGGCAGACATCCAGGCAGCCGTTATCGCGCAAACACAAACCGGTAATCACGTGAGCCATACGCTTCTCTCCTTTTGAATAGCGGGGCCATGCGCCGCGAGGTAGGGTTGGTATTTAAAAAGTCGCACCACGCTCCCGGAAGTTACGATATTCCAACACCGGTTCAGGTTGGGAAAACTGTGATCTCGCCTCTTGACATACTGTATACAACACAGTATAATGCAGAAAAGGATAAAATATGACAACAAATGAAATGTACGACAACACCATCAACGAACTGCGCCGGGGTGTGATCGTGCTGGCAGTCTTGAGCCAGTTGGACGAAGCCCAATACGGGTACTCGCTGCTCAAGCTGCTCTCCGACCAGGGGCTGGCGCTCGACCAGGGCACGCTCTATCCTCTGCTCCGCAGGCTGGAGTCACAGGGATTACTGAAATCGGATTGGAAGATCGAGGAATCCCGGCCGCGGCGATATTACATCATCAGTCCTGAGGGACAGGAAATGCTGCCCCGGCTGAAAGAAGAATGGAACCGCATCGTGTCCATGATGGACGGGATGCTTGGATAGATACCCGTCACCCTGAGGGAGTGAACAAACGACCGATGTTTCTCTGTAAAGCCAGGAGATGCTTCGCTCCGCTCAGTATGACAAATTTCAAGGAGAAAATCATGAATTTGATCGAACGTTATGTCACTGAAGTCGGCAAATACTTGCCCCGCCGGAGCCGGGCCGACATCGAAGCCGAACTGCGCTCCACGCTGGAGGATATGCTCGAGGACCGCAGCCAACAGGCCCATCGTCCGGTTGACGAGGCGATGGTGACCGCCTTGCTCGAAGAATACGGCTCACCGAAGAAAGTTGCCGCATCCTACGGGCACGCCCAATACCTGATCGGCCCCCGGCTGTATCCCACCTTCATGCTGGTGCTGCAAATCGTCGCCTTCGCCGTCGTGCTGGGACTGACCATCGCCACCGCCATCGCGTTCGTAAAAACGAACATGACCCCGCCGGAAGTGCTGAAAACTCTCGGCGAGTTCGCCCTCAACCTGCTGGGCGGCTTGATCCAGGCCTTCGGCAACGTGGTGCTGGTCTTCGCCATCCTGGAGCGCGTCCTGCCCCCCTCCGAACTCGAAGATAAGGAAACCTGGACTCCTGCGGAGTTGATCAAAGAACCTCATCCTGATGAAGTGAAAATCGGCGAGATGATCGCCGGGATCGTCTTCACGATGGCCTTCCTGCTGGTCTTCAATTTCTACCCGGAGATCGTCGGCATCTGGCTGACCGACAACGGCGCGTTGACCCAGGCGGCCGGGCTTTCGGAAGCGTTCTTCCGCTACCTGCCCTTCATCAACATCAGCGGCTTGCTGACTATCGCCTTGTACATTTACCTGCTGCGCAACCGGTTCTGGACAGCAGCCACGCGTTGGACGCACATCGCCATCGAACTGATCGGTATCGCCATCGCTTACTCCATGCTCCAAGGTCCTTCGCTGCTGAAGTTATTCCCGATGAGTACGAACACGGAACTCCAGGCGACCCTCACTCAAATCTTCGACAGGATGGTCCCGTTCATCCTGCTGCTGGTGATCATCTTGAGCGGGATCGAGATCGTCAAAACCCTCGTGCGCCTCGTCCGCCCGGCGAAAACCTCCCTGCCGTTCCAGAAGTAGAAACGAACATAAATTGATACAATAGCAGCCTCGGCCAACCGTGACCGGGGCTGCTCACTATCCGCGCCAAAGGAGAAACCATGAAGTTGTCCACGCTCGCCGACTTGTTCCGCAAAGGCCAATTGCTCCTGATGTTCAACCTGCTCACCTCGGTCGGGCATTTTTACCGGCTGACCTTTGCCGCGGCCGCCAGCAAGAGCGGGGTTTTGGAGGCCCTGGCAGGCGGCTCGCTCCCGTTCGAGCGGCTGGCCGACAAATTTTGCCGGGACGCAGCCTCGCACGACGGCCTCAGGGCCTGGCTGCAAATGGGCATCAGCCTGAAAGAACTGCAACTGGCCGAAGGCGGCTATGCGCTGGCAGGTTACTCGAAGAAGTTCACCCAGCCCCACAACGACGCCCTGCGGGCCATCGTGGACGAAGTGGTCACCTTGCACCACCCGATGATCCTGGAGACGCCGGAATTCTTATCGCAAGGCAAACAATGGGAAATTGGGGACTATGACGGGGAACTGATCGCCCGCTCCTCCCGCATCCTGGAACCGTTGCAGAAGGAGGCCATCGCCGGAGCGTTCCCGACGAGCGGCCCGGTCCGGCTGCTGGAAGTGGGCTGCGGCTCGGGCGTCTACATCGCCTACGCCGCGGGGCGGAATCCGGGGCTGAGCGCTCTCGGTCTCGAACTCCAGCCCCGGGTCGCGGAGATGGCCCGCCAGAACCTGGCCGACTGGGGGCTGTCGGACCGGATCCAGGTCGAGGCCGGGGATATCCGCCACAAATCCCCCTCCGAAACCTTCGACATCGTCACCCTGTACAACAACATCTACTACTTCCCGGTCGAGGAGCGGCTGGACCTGTTGAAGCACCTGCGGGGGTTCGTCAAACCGGGCGGCTTCCTGCTGCTGACCACCTACTGCCAGGGCGGCAGTCCCGGCAGCGAGGCGCTGAACCTGTGGGGCGCAACCACCTCCGGCTGCGGGCGACTGCCCTCGGTGGACGAGTTGGTTGCCTTGCTGCGGAAGGCCGGTTTTGGCCGTGCGCAGGCCGCCAGCCTGATGCCGGGCGACAAGTTCTACGCCTTCGAGGCCTGGAATTAGCATGGAGCCGCGCTCCCTGCTCCAACGCCTGGATGAGATCGGCCAGTCGCTCGACCGGAGCGGCCACGCCCTGGCCCTGATCGGCCTCGGATCGGTCGGGCTGGAACTCGAACGCCTGGACGCTTACTCTGACCTGGATTTCTTCGCCATCGTCGAAACTGGCTACAAACAGGCCTACCTGGACGACCTGGACTGGCTCGCCAGCCTGAATCCGATCGCCTACTGTTTCGCCAACACAGGCGATGGCTACAAACTGCTCTTCGCCGATGGTATTTTTTGCGAGTTCGCGGTTTTCGAGCCGCACGAGTTGGAGGCCATCCCCTTTGCGCCGGGGCGAATCGTCTGGAAAAAGCCGGAAGTAGACCCGGATATTGGCCGGCCTCCCAAAGGGCTGCCCAACCGCCCCAAGCGCAGCCCGGACTTCCTGCTGGGCGAAGCGCTGACCAATTTATATGTTGGCCTGGCGCGGGATCAACGCGGTGAAAAACTCTCCGCAACGCGTTTCATCCAGGGCTACGCCGTTGACCGTCTGCTGGAACTGGCCGACGAGGTCGAAGCTGCCCAGCCGGTCTTCCGGGACGAGTTTTCCGGCGAAAGACGCTTCGAGGCGCGTTATCCGGGCCTCGCCAGGGAAGCCGCTGCCTGGATGCAGGGCTACGACCGGAACCGCGAGTCTGCCCTGGCAATCCTGGCTTTCCTGGAACAGCACTTCGAAGTCAACCGGGCCATCGCCACGGCCATCCGGGAACTAAGTCTCATGGATAAGGAGTGAGGCTTTCGCCATTCGTGGATGGTTTTGGTGTGAAGGTCTGCTCTGGGATGGACGCGGCTGTCCTCGCGACGGGATTTTGTGATATAAAATAGTCAATGGCGAAACTCAAGAAAATTCTTGCAAAGGTGCTGGCCGGCTCGAAGAACATAGCTTTCGCTGATTTTGTCAATTTGGTCGAAGGCTTTGGATTCCGGCTTTCGCGGACGAGCGGAAGCCATCATATCTTCATCCACCCGAAGGTGAAGGAACTGGTCAACTTGCAGAATGTGAATGGACAAGTCAAGCCGTATCAGATTCGCCAGTTCATGGAGTTGATTGAGCGTTACGCGTTGAATTTGGAGAAAGAATGAAAGACTATCACATCAACATCTTTTACAGCGAAGAGGATAAAGGATATATCGCTGACATCCCTGATTTGGCTCACTGCTCGGCGTTTGGCGACACTCCCGAAGACGCCTTGCTTCAGGCTTTGATTGCCAAGAAAGCATGGTTGGAGGCTGCCCGCGCCGAAGGAAAACCTATTCCTCCACCAATGTATCGTCCCGTCATTTATCAGATGGCGGCTGCGGCGGGATAGAGTATTTTTGACAATTCGACCTTCAGACTTCCGATGTCAGACTTCGGAAGTCTTTTTCTTCGGGCTGGGAAAGCCGTCCCGAACAGGGGAAGGCTTTCGTTGATGATTAGCTGAAGAACAGGGAAACTGCAAAAGGAGATGAGTATTGTATAATCTGCCGCAAGGCAGGCGAGCCTGACCGAACCCACCACCCGAACCATCAGGAGGATAGCATGGCAAACAAACTCTCCGTGATCAGCCAACTGCGGCCCCGGATCAAATCCCAGAAGGTTCAAGACCTGGAAACGATCGCCGGGCGTATGGCAAAAAACACTACCTATAACAGCGAAGAAATCTTCAGTATCTTCCGACTTGGAGTAAAGGAAATCCTGGCAGCCCTGCAAGACGGAGATGCCGTCAAAATAGACGGGCTGGTGGTCCTGACTGCCAACATGAGGGTGGGCGGGGAGGTGGACCTGGTTGTGCGGGGCGACCGGGGCGCAGTGGCCAGCCTGAATGACTCCACCCTGTGGACGGCAAGCAAGGTAATCAACCATGCCAACATGAACAAATCCTCCGAAGAATTGTTGGAACTTTGGAACGCCAAACACCCGGACGACCCTGCGCAAGCCTGAATATATCGGCAAGATATAATAGACAATATCAGTGATAACACAGAAACACCGTCCCGAAGGTTTGGTTCGAACGACTCAGGAGCTTAACGGCAACCTTCGGGACGTTCTTCCCAATTGTCGATAAAGTCATTGAGTATTTCGGCAACATATCTTAACTATGTCGGCAATATATATCAGGTATTTCGGCAACATAATTGAATTATCTCGGCAACATATCTTAATTATGTCGGCAAGATATTGAAGGTATCCCGGCATGATATCGGAGATATTCCGCTATAAACTTTCAACGGACCAGGCCCCACCCTCATTAGCAGCCCCAATCTCCAACATCCAATCCGCCCTCGGGCGGATTTTTCATTCCCCACCCTGTATAATAGCCCTGTCCTCTTTACCCGTATCCCCGAAAGGAGTTCCCCCATGTACCGAACCGACGCCTACGAAGGCTTGCTGGCCGAGAAGATCACCATCCCCGGCCACAACGGCGACCTGATCAACGCCTATTTCGCCCGCCCGCTCGGACCCGGCCCCTACCCGGCCATGGTCCTGGCCCACCACATGCCCGGCTGGGACGAGTGGTACCGCGAAACCGCCCACAAGTTCGCTTATCACGGCTTCATCACCCTCTCCCCCAACCTGTACTTCCGCAGCGGGCACGGCACGTCCGAGGACGTGGGCGTCAAAGTCCGCTCGGAAGGCGGGATTTCCGATGACCAGGCCGTCGGTGACCTGGCCGGGGCGATGCGCACCCTTCGCAGCCTGCCCCAGGTCAACGGCAGGGTCGGCATCTTCGGCACCTGCTCCGGCGGACGCCACGCCTTCCTGGCCGCCTGCCGCGCCCCCGGTTTCGACGCGGTAGTCGAATGCTGGGGCGGGCGGGTCGTCATGGCTCCCGGCGAACTCAACCCCAAGACCCCGGTCGCCCCGATAGACTACACCCAAGACCTGCCCTGCCCGATCCTCGGCCTGTTCGGGGACGACGACACCAGTCCCAGCCCCGCGCAGGTGGACCAGCACGAAGCCGAACTCAAGCAACACGGCAAGACCTACGAGTTCCACCGCTACGACGGCGCCGGTCACGGCTTCTTCTACTACCAGCGTCCCGCCTACCGCCAGGCCCAGGCGATGGACGGCTGGCAGAAAATCTGGGCCTTCCTCGACAAAAATCTCAAATAACTGGAACCGCCGCGAGTGCGTCGCACCTACCTTGAAGGCCACAACCAATTAAGCGATGCATCTTTTTGCTCAGAAATAACCCGTTTAGGAAGGTGCGACGCACCATCTGAAAATAAGAATAACAAAGGACTTTCCCATGTGTACCATGATTGCAGAAAAAATCAAAATCGAAGGCAGCGGCAAGGGGATAAACGGATGGTTCGAACTGGACGGGGCGGCCGTGTCCTACGATCACCCCTTCGACGCCCCGCTCGAATACGCCCTCAACCTTGATTTCGTCAACGAAGCGCTCGGACCCGGGGCCCGGGTCGCCGTTGAACTGAGCGAATCCGCCGCCCGGTCCCTGGTCGCCGCCATCCTGTCCGTGCTGGACCAGGCCGAGGCGGGCGGCCATCTCGAAAGCCAGAAATAGTAAAACTTTGTCACTGCGAGAGACGAAGCAGTCTCGATATCCTTGAGTTGGTCAATCAGGTAAGAGATTGCTTCGCTCCGCTCGCAATGAACCTTCATTTTCTCCGCCACAGGGAATACAACCCGCGCCAGACGACCATTCCAATCGCCGATGAACCGCCCAGGATCAGGGTGAACAACGGCAGGACTGCGCTGTTCAACAGGGCCGCCCGCAGGGTGGTCGCCAGCGGCGCGGCAAAGACCATCGCCAGGGCGGGACGCCAGAGCTGCTTCGGGTCCGACAGGATTTCCGGGTCGAACAGCCCGAACCAGGGCGCGAGCAGGAACCAACCCGCCAGCAGCGGGATGAAAGTGGTGGACATGCGCGGCACGAACGAGATGTCCGTCTCGCCGTGCGAAGCGAACCCGATCACGGTCAGGATCGCCAGGGCAAGCGCGTCCCCGGCGACGAGCAATGTTTTTGAAGTTTTCATCCCTTAACCGCCTCGCAATAAGAAGATCAAGAAAGCCGCACCCAGCGCCAGCAATAACAATGCGACCAGGGTAACAACCAGGCGGGATCGCTGACCCGGCCCTTCGGCAAACGGATCATTGCTGGCCGTATTCATCGGCGGCATGTGCGGGATGCGCCCGGCGCGCACCCCGGCTTCGATGGCGTCCACCGCGTCCTTGGCTTCCTTCAAGCCGACGCGGTAACGCTCGCGATAGAGTTTGACCGCCTCGATCTTCTGCCGGGCGGCCAGCAGCTGGCGGAGGCGGGCCTCGAACGACGCCTCGCTCCCCCAGGCTTCGGCGGGCGCAGCCGGCGGCGGGAAGGGAACCTCCTGTCCCCTGGCAATCGCCTCGACCGCCTCTTTGGCCTCGGCCAGCCCGACGCCGGTCGCTTCGCGGTACAACTTGATCGCCATGATCTTGTTGCCCTCTGCGGCCAGGGATTTGATTTCGTCCAGTTTTGCGGGGTCAGGTTCAGCAAACATCTACAGCCCTACTTTCCGGTCGGAGTATTGACACGGTGATCAACCGCGTCAAAGGACATTTTATCAGGTGTTCGGCGCTCCCTAAAAGGAAAGCCCCGGATGCCTTTCCCAAGACCCGGGGCTTTTTTCATTCAATTTTCCGCTTTACCCTTGACACGGCTGTTTATCGGTAGGCGCAGAGATTTACAAACTAATTCTTGTTAATGATTTTCTCAAGCACTTTTCTTATACGCTCGCCAATCACTAAGGCAAGAGCAGGGGACATAATTAATAATGCGCCAACCCGAAGGATAATATCCGATTTGCTTTCAATGCCATTGAACAATACTATGATTCCAATGGTATATAAAATTACTCCAACCATCAAAGAATTTACTTCAACTTTGTTTATGAATATGGTTGGTGATGTTGATTTTTTAATTTCTCGAACGCCTACGATTCTTCCGTTTAGGTGCATAACTCCATCGTGACCTGTTAGCAGTAACTTTAATGAAATACTATCACCGCTATTTAATAAAACTGGAGCAAGACCGATTTGATTAGTGCGCAAAGATATTTCTACGTTTAGGTTGCTAGGAATTGTTCTAATAATTTCAGCGCTGAGAATTTGCGTTTTATCACTAAAGTTGATTTGTATGGGTTTTATGAAATCTTTTTCTAATATTGCAGAGTTCCCGTTATTGCGAATTTTCAGGATAATCAAATAAACATCTTTGATAACTTTTCCATCATATAAAATCTGAACCTTCTCATTTAGTTCTTCATTCAACGTGAGCAAGGATGCTTCTGATATAGTTTCATATGTGAGCGACTTTTTCTTGCGTTCCAAGAAAAATATACTTACGGAAACAAGAATTGCGATTATGCTGAAAATTGATGCCCAAATAGGGTCTCTTAAATCAAACATGCTTTTCTCTTTTGCCTATGAGGTTCATAACTGTTTTGCAATGCGCCTAACGAGACTGTCGAAAAACTCGTGGTTCGAAAAATGTTCAAAAAAAATCTCCCAAAACAGGCTAAAAAATAGCCAAAATCTTACCAAAACATTGTGCGGAGTACCGAAAACCAGTCGTTTTTTGGTGTTTCCTTCCCACTTTTCAAAGATCAGTTTTTGAAAAGGGACTTTTTCGACAGTTTCAACGGTTTGCGCTAGTGGCAACCGGGCGGGACGCGCGCAACGCTTGAAAACGGAATCCTGCTGAGGCGTTGAAAACTGCCTGAAAACGCGGCGAATCCCAGTTGTCCACACCACGCTGTGTTCGGTGGCGTTTTGATGATACTGTATCACATCTTGTTTTGCGCTGTAAGTTCGTATATCTTGTGGTCGCCTAAGTTGAATAAGTGACCTTTTCTGAGATTCAGTATTTGACCCGGGAAATTCATTGCTAACTGGACAGTGTAAGACAAATAATTCAGAAGCGAGACTTGAGAAATAATCGATAAACCATTTTGTGCCCAATTCACTGTAACGACGTGAATTATCCTTCGGAATTCTTGAGATGGTTCATCTATTAAAATACTTTTATCGCGGATTTGCACAAATGGGGTCTCTCGCCGTTCACCATTTCGGATATAAAAACGTATTGGATGGAACACATCCTGCAAAACAAATTCGGCACCTTGCCAATAAGCCAAATAATTGAACGCGATTTTAGCAATAGCACGAAGAATGATACTATCTACACTTACTTCAAATTCAACTAACATCTTTTCTGATTTTTGGTCGGGCAGGGGAATTTCTTCTTGAAACCCAGGGAATATTCCTTTCGCAGCAAGTGCTTGCTCTATTGCTTCAAAACTGTTGCCAAAAGCTCTTACATTAGCAGCACAATCAAATCCTTGATTTTCTAATTCTGTCTTGTCTGGAATATCATCCAGCAAAAAGTATGTGTAACTTGATGACGCTTTGTTTTGAAAACCCACTTGCGGTAAAGGTTTTGGCGTAATTTGATTAAGCTCTTGAGAATATGCCAGATAATAGAAAGTACCTTTAAGAACACCTTCGGCTATTTTCTTGTGTTGAATGCGGCTTCTGTTCCCAAGCGATTTGAAATCTTTGGGCTTCCGTATCCCATATTCGTATCGTGAAATTCCTTCAATCGTATCACGCCCCAAATCTATTTCTAAATTATCGCCAAAGTATTGATTGCAGTCGTCACAGACTGCTTTATTGTGCGGTTGATTAAGGGTGAAGTTATCTTGAAACAAGCCAAACGACTGAGGAATAACGTGTTCTGCTTTGGCGAAAGATTCTTCAGGCTTGCTTTCTAAGCAGTAGATACATTTTTTCATCAGTTACTCTTCAATACTGTGGCGAAGCCGCCGAACTCGCGATTCAGCAGTTCGCATAACGCCTTTTTGGTAAACCGCATCACGTCCCAATAGCAGTTCGGCGGCCCAGGATCAATATCCGTTGACCAAATTATATGTCCCCGCTCCCCACAGGTCAACCGGGGAGAAAGCCGAAAAATTGCTCGACCGGACCAGCGGGGACAATTTGCCCTGCATTTAGCGAAGCATCCCGGAAAATCCCGGAGACCTGTTTTCCCGAAAAACTTCTTGATGTTTTGACGAAAACTTCTTCATCTTTTGACAAAAAGACACGTGTCTTTTCCCTAAAAGATACGTGTCTTTTGACCAAAACATACGTGTCTTTTCTCCAAAAGATACGTGTCTTTTGACCAAAACATACGTGTCTTTTTCCCAAAAGACACGTGTCTTTTCTCCAAAATATATAAATACTATTACCGCGAAGGATTTGCATTTGACCTCTTGCAAAAGTCCGTTTTTTGCCACAGAGTCACAGAGTTTTTTTCTCCGAGTCTCAGTGTCTCAGTGGCTTAAAAGGGACGCAAAGATTCTTCAGTTCCTTGCGTCTCTGAACCTTCGCGGCTTTGCGTTAAAGATCGTCAGGCTGCGGCTGGAAGCCGCGCGATAGTCTTACCGTTCAACATTTGCATTGAACGCGCAAATCTTGTAACGCGACACAAAGTCCCCGCATGGGGGGTTTATGTCGCCTTTTGGTTGCGGAATGAATTCCGCGTTACGAAAACCAAAGAGCCAATGAGACAAAAATACCCGGCAGCAACCGGGTATTTTTGTCTCTGAAAACTGAAAACTTACTCTTCTTCGCTCGCCCCGCTCCTCAGGTGCGGGAAGAGCAGCACCTCACGGATGCTGTGCTTGTCGGTCAGGAGCATCGTCAGGCGGTCAACGCCCATGCCGAAGCCGCCGTTGGGGGGCATCCCGTAGCGCATGGCCCGCAGGTAGTCCTCATCCATCGGGTGGCGCTCCTCGTCGTCGGCGGCGTAGTCGCGGCCCATCTCGATGAAACGGGATTCCTGGTCGAGCGGGTCGTTCAACTCGGTGAAGGCGTTGCACAACTCGAACCCGGCCACGTAGCCCTCGAAGCGTTCCACCGTCAGCGGGTCGCCGGGCCGGGATTTGGCCAGCGGCGAAATGTCACGCGGATAATCGTACAGGAAGGTCGGCTGGACCAGCTTCGGTTCCAGAAATTCGCTCAACATCCAGTCAATCAGCTTGCCGCGCGGCGCGTCGGCGGGCGGGTTCTTGCCGGCCGCCTTGAGGGCCGCGGCCAGCGAGTCGCCGTCAGCATGGGCGTAGATGTCCACACCGGTAGCCTCCAAAAGTCCCGCGCGCATCTCGATCCGCTTCCAGGGCGGGGTGAAGTCAATTTCAGTCCCCTGGTAAACGACCTTGTAACTGCCGGTCACTTCCTTCGCCGCGAAAGAGACCATCCGCTCGGTCAGGTCCATCACCTGGAGGTAGTCGGCATAGGCCCAGTAGAACTCCAACTGGGTGAACTCGGGGTTGTGCTTGTACGAGACGCCCTCGTTGCGGAAATCCCGCCCGATCTCGTAGACGCGCTCCAGGTTGCCGACCAGCAGGCGTTTGAGATACAGCTCGAACGAGATGCGCAGGTAAAGCTGCTGTTTGAGCTGGTTGTGGAAGGTGGTGAACGGTTTGGCCGCCGCGCCGCCGTAGATGGGCTGCAGGATGGGGGTCTCGACCTCGAGGAAGCCCTCGCCGTCGAGGAAAGCGCGCAGGGACCGGAGGACGGCCGCGCGTTTGCGAAAGGTTTCGCGCGTCTGGGGGTTGACCGCCAGGTCGGCGTAACGCTGGCGGGCGCGCAGTTCGCTGTCTTCCAGCGCCGCGTGGCGGACGACGGTCCCGTCTTCGAGGGTCTCGTCTTTGGCGGCGGGCAGCGGCGAGACAGCCTTGGCCAGCATCCTGAACTCGTGGACCAGCAGGGTGGCTTCGCCGGTGCGGGTGCGCATCATCACCCCCGCCGCCTGGATGAAATCGCCGATGTCGAAGGCGCGGTTGAAGAAATCCACCTGTTCCTGGCCGAGTTCGTTGACCCGCAGGAAAAGCTGGATGCGCCCCGCGCCGTCTTCGATGTGGGCGAAGGTCAGCTTGCCCATCGGGCGGGTGGCGCGGATGCGTCCCGCCAGCGTCGCCCGCACTTCCGCGCCTTCCACGGCCGCTTCGAACCCGGAAATGGCCTGGGCGCTGGTGTGGGTCCGCTCGGCGCGGGTGGGATAGGGTTCGATGCCCTCGGCGCGCAGTTCCTCGATCTTCTCGAGGCGGATTTTTTCAAGGGATGTGTAGTCTGCCATAGTGGACCTCTGCTTACAATTTCAAATTCTCAAAATAATCGGAGCACCCCTTTTTACCACAAAGCACACAGAGAACACGGAGTGTTTTTAACGGTTCATTGGGAATCGTCGTGATACACCCCCATACTTGGCAGCATCCCGTAGGTCACGTTTCAAACGTGACCTACATCTGGCGGCACACCACGTTAATTCCCAGAGAGCCTTTTTAATGTCTCTGTGTGCTTTGTGATCTCCGCGGTAAATCTTCGGGTGGGGGTGATAAAAAAGCCCCGCGCTCCTGTTGAGGGCGCGGGGCAAGATAGCGTGCCCCGGTTACTTGACCTTGACGATGCGGAGTTTGAACGAGCCGCCCGGCGCGTCCACCTGGACTTCGTCGCCTTCGCGGTGGTTGAGCAGGGCTTTGCCGATCGGGGATTCGTTCGAGATTTTGCCCGCTCGCGGGTCAGCTTCCGCCGCGCCGACGATGGTGTACTCCTCAGAGTCGCCGCCGTTCTCCTGGATGACGACCGTTACGCCAACCTGGATCAACCCGCCGTTGGTCAACTTGCTCTTTTCGTCAATCACGCGGGCGGTAGCCAGGATAATCTCCAACTCCTGGATGCGCCCTTCGACGAAGGCCTGCTCATTTTTGGCAGCTTCGTATTCGGCATTTTCGATCAGCTCTCCGCCTTCCATCGCTTCGTGCAAACGGTTGGCAACTTCCTGGCGCTTGCTGGTTCGCAGGTACTCCAGTTCGTCCTGCAGCTTATCGAATCCTTCTTTGGTCAGGAATGTCGTCGGCATTTTTTGTCCTGTGTATAGAATCAGCATCTCCTTTCAGAGATGCGGTAAATTGGGGTCGCGGGTTGTTAGCCCCAAAAGCGGGCATAATATAACATGATTTGAAACCAAATACAAGATTAGCGTTCCGGCGGGGATAGCCAGAACATCAGCCCAAAAGTACTCTCCCAATAATTTTGCAGGGTTGCGCGCAGGCTTTCGGGGGGATCGAACAGGCTGCTGGCCTGGGACGCGTAAGCCTCGACGCCCTCCTGCCAGGCCTTCAGCCCATCTTCCGAAACCGGGTGGACCTCGGAACACAGGCCGGCGGTAAACGTGAGCAGGCTCGGCCAGTTTTTCTGTAAATAGGGGATGTCGGCGTAATAGCGCAGGGGGCGTCCCAGCCTTTCGACCGCCATCCGCGTCATCACGTGGTCCACGTGGCCGCCGACCGTCAGCGGGCAGACGACCACGTCGTCCGGTTCGAGGCGGGAGGCCAGGGTGCGGGCGATCTCCCCCGGCAGGTCCGCTTCGGACGGGTGGAGCGGGACGTAAATCCCCTCGTAGAGCCATTCACCTTCCGGGGAGCGGCGGTAGATGCAGTCCTGGAAATCGAAATGGACGGCTTTCGCCCCGACGGTCCCGGCTGCGGCCTGGTCTTCGGCCCGGCGCAGGGTCACGGTCTCGGCCGCGGTCCCGGTGCCGCTCACGAAATGCAGCACCTTCGCAAAATCGGACAACTCGTCCAGGTCGGGGATCCCGGCCAGGACCGTCCAGATTTCCACCGGGGTTCCGGCCCGGCTTTGCTCCCAGATCAGGCCGCCGCAAGAGAGCATGGCGTCATCGAGGTGCGGGGAAATGTAGATCCAGCGCATCAAAACTCCTTAATTCACCGGAGATAAACAGAGATGAACAAGATGGGTGGATGAACCATCCCTGTTTATCCCCGTTTATCCTTGGTTATTCTTCGTCGGTCAAGATTTCGCGGGCCAGGGCCTGCAGGGCTTCGATCTCGCCGTCATCGGCGTGGGTGGCGCGCCAGTACTGGTCGAGCAGTTCGAGCGGGCTGAGGCTGCTGATGGTCTGGTCGGCGGGCAGGCGGATGCGGGCCTCCATCTGCGGACGCTTGACCAGGTGGAACTCGAAGGCCCCGGCGGCGTGGGCGCGCAGGGCGGGTTCGTCAATCAGCGTGTCCCATTCACGCGGGTACTCGACCACCAGCCGGACGATGGCCTCGGCCAGTTTTTCCTGTTTGGGCAGGGCGGATTTGAGCCGGGCAGTGACGTTCTCGCTGCTCTCCAGCCGGACGAATTTATCTACAAAGGGGCGGATTCCCTCCAGCCTGCGCCACCGGACCTGGGTCTTGCTGCGCGTTATCTCGGCGATGACGTAAAACTTGTCGTCTCCCGCCTCCCCGAAATCAACCCGCTCGATGGAACCGGGATAGATCACCGGCGGGTGGGTGTAGGGCGTCTTGTCCTTCGGGTCCGGCCCCGGCCCGTTCAGGTTCTGCGGCTTGTGGATGTGGCCCAGGGCCACGTAATCCAGCCGGGGGTCCTTGACCAGCGAACCGGACAGGACCAGGTCCGAGCCGAGCATGACCATCCGCTCCGCGCCGTAGACCGCGCCCTGCACCGAGGCATGGGCCGTCATCACCACCGGCAGCGACGGGTCCACCTGCTCCTCGAACCAGCCCTGGACCAGGTCCGCCAGGCGCTGTTCGACTTCCTCGTAGACTTTTCCCGCATCCTCGCCGCTGACCTGCAAGGCCGCCATCAACCCGGAGCGCGAGACCCAGGGCAGGGCCATCACCTGGGCGGGCAGTCCCAGCTCGTCGGCGCTGAGGAACTGCGGCTGCTGGAGCACGCGCACGTTCGGGATTTGCAGCGTGTCGAACTCCTGGACGGCGTGCGCCCGTCCCGCGGCGGGAGACATGTCGTGGTTGCCGACCAGCAGCAGGGTCGGGATGCCCGCCTGTGAGAGGCGGATGATGCGCCTCCCCCACTCACGCTGGAAGGTGGGAGCCGGCGACCGGTCCTTGTACGCATCCCCGGCAAAGATGACCAGGTCCACCTTTTCGGCGATGGCCGCGTCCACGATGGTATCCAGCGATTTCAGGAAGTCCAGGACGCGCAAGGGCAGCCCGGTCGCGGGGTCGTGGCGGCCATAGTTGGCCATGTCAATGTGGGCGTCGGCGAAGTGCAATAGTTTCATAGTCGGGTAGTCTTATAGTCGCATAGTCTAGTAGTCTGCTAGTCGGATAGCCTGTTAGTCGGATAGTCGGGTGGTTGTGGGCTACGAGGCCATCAGACCATTCGACCACCAGACCATCAGACTATGAGACTAGGGCGAAATCCCCCACTCCTGTAGTTTAAGAATCCCCGCCGTGAAGTTGGGGTTCAGGCGCACGGACTCGCGCACGTCCGCAAAGGCGTTGACCGAATCGCCCAGGGCAAACTCGGCCAGGCCGCGCCAGTACAGGCTTTCTTCGAGGGTGGGTTCGCTGATGGTGTCGTTCAGGGTGGTGTTGGCCAGGTTGATCACGTCCTGGTAGCGGCCGGAGTAGTAGTACGCCCAGTAAGGACCGGTCTGGTACCACATGATCCGGTAGGGACGCTGTTTGTCGTCCTGGCCGAGGGAGGCATAGATCTGGAAGGCCTGGTCATAAGCCAGGGTGGCCTCGCCGTATCGCAGCAGGTTGACCAGGCTGGTGCCTTTGTTGAAAAAGGCGAAGAACTGGTCTATCCCGTTCAGCGCGGCGATATCCTGTTCGGATTTTTCCAGGGCGCGCTCGTTGGCCCATTGCGAGTCCAGCCAGGGACCGAGCAGGGTGAAGACTTCCTGTTCGCGTTCCGGCGGGTAGACGACCATGAACAAATAATTGAACGAACGCCAGCCTTCATCATAAATCTCGTAGGGGCTGAGCACATCCTTGCCCGGCTTGAGCCAGGCGTCCTGGACGATGAAGGCTCCCTGGGCGTCGTCGTAGCCGGTGGTGAAGAGATAATGTCCCAGCCAGGCGATCTTGCCGGTGTAATCGGCTTCGTAGTAACCTTTTTCGACCACCACCGGGAACCCGGCCGCGACCAGGCGCTTGACCAGGTCCAGGTCGCCGCCGTGCCGGACGATCACGTTGAATTCGGTATGGTCCTGCACGAACCCGGAAAGCTCGTAGGGCATCACGTTCTTGTCATACTTGCCCTGCTGGATGAAATCCAGTTTGGGGTCTTGCACGCCCGGCTTGACGACTTTGGCGATGTCGTCCCGGTTGCCCGGCCAGCCCCAGAAATTAAGCGCCATCGAAAGGTTGGCCGGGCCGCAGTAGTTCCAGCGTTCGTGCTGGTCCACGTAAACCACCCCGTCCAGTTTGACCTGCTCCGGGAGCGGCGTGGAGGTGGGAGTCGGCGTATAGGTCGGGCCGGCAGGCACAGGCGTCCCGGTGGGGACCGGGGTGGGGGTCGGCGGGAGGGTGGCGGCCAGCGTCGCCGCGGTGGGCACGACCGGCACGAATACGGCTTCGTCCGGCGGGTTGAGGGCGTATTTGATGCGGGTTTGCAAGTCTTCGACCCGCCAGGCGAGGCGGTCGTGTACCGGCGGGATGTAGTAAATACCAACGGCCAGAACCAGTAAAAGGGGGATTGACCACAATCGGTTGAATTTTCGTTTCATGGGCGGGATTATACCCCACGGCCACAAATTGCGCCTTTTACCAAAACAGGAAGCGCAATTTGCGGCCAGGGTCATTGCATAAACCGGATTCGGATTCGGGCCTCCGGCAACGGAATCCCGCGTCTCCGACATTGGACCGTCCAAAACCGGAAGCTTTGGACTCCGCCCGATGATTTTGTGATACAGTATTTTTTGGAGGGCAGACTATGGATTTCTTCGATGTGATCAACTCGCGCAGTTCGATGCGAGCCTATACCAGCCAACCCGTGACCGGGGACCAGTTGCGCCAGATCCTGGAGGCGGTCAACCGGGCGCCGTCGGCGGGGAACTTGCAGGCGTTCGAGGTCTATGTCGTTCGGGACCCGGGCCTGCAGGCCGCTATTGTGGCCGTTTCCTACGCCCAGGAGTTCCTCGCCCAGGCCCCGCTGGTGCTGGTCTTTTGCGCCCATGGAGCGCGCTCAGCGGAGCGATACCGCGAGCGCGGCCTGGACCTGTACTGTCTGCAAGACGCGACCATTGCCTGCACCTACGCCATGCTGGCCGCCCAATCGCTGGGACTCTCGACCGTTTGGGTCGGCGCGTTCGACGAGGAGGCCGTGAGAGGCCTGATCCACGCGCCGCAGGCCCATCGTCCCGTGGCGATGCTGCCGGTTGGATACGCGGCAGGCGAGCCGCGCCGGCGTCCCCGGCGTCCGCTCGACGATCTGGTCCATTTTGTCTAAGTCTGTCCCGCGGCTGAGGGGCGGATTTCCCAGGTTTCGACAAAATGCGTCGCCAGATTCAGCAGCAGGGACTCGAAACACACCCAAGACATTCCCGGCTAAATCCACCTCAAGACGGCCATAAAGATGACGACCAGCGCCGCGTCCAAAGCCCACAGCCCGCCGACCGTGTACAGTTTCTGTTTGAAGGTCTTCATATCGTAGACCCAGAAGGCGATGACGAAGAAGGTCAGGTAGCCGAAGAGGAAGATCAGCCAGGGCGCGCCGCGGTTCCACCAGGGCCAGTCCCAGGTCAGGGCGTTGGCCGAGTTGAGCAGGTATTCGACGAAGACGCAGAACGCCGATCCCGCGATGGCGATAAACCAGCGGTTGGGAATGCCTAAAATGGTATCTTCTTTCTTGGGCAGGAGCATTTTGGCCCAGATCAGGCCGCTGACCGCGAACATGAACATAATCTCGATGTTCAGGCCGACGAAGATCAGGTAGGCCGTATCGCCCGGCGCGCCCCAGATCGGCGCGTAACCCGTGACCCGCAACACGATCCCGTTGACGATCTCATTGAACCAGTCCATACCCCAAAAGGCCAGCCCGGCCAGGATCAGGTTCCAGTTGCGTTTCTCGGCCTCCACGGTGTAAACGTAGAAGACGAAAGCCAGCAGGGGGATGATATACCACTGGAAGTTGGAGCCATCCCGCAAGATCGAAAGTGCCTTTACCGCGTTTTCAGACATAGTGCCCTCCGAAGATCATCAAGAGTCCAACGTCTTTGCGAAGCATCCTGGAAGGACCTGACGCTGGACCACCCGTCGAAAGTCGGGAGACTTTC